>NZ_CP041659.1:1609106-1918212 GCF_007998985.1 Sphingomonas xanthus
GGCCGATATGAATTGGGCCGTCCGGAGCCGAATCTGGCGATGGGTGGGAGTTCCCGAACGGCCCCCGACGATCGGGAGCTCCCACAACCCCGGCACGCGCGCCTGCGGCGAATTGGTGTCCTCTCACGCCCGGCCGAACTGACCCTTTGCGCGCGCCTGCGTTACTCTTGGGTCTTTAGGGAGAATCGGGAAAATGGCGTGGGTGATTGGGCGGACGGCGGCATTGTCCGACCCCGAGGCGGCGCGGCGCAAGGCGCTGGAGAAATTACACGGACTGGCGGAGTTGGATGACCCGGAAAGCCTGGTCGTACCGATCCTCGTCGACGCCATCCTGCTTGCTGAAACCTATCGCGGTGCGCGCCACCCCATGCCTTTCGTCGACGAACTCACGACAAGCGTCGACGCGCTGCTGCGCGAGCTTACGCTGACCGAGAAATCGAGGCTGTGGGCTGCTGAATAGGGTTATGCCCCGTCGCAAGATCTGGCGACGTCAGTGCGTGTGTTCGGGCGGGGCAAACAAGATCAATTCGACACGTTTCGGCCCGTCGACAAAGCCATCATGCCCTGGCGGAATGTCGAAAAAGTCGCCGCTGCCGATCCGGGTTTCCTTGTTCGTCTCGACCATTCGGACGACCAGCGTCCCGCTGATGCAGTAACCGACATGGTGCATCGGGCAAGAATCCGGCGAGCCGAGAAGCGGCTTTTCATCTTTCTCCCAGGTCCAGCCGGGCTCGAAAACCGCGTGCATCCCCGTGGTGCCGTCGCCCAATCGGACGATGTCGATACCCCCGGCGTCTTTCATGTCGAGCTGTTCGTCGGGATTATCGAACCGCCGGACCTGGATCTCGTTAGCCATTTCACTTCCTCCGTCGGGGGGCGAGCCGACACATTACTCCATCGGGCGACAAACGCCCAGAAGTGGCGCAACAGGTCCGGGCCGGCGGTAGATCGGGATCGCCGTAAGGGGGATTACCCCTTCTTCAGCACGTCCAGCGCGGCGATGGTCATGGCTTCGGTTGCGGTGGCGATGACGGTTTCAGCTTCGGGGGCCCAGAAGGGGGAATGGAGCGAGGGGAGCTTGGACTGGTCGCCACCCGCCGCCTGATAGGTCGCCGTTGGCGTCCCGCCGACCCAGAAGATCAGGCTTTCGATTGACTTGTCGGCCAGCCAGAAGCGGCTGAAATCCTCGCCGCCCATTACTGCCGGGGTCTTGACGACCCGCTGCGCGCCGAATTGCCGGGTGAATAGCTCGATTGCCCGGTTGCTGAGCTTCTCGGTGTTGAAGGTCGACGGCGTGAATTCCTGTTCTCGGATCGTGACCACCGGCATCTTGTCGTCGGGCATGCCGGCAGCGATCGCCTCTCCCCGCGCCACCCGGCGGATTCCGTCGAGCAGCTTCTTGCGCACCTCGGGGGTATAGCTGCGCACCGTCAGCTGAAGCCGGGCCTCGTCGGAAATGATATTGTGCTTGGCCCCGGCCTGGAAGCTGCCGACGGTGACCACCGCGGGCTGCTGCGGATCGTTTTCGCGGCTAACCAATGTTTGCAGCGTGGTGACGATCCGGCTGGCCAGGACGATGGGGTCCTTGGTGGTGTGCGGATAGGCGCCGTGGCCGCCGAGGCCGCGAACGCTGATGTCGACGCTATCGACATTGGCCAACGCATAGCCTGGCGTCACGCCGATCACCCCGGCCGGGAGCGCTGCCGCGTCGTGGAAGGCGACGACCGCGTCGGGCTTGGGGAAGCGGGTGTAGAGCCCGTCGTCGAGCATCGCCTTGGCGCCCTCGCCGGTTTCTTCGCCTGGCTGCAGGATCATCACCAGCGTCCCCGCCCATTGGTCCTTCATCGCCGCAAGCCGCTTCGCGGTGCCGATGAAGGCGGTCATATGGGTGTCATGACCGCAGCCGTGCATCACGCCGGTCTCGACTCCCGAGCGCGCCACCGCGCGCACCTTGGAGGCATAGGGCAGGCCAGTCTGCTCGACGATGGGAAGGCCGTCCATGTCGGCACGCAGCATGAGCGTCGGCCCGGCCCCGTTCTTCATCACCGCGACCACCCCGGTCTTGCCGACGTTCTCGGTCACGGTGAAGCCCAGCTTCTTCATCTCCGCCGCCAGCTTGGCCGGGGTGCGGACCTCCTGCATCGACAGTTCGGGATTGGCGTGAAGATCGCGGTACAGCGTCATCAATTGCGGCATGTCAGCGCGGATCGCTTCACCGAGCGTCGCTGCGCCGGCGGGCGCTGCAAGGATGGACGCGGCCAGCAGGGCTAACAGGGTACGGTTCATCGCTCAGGCCTCCGGGACAAGTTCGATCACGTCGATCGTCGATTCAAATTGCGGGTAAGGAAGCAGCAGCCGCCAGCGCCGCTCGCCGATCCGCTCCACCCAGCCGGCCAGGTCGCGCTCTCGATCGACTCCATATTCGAGGGCCCGCGTCTCATCGCCCAGCACCAGCGTGCCAAGGAACAGCTGGCGCAACTGGTCGGCGGGATAGATGGTGCCGACATGGCGCTGCGACCCGGTCAGCTTGGTGAAGCGCTGAAGCGCGCCCGCAGTCTCGATCCGGCAGCGAAAGGCGGGATAGGCGATATAGTCCAGCTGGCCCAGCGTCTTGGCGCCGACCTTGATGACCCGGCAGCGGTAATCGCCAGAGGGGATAGGCCCGCTGCCAATGGCCGCATCGGGCACCAGCAATGCACCTTCTTTGGCGACTTCGGTCGCATGGCCGGCAGCGCGCGCCTTGGCCAGCGCATCGGTGAAGGCATCGCGCCACTGGCGTAGCCGCTCACGGTCATTGGATGTCGCGACGCTTCGCCAATCGGTGGTCGGCGGTGCGGCCGGCGTGGTCGCGCAGCCCGCAAGGGCGACGATGAGCAAAGGCGCAAGAATTTTCATTTGCAGCAGAGCGTAGCGAAGCATTCGAGCGGTGCAAGCGCCCTCGTCAGGCGGCCGTCCACCCTCCGTCCATACTGAGATTGGCGCCGGTGATCGACGCCGCGCCGTCGCTGGCAAGGTAGAGAGCCAGGCTGGCAACTTCATCGACGGTCACGAAACGCTTGGTCGGCTGGGCGGCGAGGAGGACATCGTTCATAACCTGCTCCCGCGTGAGGCCGCGCGCCTTCATGGTGTCCGGGATCTGTTTTTCGACCAGCTGGGTCCAGACATAGCCGGGCGAGATGCAATTGACCGTAACCCCGTCCCTTGCCGCCTCCAGCGCCACGGTCTTGGTGAAACCGGCGACGCCATGTTTGGCGGCGACATAGGCGCTCTTGTTGGGCGAGGCGACCATGCTGTGCGCGCTGGCGGTGTTGATGATCCGGCCCCAGCCGCGCTCCCGCATGGCGGGGAGGGTCAGGCGGGTGGTGTGGAACACGGCGGTCAAATTGACTCGCAGGATCGCTTCCCACTTGTCGGTCGGGAATTCCGTAACCGGGGACACGAACTGGATACCCGCATTGTTGACCAGGATGTCGGGGGCATGAAGTTCGTGCGCGCAGCGGCGGACCATCGCCTCGATGGCTTCGCAGTCGCCAAGGTCTGCGGCGTCATACAATGCCGGTGCACCCGCCGCCTCCTCCAGCCCCGAGCGGATCGACTCGATCTCGTCGCGATCGCCAAAACCGTTGATCATCAGGCTTGCGCCTTCGGCGGCCATTGCCCTGGCGATCGCAAGTCCAATGCCTGAAGTGGATCCGGTGACCAACGCGACCTTGCCTTGAAGCTTCATGCGATACTCCTTTGGCCACCGCTTCGACCCGGCCGCCGTCAATTGCAACCGTTACGCGGGTGGAGCATTGTCAGCGGTGCGCAAGCAAGGAGAGCAAGATGCGGTTCGACGGCCCCGGCAGCGACAATTTCGAAGACCGGACGGGGGCGGGCGGCGGCGGGCTCAACCTCGGCGGCGGGCTTGGCATGCTGTTGCCGCTCATCGCCTCGCGGTTCGGCATCGTCGGCATCATCATCCTCGGCCTTGGCTATTGCGCGCTGACCCAGCTTGGCGGGGGCGGCGGAATCCTCGGCGGGGGCGGCGGATCGGGCCAGTCGACGCTGCCGACCCAGCAGGCGACCTTCCTGCGCCAGGTCCTGGGATCGACCGAACAGGTCTGGGGTCAGATATTCCAGCAGGCTGGCGCCCAATACCGGCCAACCCGGCTGGTCGCCTATGAAGGCGGGACGCAAACCGCCTGCGGAATGGGCCAGGCGGCGATGGGTCCCTTCTACTGCCCCGGCGACCAACGGATCTACATCGATCCCGATTTCTTTAACGAACTAGCCCGCCGCTTCGGCGCGCCGGGCGACGCTGCGCAGGCCTACGTCATCGCCCATGAAGTCGGCCACCATATCCAGAATCTCGAAGGCACGCTCGACCGTGCCCAGGCCGCGCAGGCCCGGGTCGGCAAGGCTGAGGGCAACCAGGTCCAGGTCGGCGTCGAGCTTCAGGCCGACTGCTACGCCGGCGTCTGGGCGGCACGGTCGGGCGCGCTCGAACAGGGCGACATCGAAGAAGGCATGCGCGCCGCCGAAGCGATCGGCGACGACACGCTGCAGAAGCAGACGCAGGGGCGGGTGGTTCCCGAAAGCTTCACGCACGGAAGCTCGGCGCAGCGGATGGAAGCACTTCGGCGCGGGCTGAGCACGGGAAATCCTGCAAGCTGCAACTACGCGCGCTGATTTAGACAAGGCACGGTCGCATCGAATTGGGTGGTCCGGCGTTGGTGGGATATTCCACTCAACAAGGAGCTAACATGTTCGATTCCGACAAAAATGGCGTGACTGTGCTTAAGACGCTTACCGATACGCTCGGCGACAGCATCAATGGTTACCGGGACGCTGCGACGCACGTCGAGTCCGAGCAGTTTCGTCAGATGTTCATCGAATTGGCTGACAAGCGTTCGACCATCATGGACGATCTACAGGCGGAACTCGGCCGACTGGGCGCCTCGGCCGACCGCGACGGCACCACGCTCGGCCACCTGCACCAGAGTTGGCTCGATTTCAAAGCCGGGCTTACCGGCCGCGATGACAAGGCGGTGATCAACGAAGTCGAACGCGGCGAAGATTATCTGAAGGAAAAGTTCGAGACTGCGCTGAAAAGCGACTCCCTCGATCCGACGGTCCAGGGCGTGATCCAGCGCGCCTATGGATCCGTTCGCGAAGGTCACGACCGGGTGAGCCAGATCAAACATTCGCTCGAAGGCCAGCCCTCCGCCTGAATGTGACGGCCGGCGGCATCGCGGTGCCGCCGGCGCCTTTGCTTAAAGGCGCACCAGCATCTTTCCGGTATTCGCGCCGCTGAACAGGCCGAGGAAGGCGTCGAGCGTCTTGTCCAGCCCCACCATCACCGTATCGCGCGATGTGACCTTTCCGCTGGCGATCCATCCGCCCATGTCGCGGTAAAAGTCGCCCATCTGACTCATATAATCGGTGTAGATGAAGCCCTGCAGGCGGACGCGCATCGCGATAACCCGCATGATATATTTAAGGCAGGTAGGCTGGGCCTCGTTATAGCCCTCGATCATTCCGCAAATGGCGAAGCGCGCGTCCTTGCGGGCGAGCGCCAGCGCCGCGTCGAGATGGTCCCCGCCGACATTGTCGAAATAGACGTCGATGCCCTTCGGCGCGGCCTCGCTGAGCTGCTTCAGTAGCGAACCGGCCTTGTAGTCGACCACCGCGTCGGCGCCGAGCGACGTGACGAAGTCGCACTTGTCCCTGCCGCCGGCCGAACCGATCACCGTCATCCCCTTGGCCTTGGCGATCTGTACCACCGCCGATCCGACCGCGCCCGCGGCCGCCGAAACAAAGACGATATCGCCCTCCTTGGCCGAAGCCGCCTCGAGCAGGCCAAAATAGGCGGTGCCGCCGGTCAGGCCGAGATTGCCAAGGAAGGCCTGTGATTCGACGCCCGGAATTGCGGGCAGCTTGTTGAGACTTGCCGCCGGAAGCACTGCCTCGTCACGCCAACCAGCCATGTGAAGCACTTGGTCGCCGGGCTGGAATGCCGGATCGCGGCTTTCGATCACCTCGCCGACGGCGCCGCCTTCCATCGGGGCATCCAGCGCGAAGGGCGGCACATAGCTTTTCACGTCGTTCATGCGCCCGCGCATGTAGGGATCGACCGAAAGCCAGCGGTTGCGGACATGCACCATGCCTTCAGCGAAGTCGGGCAGGGCAAGGTCCTTCAGGACAATGTCCTCGGTGGTCGGGATTCCCTTGGGGCGCTGCATCAGGTGCCAGGCCTTGGCCATGATCCTCTCCTCGGCATTTTTCCGTCTTTTGTTGAAACCCAACGTTAGGCCTTGCCGCGGACAAACGAAAGGCCCGGCCGCCGGGGAATGCGGCCGGGCCAGAGTGCCCGCTGGCCAATCGGGCACGGAAAGTTAGTAGGTGCCCGAGAAGCTGCGGTTCAGCATGTGCGGGCCGGGCTCGCGGTCGCGATCATTCTCGAACAGGAAGCGGTCGCGGCCCTCGCTAGAGAATTGCTTCTTCGCCTCCTCGGCCGACTTGTCGAGGATGACCCGGTCGCCCTCGACCTTGTCGATCAGTGAGCAGCTGAGCGTGTGGTGGCGCCCGTCCTCACTGTCATCCTTGGTCAGGACGATGCGATCACCGCGAACATGGTCGACCCTGCCGACTGTTTCATTGTCGGATCCGACGACCTCCATATTTTCGCGGACGTTGCTGAGCATCTGGCGCTTAGTCTGGCGGGTGTCTCGCCAGCTTGAAAATTCGCTCTCGAACCGGCTCTGGTTCTCGCGGCGATATTCGTCATAGTCGCGATCGAGCGCGTCGATCTGCCGCCTGCGCCATTCGTCATAGTCGGGGTCGTGCATGCCGGTCGACGCGGCGCCGGTGAAGTTGCTGCGCCGTTCCTCGTCCCAATCGCGATTGGGCGAACGCGACCAGGCGCGCGAACGGTATTGGTCGTCTGATCCATAGTTGCGCTGGCCGGTAAAGCGGCCCGTATAGGGCCGGCGATAGCCTTCGTCGCGATATTTGGGCGAGCGGTCCTGGCGCGAGAAATCATCGTCGCTAAGGAATGCGCCGCGACCATATTCGCGGTCGCGATCGGTGTAGTAACGGTTGCGTTCGGCCCCTGGATGATCGTCGCGGTGGTCCATCCTGCGGCGCCTCTCGGCCTCGTCGTCGCCGAACCAGCTGGCGATCTCATCGCCGGCACGGTCAAGGAAGCCGCGCTCGTCGCGCCAGTCATCGCGGTCATACCGGTCTTGCCGGGACCGTGGATCGCGCCAGCCCCGACGGCTTTCGTATCGATCATAAGTCATGGGATTTTCCTCCTTTAACAACAGTCCCCCGCCGCCCCTGTGAGCTTCAATTGTTCAACGAATTGAAGGGGTCGGCGTTCCGATGCCGACGCCAAAGCGACGGGCTCGGACGACAAGGTGAAAAAGGAAGGGGGAAGGGCGTTGCCAGCCGCTGCAACCGCCGCTATTGGGGCGCCCTGCCAAGGGCGCGGGGCTGTAGCTCAGATGGGAGAGCGCTGCAATCGCACTGCAGAGGTCAGGGGTTCGATTCCCCTCAGCTCCACCAGCCCCTTTCCGGTTCAATTGCCTCCCGTTTCGTCATTCGCGAAGCCGCTTATTGACGGTACCGACCGCACATAACCCGTCCCTCACATCACATCTCGCCAGTTCTAACTTAGTTTAAATCCCTGCGGCGAAAGCGGAGCTATATTGGAACTCCTTGTGTGCAGCGGAAATCCGCTGCTGGCGTACGACGGGGGTGTGACGTGGACGAGCAGTCGATCGAGTATTTCCGCGAGCGGGAGCAAGCCGAGCGCAACGCCGCAAGGAGTGCGGCATGCCACGAAGCCCGGCGTTCGCATGAAGAACTTGCGACTAAATATGCCGCGCTCATCCACCAAGCGGAGACAAGCTCTCCGGAAACCCATCTCAAATCGCTCGGCCTGGCTTCGCACAGATCTTGAGCGAATAGGCCCGCCGTTCTTGGTCGGGACCGAGCAAAGACAGTAGCGGGCCTACGGGCCAATACCTGCATAAACCGATGCCGAAGACCGACGCGGTCGGGCCGGGACTAGCCCGCCCTTTTGGGCCGGTTAGCCAATCCCGGCCTAGCGACATCGGCGCCGCTAGCGGGCTCGGGATAGTCATTGGGGCTGACCTGGCCGACGTTTGGCCGCTCTTCAACAGGCTCGGGTTGCTGGCCGCCGGGGGTCTCGGCCCGCTTGGCCTCATTCTTGCGATTGTCGATCATGCGGGTGAAACGGCTCGACACCCAACATGTTGCAACTCGGCGCAATTCCAGCGCGAACCGTCTAACCTAAGGCAATGACCGGGAACGACTTTCCCGCCTTCGATTTACTGTTTCGCGGCCCGATGGGGCCGAACAGTAACCGGAGTAACTCACATGACAGACCAAAATCGCGAACGCGAAGAACAGAACCGTCAGCGCGAAGAAGGCGGCAACAACCAGCGCCAGGAAGGCACCAACCAGCGCGAAGAAGGCAGCAACCAGCGACAGGAAGCCGGTAACAGCCAGCGCCAGGAAGGCGGAAGCAGCCAGCGCGAGGAAGGCAACCGCGAGCGCGAACGCCAGTAAGTCGTTCCTGCGCGATGGTATCATACGGCCGCACCAGCAATGGGGCGGCCGTTTTTCGAGGGAAGGAAAATATGGCTCGCGACGAAGCGTCTTCATCCATTCCGCAGGCAGTGCGCGACGCCTTGCCCGCACCGGCGGACATCATGCTTACGGGGGAAGTTGGCGACCCGATGGTCAAATCCTTTCTCGATCAACTCGAGAAGGTTCGCGGAAAGGATGGCGACATTGTCGTCTGTTGCACGACCCCGGGCGGCGATGCCGAAATGGCGAGGCGTATCGTCCTGGAGCTCGAACAGCTCAGTTCAAGTGCCACGGCCGAAGTCTATTTCCTGGGAAAGAGCGTCGTCTATTCGGCCGGCGTTTCGATCATGTCGGCCTTTCCATGCTCGCACCGTTTCCTGACCAGGGACACGATGCTCCTGATCCACGGAAGGCAGATGACAGACACGATCGAGATCGATGGACCGATCCGTGCTGCGAAGAAGAGAGTCGAGGCGCTCCTCCACCAGATCGAGGTCGGCATGGAGCTGGAAGTGAGCGGGTTCGAAAGGCTGGTCAGGGGAAGCAGGCTTAGCGTCGATGAACTGCTCGAGAAGGGCGGTAACAACTGGTATTTGAACGCGCAGGAGGCGGTCGAACGAAAACTGGTCGCCGGGATATTGTAGGAACCGGCGATGGCCGAAGCCGCAACGCTCCATCCAGCAATCCCCGGAAGCACCAGCGACCTTGCGGTCCAGCTCTTGCACCGCGCCGATGCCGCCGGCCTGAAACTGGCGGCGGCGGAGAGCTGCACCGGCGGGCTGCTGGCCTCGCTGCTGACTGACGTCGAAGGCTTTGGCCACTGTTTCGACCGGGGTTTCGTCTGCTATTCGGAGGATTCCAAGTGCGAGCAGTTGGGCGTCAGCCCCCGGCTGATCGCGGAACATGACGCGGTAAGCAAATCTGTCGCGATCGCCATGGCCGAAGGCGCGCTCCAAAGGTCCGGCGCCGACATCGCGGTTGCCGTCACCGGCTTTGCCGGGCGCGGCGGCGAAGGCGATGAACCGGGACTGGTGCATTTCGCTTGCGCCCGCCGTTCGGGGGCGACCTGGCATCTTGAAGAACATTTTGGCGACATCGGGCGCGGCGAGGTGCGCCTCAAGACCATTGACCGCGCGCTCAAGCTCATGCTGGACGTGGTAGGTCAGCCCGGTGGGAGCGCCCGTCTCGCCGGTAAGTTACTGCGCTAACTTATGTTAGCGACGGGCGCATAACCTTTGAATGGCCGGAACGAACCTCGTATGTCCCGATGGATCGCTGGCATGCACGCGCCCCGCAGCGAATGAGAGTGTTTTTAGGCTCCCGGCAATTCCTCGGGAGCTTTTTTCATGACTCAATCGCCCGAACATCCGCTCGCTCCGCTGATCCAGAAGCTCGAATATTCCGGACCGCTTTCGAGCGACGACCGCAATGCCATTCTGGCGCTGCCTTACACGCTGAAGTCGTTCGAGCCGCATTCCTACATCGTGCGGCATGGGGACAGGCCGGCCTACTCCTGCCTTCTTCGAAGCGGCTTCGCATTTCGTCACAAGGTGGTCGCCGACGGCGGCAGGCAGATTTGTTCAATCCATATGAAGGGCGACATCGTCGACCTGCAGAATTGCTTGTTGGGCTACGCCGATCACAATGTTCAGGTGCTGACCCACGCCGAAGTTGCCTTAATCCCGTGCAAGGCCGTCCGGGAAATCACGGTTGAACGCCCCGCCGTCGGACTCGCCATGTGGTCCGATACGCTGGTCGACGGCTCGATCTTTCGGGAATGGGTCACCAATGTCGGAAGACGCCAGGCCCGCCGCCGCCTGGCGCACCTGCTTTGCGAATTCTCCCTGCGCCTTGAAGCAGCCGGGCTGGGAGCCCGCGACCATTATGTCTTGCCGATGACGCAGGAACAATTGGCGGACTGCACGGGCCTGACGCCCGTGCACGTCAATCGCACCCTTCGGCAAATGGATCTCGACGGCCTTCTTGAACGGACCAATCGCGCCGTGACTGTCAATGACTGGAAAAGGCTCGCCGAAGTCGGAGATTTCCGGACTGACTATCTTCACCTTCGGGAAGACCAGCTTCAAATAGCCCAATAGTCGACTGTCCGGTCTTGGGCCGGCGGAGGGTCGCATCGTCGTCACGACCAATAAAGCCGCCGCGGGCAGCCTTAAGTGAGTGAAGGCACAAACACTTCATCATGTCGGCGCGTCGCAGGTGAAGGTCGATGAAGCAATGGTTGCGACAGATGACGATATGCGACTGGCCACCTGCCGCAAAAGAGCAAATGATGCTCCGCTCGATGCGGTCCGGTGCATCGTTCTAACATATATTAAGACGGCCTGATCATCCTATCCTATGTTAGCCCATTTCGGGTTTACGAACCGGCCACCAAACTGTTCAGCGACTGCCTGCGGGGCTGAATTCCGGCCCTTGTTTGAGCGGGGCCGGATTTGATTGCCAATACGCGTGATGCGGCGTTTGACTGCGCCCTGGACAAGTTTCTGCATCGCCTGTTGCTCCGTTCGCCCCTGTCCTCGGCCGAACGGAAGGCGGTCCTGTCGTTGCCCGGCAAGGAGTTGCGGACTTCCGCGCACCGGGACATCGTCCGGCCGGGCCATTGCTCGAAATTCTCGAGCCTCGTCGTGGACGGGCTGGCTGGACGTTTCGATCAGCTTGCCAACGGCCATCGCCAAATTACCGCGCTCCATATCGTGGGCGATTTTTGCGACCTCCATTCGGTCGCCGTACCGCAGACGGGATGGGGCATTGAATCGCTGACCGAGACCGTCGTCAGGCTGGTGCCGCACGAGGCCTTGCTTGCGCTGTCCGATTCCTCAATGGCGATCGCGATGGCATTCTGGCGCGACACCGTCGTTGATGCGTCGGTCCTGGCCAAGTGGAACAGCGCGCTTGGCCGGCGAAGTGCCAAGTCGCGCCTTGCCCATTTGCTCTGCGAAATGAGCCTCCGCTTCCAGCAGGCTGGCCTTGGTACAGATAGCGACTTTCATTTCCCGATCACCCAGGCCCAGCTTGCGGATGTGCTGGGGATCACCGCGGTCCATCTGAACCGGACGATGCAGGCGCTTCGCCAGGACGGGCTGCTGACAACGAAGGGCCCGCACTATCATTTGCCGGACCGGGCCCGGCTATGCCGGATTGCCGAATTCGACGACCGCTATCTGCTTTTGACGCGCGGACCGTAGTCCGGGGGACATAGCCGCCGCCTGTTCAGGCCGCCTGCTGTTCCAGTTCTTCGCTCATCTCCAGCCAGCGTGCTTCCGCCGCCTCCAGATCCGCCGCCAATTTGGCGCGCCGGCGGCTGAGTTCGCTGATCGGCAGCTTGGCGAGTTCGGGTTCCGCGCTTGCTGGGTCGGCCATCGCGCGGTCGAGCGCCGAACATTGCGCCGCTAGGCGCGCGCTTGCCGCCTCCGCTTCCGCAACCAGCTTTTTCAGCGAACGGGCATCTGCCGACGCCTTCACTCCGCCCTTGCGATCGGCTTTTGCCGTTTTCCCCTTTTTCTCCGCCTTGGGCCGGTTACGGCCGAGGACGAAGTCGATGTAATCGTCGATGCTGCCGGCATAATCGACCGCCCCTCCATCCTCGACCAGCACCAGCCGATCGGCCGTCAGTTCGACCATGTGGCGATCGTGGCTGATCAGGATGACCGCGCCGTCGAAGCCGTTCAGCGCCTGGACCAGGGCTTCACGGGCGTCGACGTCAAGGTGGTTGGTCGGTTCATCGAGGATCAGCAGATGCGGAGCGTCGCGGGTGATGAGGGCGAGCGCAAGCCGTGCGCGCTCGCCGCCGGAAAGCTTGCTGACCTTCGTCGTCGCCTTTTCGCCCGAAAAACCGAACCGGCCCAATTGGGCGCGGACCGCGCCGGGATTCTTCCCCTCCATCACCCGGGTCATATGCTGGAGCGGGGTGTCGTCCCCATGCAATTCCTCGACCTGATATTGGGTGAAATAGCCGACCTGCATCTTGCCCGAAGAGTTGACCGCACCGTCCATCGGCTTGAGCTGCGCCGCCAGCAACCGGGCAAGGGTGGTCTTCCCGTTGCCATTGCGTCCAAGCAGCGCAATGCGGTCGTCCGGATCGATGCGCAGGTTGAGCCGCTGAAGGACCGGCCGGTCCGAATAGCCCACCGACGCCATGTCGAGCGTAATGAGCGGAGGTTTCAGTTCGGTCGGACTGGGAAAATCGAAGCTGAGGCTCGGGTCGTCCACCAGCGCGGCGATAGGCTGCATCTTCGCCAGCATCTTGGCACGCGACTGCGCCTGCTTGGCCGTCGATGCGCGGGCGCTGTTGCGCGCGATATAATCCTGAAGGCGCGCCCGTTGCGCCTCCTGCGAGGCCTGCGCCGCGGCAAGCTGCGCGGCAAGCTCGGCGCGCCGCTTCTCAAAACTGTCGTAATTGCCGGAATAGACGGCGATCTTGCCACGTTCGAGGTGGAGGATGGTGTCCACGACATTGTTCAGCAAGTCGCGCTCGTGGCTGATTACGATCAGCGTCCCGGCATAGGTTTTGAGGAAATTTTCAAGCCATAGGGTAGCTTCGAGGTCGAGGTGGTTCGACGGTTCGTCGAGCAGCAGCACGTCGGGCGAGGAAAATAGCAGCGCGGCGAGGGCAACGCGCATCTTCCAGCCGCCTGAATAGCTGTCGAGCGGCAGGTTCTGCATCTGCTCGTCGAAGCCGAGGCCGAGGAGGATTCGTCCCGCCCGCGCCGGCGCGCTGTAGGCATCGATTGCGAGCAGTCGATCATGGATGTCCCCGAGACGGTGCGCATCGGTGCAATGCTCGGCCTCGTCCATCAACTGGGCGCGCTCGACATCGGCCGCAAGCACGCTCTCGAACGGGGTAGCGGTGCCGCTCGGCGCTTCCTGCGCGATATAGCCCAGCTTGGTGCGCCGCGACATTTCCACTTCGCCTTCATCGGCCTCGAGCTGGCCGATGATCACCTTCATCAGCGTCGACTTGCCAGCGCCGTTCCGGCCAATCAGCCCGACCTTGCTGCCGGGAGTGATCGCCGCGGTCGCGCGGTCGAGGATGGTGCGCCCGCCAAGGCGCACGGTGATACCGTTGATATTGAGCATGGCGGCGCCTCTAGCCTGCAATCGTGGCAAACCGAAGACGTTTCGGGACGGAAAGAAAGGTCTTCAACGGCCTTCAGTGCATTTCCAGCCGTATCAAGGGGCTTGGCAGCGGCACTGGCGCAGGCCAATGCTGCCGGGGTGTCGCTTGCAGAATTCCTGGACAGCCTCGGTGATTTGGCCCGCGCCAGTCTGTCGACGATCGCCGATCTTGCCTGTGCCGACAAGGGAATGGCGGGCTACGATCCCGTCACCGCGCTCGATACCGCGATCGAGACGACCATCCGCCGGGCGATCTCAAGCCGTTTTCCCGATCACCGGATTTGGGGCGAGGAACAGGGCTGGAGCGGCCCTGCCGCCGGGGCCGAATGGAGCATCGACCCGGTCGATGGGACGCGCGCGCTGGTTTGCGGCCTGCCGAGCTGGAGCGTGCTGGTCGGCCTGATCGAGGACGGCCGGCACGTTGCGGGATTGATCGACCTTCCGGTCCTTGGCGAACGGCTTATCGCAGTGGACGGACAGACCCTTGTGAATGGCCAGCTGGCCCGGGCAAGCGGCTGCCGGCGGCTCGCCGAGGCTCGGCTGGCGACCACCGACCCCTTCCTGTTTGCCGGTGATGAGCGAGCGGGGTTTGAGCGCGTTCTGCGCGCGTCGCGGATGTGCCGCTACGGCCTCGACGCGCTGGCCTATGCGCGGGTATCGACCGGGGACATCGACCTGGTGGTCGAAAACGGGCTGCAACGTCACGATTACGATGCCCTCATTCCCGCGTACGCGGGGCCGGCGGCCATATCGGCGATTGGCGCGGCGGGGATGATTTCGCGCCCGGCCAGATCGTCGCCGCTTCCTCCCAAGAGATTTACGAAGAGGCGGTCGCGTTGCTTTCGGCGTGACGGCGGCGAAGTTCGTCGATCACATCGGCGAGGCTGCTCGACCCAGCCTTGAGCAGAAGCAGCAGGTGTTAAAGGAGGTCGGTCAGGGTCGAGACGCCGCCGGTATAGCGGGCGGCGCCATCGGTCGGCAGGACATCCGACAGTCTCCCGGAGCGCTGCACCGCCATGTGCAGGCGATTGCGGTCGGGACTCATTGCGGCGCGCCAATGCGGTCTAGCAGCAGGCGGTAGCCGCCATGCTCCTCTTGTCGCAGGAAGCGGGCGACGCGGACGATGGTCGTGGTGCTGACCCCGGTTGCCTCGTGGATCTCGCGATAGGTCATTTTCCCTTCGTCGAGCAGGCGCGCCACGTGCCAGCGTTCCGCGAGCGCGTGGATTTCAGCCGGGGTGCACAGGTCGGCGAGCAGGGCGCGGGCCTCGCCCGAATCCTTGAGGCTGGCGAGGGCCTCGGCGAGATCGTCGGCCAGCCTGCGCCGGGCCCGGGTGAGTGTGAGATCAGTTATCTTGTTACATCGTGTTAAAACACTAGAACGAGGCCCATAGGCCCTCGCTAAATGATCCGCAAGCACGAAAGTTGATGATTGACAGGAGGCGTCGGGAGCTGTTCCTTACGTGCATGCGTGAAATGCACCGCCTTGGCCCCATCGATCCGGCCGCGATTCCGTCGCTCGGCTGGTGGTGGCGTTCGCCCGAACGATGGCGCGCGCGCGGCTGATACCTGACTGACAGGACATCTGACCCAAGAGCCCGCCTTTCGAGCGGGTTTTTTATTGTCGCGCTTCGACGGCGCCAATTTTCCAAGGAATTCTGACATGCTTCACGCCGCTATCCAGCCGGAAACCCAGGGCCAGCTTCCACCCGACCTCGGCCCGGTCCCCAATCCCATGCCGCGATTGCTGTGCGGGGAGGACCTTAATGCCGACGATGCCCTTCACCTGTTCGAGCGGCTGGTGCTTGGAAGGCTTGCGCCAGCCGAAATCGCCGGCATGCTGATCGCGCTGCGCATGAAGGGCGAGACGGTCGCCGAGATGACCGGCGCGGCCCGCGCGCTGATCGGCGCGGCGGAGCGCTTCGAGCGGCCCGACTATCTCTACGCCGACTGTTGCGGGACGGGCGGCGACGGATCCGGCTCGATCAATGTGTCCACCGCGACCGCTTTTGTTGCCGTGGCCTGCGGGCTGCCGGTGGCCAAGCATGGCAATCGCTCGGTCAGCAGCCGCTGCGGATCGGCCGACGTGCTCGAAGCGCTTGGCGTCCGGATCGACGTCGACGCGGGCCGGGCGCGCCGGCTACTCGACCAAACCGGATTCTGCTTCCTGTTTGCGCCTCGCTACCATCCGGGGATGAAGCATGCCGCGCTGGTCCGGCGGCAGCTGGCCGTACGCACCGTGATGAACTTGCTGGGTCCCTGCGTGAACCCTGCCCGGCCCCGGGTCCAGCTGCTGGGGGTGGCCGATCCTTCGAAGTTGCGGCCGATCGCTCAGGTGCTGGACGCGATGGGGGTCGAGCGGGCCCTTGTCGTTCATGGCGCGGGCCTCGACGAGGTTGCACTGCATGGGGAAACCCAGGCTGTCCGGCTCGATCGGGGCGCGTTGCACGACCTCAGCATCACGCCCGAACAGGCCGGAATCGCGGCAGCGCCACTGGATGTCGTTGCGGGCGGCGAACCGGCCGAAAATGCGCTGCGCCTGCGCCAGCTGCTTGACGGCGGAGGAAGCGAGGCCGAGCGCAATATCGTGATCCTCAACACCGCCGTCCTGCTGATGAGCGCGGATATGGCGCCGAACTTGCGGGACGGCGCCCGGCTCGCCCGGCAGGCGCTCGAAAAGGGCGCGCCCGGCCGCGTGCTCGATGCCTATATCGCGGGCAGCAATGGCTGACGTTCTCGCCCGGATTGTCGCCCGCAAAAAGGACGAAGTCAGGCAGCGCCGCGTCGCCCTGCCTCCACCGGATCCGTCCCGGCGGTCGTTGAGGGACGCGCTTGCCAAACCCGGTGCCCGGTTCGTTATGGAGGTGAAGCGACGCTCGCCATCGGGACATGTCGGGCGGCATTCTCTTGAACAGGCGGTTGCCGCCTATGCTCCCGTAGCCGACGCCATCAGCGTGCTGACGGACGGGGCGGACTTCGGCGGCTCGCTAGACGACCTTGCTGTCGCGCGATCGCGATTTGATGGCCCTATCCTCGCCAAGGACTTCGTGGTCGAGCCCTTCCAGGTCGCCGAGGCAAGGGCAGCAGGAGCGGATGCCGTGCTTGCGATGTTGTCGGTGCTCGACGACAGCCAGGCGGCAGAGGTCATGGCCGCCGCCCATGGCCTGGCAATGGATGTGCTCGTCGAGGTCCATGACGAAGGGGAACTGGCGCGCGCAATCGGGCTGGGCGCGGAGATAATCGGTATCAACAACCGCGACCTCAAAAGCCTGCGGACCGACTTGGCAGTGACCGAGCGGCTGGCGCCGCTTGTCCCGGCCAACGCCCTGCTGGTGGCGGAATCGGGCATCGCCTCCCATTCCGATGTCCAGCGATTGGCCTCGAACGTCGATGCATTCCTGGTGGGTTCCTCGCTGATGGCCGCGGACGATATCTCCCAGGCCGCCCGGACGCTGGTCCATGGCCGCGTCAAAATTTGCGGGATTACGCGGTTGGAGGATGTCAGCGCAGCCGCTCGGTCCGGTGCGACTCATGTCGGCTTGATTATGGTCCCGCAAACGCCGCGGGCGGCGACGGTCGAGCAGGCCTTGCCCTTGGCGCAGTCGGCGCGGCTCAAGGGACTTGTTGCGGTTGGCGTGTTTCGCGACGCGGAAGCCAATCGCGTGAGCGAAGTTGTGGCGGCGCTGCAGCTCGGCGCGGTCCAGCTGCACGGAAAAGAAAGCGCTGCGCAGGTTGCCGAGCTTCGCGCGCTATTGCCGGACGAAATCGAAATCTGGACCGCCCGGACCGTTGACGGCGACCGCATTGGACCAGCCCGCGCCGCCCATCGAACGCTGTTCGACACGATGATCGATGGACGAAGCGGCGGCACTGGACAGCCGTTCGACTGGAGCGTGCTTGCCGGAGAGCCGGACTTGTCGGCGGCCTTCCTGTCGGGTGGCATCGGCCCCGGCAATGTAGCCGCGGCTGCGCGCGTCGGCGCCTACGGCCTCGACGCATCTTCACGGGTCGAAGCCAGTGCGGGCGTCAAGGACCATGAGCTGCTCGACCGGCTCTTTGCCGAATTGCGCCCGATTTCCCGGAGTCATGCATGAAGCTCGATGGACGTTTCGGCCGCTTTGGCGGCGCCTATGTGCCCGAAATACTGGTTCCCGCGCTGGAACAGCTCGAGGCAGCTTTCCTTGATGCCCAGCAGGACCCCGGCTTCGTCGCGGAACTGGCGGATTTACTGTCCACCTATGCGGGCCGGCCAACGCCACTGACCCGCTGCCGGAATCTGTCGAAGGGCCGGACGCGCATTTACCTCAAGCGGGAGGATCTGCTTCATGGCGGCGCGCACAAGACCAACCAGGTGCTGGCCCAAGGACTACTCGCCCGGCGCATGGGGAAGAAAAGGCTTATCGCGGAGACCGGCGCCGGCCAGCATGGCGTAGCCACTGCGCTGGCCGGCGCCTTGTTCGGGCTTGAAACCTGCATCTACATGGGCGCCGACGATGTCGAGCGCCAGCAGCTCAACGTGTTCCGCATGGAGCTAATGGGTGCGACGGTCATCCCCGTTACCGCGGGCGGGCGGACCTTGAAGGACGCCGTCAACGAGGCGCTTCGCGACTGGACCGCGTCGTTCGACGACACGCATTATCTGCTCGGCACGGTCGCCGGTCCGCATCCCTTCCCGCTGATGGTCCGCGAATTTCAACGGGTGATCGGCAAGGAGGCGCGCGAACAGATATTGGCGATCGAGGGGCGCCTGCCCGACGCAGTCGTCGCCTGTGTCGGCGGCGGATCGAACGCGATCGGCATGTTCAGCGACTTCGTCGGCGACGAAGGCGTGAAGCTGATCGGAGTCGAGGCTGCCGGAAAAGGCCTTGCGGGCCGCGAGCATGGCGCGACCATCCTCAAGGGCCGTCCAGGCATCCTTCATGGCGCGGAGACGCTGCTGTTGCAGGACGCCGACGGACAGGTGGACGATACATGGTCGGTGTCCGCCGGCCTCGATTATCCGGCGGTCGGCCCGGAACATGCCCATCTGAAGGAATCCGGCCGGGCGGAATATGTCGGCATCACCGACGCCGAAGCATTAGACGCCTTCATCGCGCTGGCTCGGGGCGAGGGGATCCTCGGCGCATTCGAAAGCTGCCATGCGCTGGCGCAGGCGCTCAAGCTGGCGGAGCAGGGCGAGGACCAGATCCTGCTCGTCAACCTGTCGGGCCGCGGGGACAAGGACGTCGGCCAGGCCATGAACCTGCTCGCACCGGCGGATCGTGAGGCGGCGCAATGACCCGCTATGAAGCAATGTTCGCGAACTGCCGGACGCGCGGCGAGGGCGTTTTGGGCGGCTTCCTGATGCTTGGCGATCCCGGTCGGGATAGCTGCCTTGCCTATCTCGATGCGCTGGTTGCCGGCGGTTGCGACATGGTCGAAGTCGGCATCCCATTCAGCGACCCGGTCGCCGACGGACCGGTCATCCAGGCCGCGGCGGAGCGGGCGCTCAAGGCCGGCATCAGAACTGCCGATTGCCTGGCAATCATCGCCGAGTTCCGGGCGCGCCATCCGGCCGTCGCAGTCGGCGTGCTGACCTACGCGAACATCGTCGCCGCGCGCGGCACTTCACCCTTTTGCGACCAGCTGGCGCAGGCAGGCGTCGACAGCCTGTTGGTCGCCGATGTGCCGTCGATCGAGGCGGGCCCCTATCAGATCGCGGCCAAGGCCGCCGGCGTCGACCTCGTCATGATCGCCGCGACCAACACGCCCGAGGCGACCTTGCGCAGGATTGCGTCAATCGGATCGGGCTACACTTATTGCGTGGCCCGGGCGGGCGTTACCGGCGCGAGCCATCGGCTGAGCCTGGCCGATCATGGCGAGCTGTTCGCAACGCTGGCCCGCTGCCATGCCGCGCCGCCGATCCTCGGCTTCGGCATCGCGACGCCGGATCATGTCGCCGAGGCCCTGACCTCCGGAGCTGCCGGGGTCATCAGCGGCTCGGCGATTGTCGACATGATCGGCAGGCGCGCCGCTCCCGGCGACGTCCAGCGCTTCGTTGCCGCGCTAAAGGGCGCAACGCGGCCGGCCAAAAAAATAACCGCGAGACTGTAACCTTACGAGCGCGCCAACCGGATATTCCCATGCGGGGCGCTTCTGCTTCGCAAAGCGAAAAGGGAGTGTCCGATGAATACCGCAACCGCAACGCTTGCTGCAGGTGCGTTGCTCGCACTGGCGGCGGCAAGCCCGGCGATGGCCGACCATCACAAGGCCGGCGCCAAGGAAAAATGTTATGGCGTCGCGCTGGCCGGCAAGAATGATTGCGCCGCCGGTCCGGGGACGAGCTGTGCCGGCACCTCCAAGGTCGATTACCAGGGCAATGCCTGGAAATATGTCGCAGCTGGCAGCTGCGAGAAGATGGGCGGCTCGCTTACGGCAAAGGCCGGCAACAGCAAGCCGATGCCGAAGAAGAGCTGACCCTTGGCCGGCGCTTCGCGAACCTTGCCCCCACCGCCTGGCGCGGGGATCGGTCTGAAGTCCGCGCACTTCGCCGACATCCTCGATGCCGCGGCGCGGGGCGCCGGCCCCTCCTGGGTGGAAGTCCATCCGCAAAATTACATGATGGATGGTGGGCCGATGCATCATTGGCTGACAGCGGTCCACGAGCGACTGCCGCTGAGCTTTCACTCGGTCGGCCTGTCGCTTGGCAATCCGGACGGAGTCGACCGGGACGAACTCGAACGGCTCGCCCGGTTGGCCGACCGCTATGCCCCAGCGCTGATCTCGGACCATCTGAGCTGGTCGAGCCTTGACGGCGAGCAAATTCCGGACCTGTTGCCCCTGCCAATGACCGCGGCCAGCCTCGCCCATTTCGCGGTCCAGGTCGATCAGGTGCAGGACCGGCTTGGCCGCCCGATCCTCATCGAAAATCCTTCGCGCATGATCGGCTTCGCGCACGACAGCTACGACGAACCCGATTTTCTTGTCGAGCTGGCGGGAAGGACCGGCTGCGGCTTGCTGCTGGACCTCAACAATGTGCTCGTCCAGCGAACCAACCTCGGCATCGACCCAATCGACTATGTCGACCGGATTTCCTCGCACCTCGTCGGCGAAATCCATGTCGCCGGCCATAGTGTGGAGGACCATGGCGGAGAGCGGCTGGCGATCGACGATCATGGATCGCCAGTGGGCAAGGAGTGTTGGGAATTGCTCGCGCATGTAACCGCGCGTTGGGGTCCGCGGCCGGTGCTGGTCGAATGGGACAATGACGTGCCCGCCTTCGCCGAATTGGCGGCGGAAGCTGGTCGCGCGGACCTCATCCTGGGCGAGGCTCTTGCCAATGCGGCCTGACGCTCATCTTGCCGTGCACGGGGCGATCGCCGGGGGGCCCGACCAGCTCGTCGGCGACATGTTCGCGGGTCAGAGGGCAGGGCAGCTTCGCGCCCTTCGCGCCCATGCCAATACGATCAGCCATGCCCGGCATGTCGCCATGGAGGACAGCTACCCTCGCACGCGCCAATTTTTGGGGCTGGAGAATTTCCATCGCGCTTCCGCCGAACATCTGGCCGCCCAAACCACGCTTCGGCGGCCGCTTCGCCAGATAGGAGCGGAATTCGCCCAGCGGCTTGACGATCCCGCCGCTGCCGACCTGGCCGAAGTCGAATGGGCATGGCTAGAAAGTCATGGCGCATCGGACGAGCCTGGCCTGACCCTCGACGTTATTCGCGGCTGGTCCGCGCAATCGCTTCTCGAAACGCGCGTTCGCCCGCATCCGGCGGCCCGTTTCATCCGGCTACGCCGGCCGAACGCCTTTCGTTGGGACCATAGGATCGTGGGAGACGGCCCCTGGGTGCTGGTCACTCGGCCGGGGCTGGAAGTGATGGTCTTCAGGGCCGGTGCCGGGGCAATGCGGGGCGCCGGGTTCGCAGCCGGCGGCGCGACCATCGCCGAGCTGCTTGAGGCTGACGCAGCCGCAACCACGATGCTCATCCAACGCGGCGCCCTGACCCTCGTCCCAAGGAGCACATCATGCTGATACTTGCCAAAGAGCTGGCGCGCCTTGCCGAGCGACCGATTGTCCAGGACATCGTCCTGCTGTTCGCGCGCATCGGACTGGGTGCAATCTTCTGGCAATCGGGACGGACCAAGGTTGATGACGGCAGCTTGCTGTCGATCAGCGACACGACCCTCTTCCTGTTCGCCGAGGAATATGCCGGGGTTCCGCTGCCAAGCGAGATTGCCGCCCATATGGCGACCTATGCCGAACATCTGTTGCCGCTCCTGCTGCTGATTGGGCTTGCGTCGCGGCTAGCGGCCCTGGGGCTGATCGGGATGACGCTTGTCATCCAGCTGTTCGTTTATCCCGAAGCTTGGTGGTCTCCGCACATGGGCTGGATAGCGCTGGGCCTGGTGATCCTCACCCAGGGTCCCGGACGGATCGCGCTCGATCGGCTGATATGGGATAGAATGGCGCGATGATCCTTGCCGACGACGACTTGCGGCGCTTGATGCGGGCCGGCCAGCGGGGCGACAAGGCCTGCTATGCCGCCGCGCTCAAGGCGTCGGCGCACTGGCTCGGATGTTTTTTTCGAAAGCGGATCGCTCCAGCGATGGTCGACGACCTGGTCCAAGAAACGCTGGCCAGTCTGCACGTCAAGCGCGCCAGCTATGATTCTGCTCGCCCATTCTACCCCTGGCTGGCGGCCATCGCGCGGTACCGGTGGATCGATCAGCTGAGGCGGCTGGAGCGGGCACCCGAAGCGCTGCTCGATCGCGAACCCGCGGTCCCGTCTGACGAGGAGCCGATCCTGTCGCGGCTCAGTATCGAACGGTTGATGATGCACCTGACGCAGGCCCAGGCCAGTGCGATCACCCTGACCAGGATCGAAGGCCTCAGCATCAAGGAGGTGGCCAGTCTGACCGGGCAGTCGGAAAGCCTGGTCAAGGTCAATGTATTTCGCGGCCTCAAGAAGCTGGCCGCGCTAGTGGAGAGTGAGTGACATGACGATTGATGCCCTAATCGACCAGCTGGCCGACGATGCCCGGCCGGTGAGGCCGCAATCGGTAACGGTTAGCCGCATCGGGTTCGGCGCCTTGTCGGCACTTACCTTGATGCTGGTGCTTGGCCTGCTCGGGGTTCGCGCGGACATTGCGTCGGGCGCACCGTCGCCGGTCATCCTGCTGATCGCGGGGCTGTTCGCCATTACCGCCGCCGCAGCGGGCCTGGCCGCAACCCGACTCGCCCGGCCGGAAGTCGGCGGGCGCCAGGGCGGGGCGTTCTGGCTGGTCGCGGCGATTGCGCTCCTTCCCCTCATCAGTCTCGTCGAATATCTGCTCGGCAATACGGCGGGAACCTCGACCGCCCTTGTCCTGCGTTGCCTTTTGTGGGGCGTGCTGGCGAGTTCGCTCACGCTCGCGCTGCTCGGTTGGACCTTGCGATCCGGCGCGACAGTCCTGCCCAGCCGGGCAAGCTGGCTTGCGGGCATTGCCGCCGGGGCAGTGGGGGCAACGGCAATCACGCTGGAATGCCCGAACGGCGAGATGCTTCATCTTGCGATCGGCCATGTCGGAATCGTAGCCGTCAGCGCCTGGATCAGCCGGCTGGTCCTGCCGCCGCTTATCCGCTGGTAACGGTCAGCAGCGCCTCATCGCCATTGTCCAGCGTCCCTTCCAGTACGGCCGACTGCAGCGCCGCCATCTCATCCGCCCAATAGCGATCGGAAACCAGATGGGGGCTTAAGGTCCGGATTTTCTCATGAAGGGCCGTTAGCCTGGGGCTGGTCGCAAGCGGTGCGTGATAATCGATGCCCTGCGCGGCGGCGATCAACTCCACCCCGACAATGCCGGCGACGTTGCGGACGATTTGGGCGGCCTTGCGCGCGGAGATGGGGGCCATCGACACATGGTCTTCTTGCCCCGCCGAAGTCGGAACGCTGTCGACGCTGGCGGGAAAGGCTAGGCTGCGGTTTTCGGCGACCAGCGCGGCTTGGGTCACCTGCGGGATCATCAGGCCTGAATTGACGCCGCCGTCGTCGGTCAGAAATGCGGGCAGCCCGCTCATCTTCGGATCGATCAGCACCGCCGTTCGCCGTTCCGACAGCGATCCGACCTCGCACATCGCCATCGCGATGATATCGGCGGCGAAGGCTACCGGCTGGGCGTGGAAATTGCCGCCGCTAATGGCATTGTCCTCATCCGCGAACACGATCGGATTGTCGGTCACCGCGCCGGCCTCGATGGTCAGGGTGCCAGCGGCATGAAGCAGCAGGTCGAGACTGGCCCCCATCACCTGAGGCTGGCAGCGCAGGCTATAGGGATCCTGGACCTTGCCACAATCGCCCGCGTGGCTTGCGACGATCGCGCTTCCCTCGAGCAACTTTCGAATGGCCGCGGCAACGCGGATCTGGCCAGGCTGTCCGCGGACTGCGCTGATCCGTGGGTCGAACGGACGGATCGAGCCCTTCAGGGCATCGACCGACAATGCCCCGGCACCCAAGGCGGCGCTGAACACCCGTTCGGCCATGAATAGCGCGTCGAGCGCGATTGCCGTCGAGGCTTGCGTCCCGTTGATCAGCGCCAATCCCTCCTTGGGACCAAGCTCAAGCGGGCTCTGGCCAAGTCGCGCAAGCGCTTCCCTTGCTGGCAGGACCTCGCCGCCGATATTGATCCGCCCTTCGCCCATCATCGCGGCGATTAGGTGGGCAAGCGGGGCGAGATCGCCCGATGCGCCGACGCTGCCCTGTGCCGGGATCACCGGCATGGCGTCCCGATCGAGCAGGTCCTGGAGCGCGTCAATGACGACTGGCCGCACGCCCGAATAGCCGCGGCCGAGGCCGAGAAGCTTGAGGATGATCATCAGGCGCACGACCCGGCGGGGCAGGGCATCGCCCAAGCCGCAGCTGTGCGACAGGATAAGATTTCGCTGCAGCTCCGATAGGCGGTCGGCCGGGATTCGGGTGTTGGCCAGCAATCCGAAGCCGGTGTTGATGCCGTAAACGGTGGCGCCGCCGGCGACGATTCGTCCGACGGCATCGGAGCTGGTCGCAACTCGCTCCAACGAGGCCGCGTCAAGCGAACAGGCTCCTCCCTGCCAGAGCTTGCGCAGCGTGGCGAAGTCGACGGATTCAGGATTTAGCGAGATCATAGTCGCCCCTTACGAGCTGCTGGTGGCTAGGAATAGCTGCCGCTGACGCGCGCCGGCCGGATCAATGTGCGAATCCATTTCGCGTCGTTTTCTGCTTTTCAGCGATCATCGAGAACCTGCGCATAGATGGAGGCGGAATCCCGTCCGCCCCATCGCTCCCGGATCATTCCGTCCGATAATTGGAACCATTCGATTGCATTGATGCGGTATGTCCTATGGGTGGGGGCATGTTCCGCAAGTCCGCGAAAATGACCGCGAAAACAGCCGGTCTCGACAAAGCGAACGGCTACGGAATTTCCGTCCACCACGCAGGCTCGGGGGTCAAGGTGAAGTGCCATGCCCTCATGCAATTCGCGCCACACCGCAGCGACCTCTTCAAGGGAAAAAGTTCCGAGCACGCCGTGAATGATGGCGTCAGGGGTGAATTGGGCGAACAGCTGGCCGAAATCGCCGACATTGAACGCTTCGATGTAATTCTGCACGGCGGGCGGAAGCGTCATCATGTACCCTTTCAACCGGTGACCATGGGCAGGTCCAGGCCCTGTTCCTTCGCGCAGTCGATCGCGGCCTCATACCCCGCATCCGCATGGCGCATGACTCCGGTGGCCGGGTCGTTCCAGAGAACGCGCTCGAGGCGTCGGTCGGCGTCTTCGGTACCGTCGGCGACGATCACAACGCCAGAATGCTGCGAATAGCCCATGCCGACTCCGCCGCCATGGTGGAGCGAGACCCAGGTCGCTCCCGACGCGGTGTTGAGCAGGGCGTTCAGCAGCGGCCAGTCGCTAACTGCATCGCTGCCATCCTGCATCGCTTCGGTCTCGCGGTTCGGGGAGGCGACGCTGCCGCTATCGAGATGGTCGCGGCCGATGACGATCGGGGCGCTGAGTTCGCCGGTTCGGACCATCTCGTTGAAGGCAAGGCCAAGACGGTGGCGCTGGCCGAGGCCGACCCAGCAGATCCGCGCCGGCAGGCCCTGGAAGGCGATCCGCTCGGCCGCCATGTCGAGCCAGCGGTGGAGGTGGGCATCGTCGGGGATCAGCTCTTTAACCTTGGCATCGGTTTTGGCGATGTCGGCGGGATCGCCCGACAGCGCCGCCCAGCGAAACGGACCGACACCGCGGCAGAATAAGGGGCGGACATAGGCCGGGACGAAGCCCGGGAAGGCGAAAGCGTCGGCGAGCCCCTCGTTGAAGGCTTCCTGCCGGATATTGTTGCCATAATCGAAGGTGGGGATACCCATCTTCTGGAAATCGAGCATCGCCTGGACATGAACCGCCATCGAGCGGCGGGCGGCGGCGGCAAGCGCTTCCGGATCCTTTTCGCGCGTCTCGATCCAACGGGCGACGCTCCACCCGGCCGGGCAATAGCCGTTGGCCGGATCATGCGCGCTGGTCTGGTCGGTGACCGCGTCGGGACGGATCCCCCGGCGGACCATTTCCGGCAGGACCTCGGCGCAATTGCCAAGCAACCCGATGCTGGTCGGTTCGGTAGCCCTGGCGATGATCTCAAGTGCTTCGTCGATGCTAGTCGCGCGATGGTCGAGATAGCGGGTATCGAGCCGCTTCTGGATCGAGCTTTCCTGCACTTCGACCGCGATGCAGTGCGCGCCAGCCATCACCGCGGCCAGCGGCTGCGCGCCGCCCATTCCGCCAAGACCCCCGGTCAGGATCCACTTGCCTTTCAGGTCGCCGCCGAAATGCTGACGGCCCATTTCCGCGAATGTCTCGTAGGTGCCCTGTACGATGCCCTGGCTGCCGATATAGATCCACGAGCCTGCGGTCATCTGGCCGTACATCATCAGGCCCTTGCGATCGAGCTCGTTGAATTTCTCCCAGTTCGCCCATTTGGGCACCAGATTCGAATTGGCGAGCAGGACGCGCGGCGCATCGCTGTGGGTGCGGAACACGCCCACCGGCTTGCCCGACTGGATCAGCAGCGTCTGGTCTTCCTCCAGTCGTTCCAGCGTCTCGACGATCCTGTCATAGCAAGCCCAGTTGCGGGCCGCGCGACCAATCCCTCCGTAGACGACCAGCGACTGCGGATCTTCGGCGACTTCCGCATCGAGGTTGTTCATCAGCATCCGGACAGCCGCCTCGGTAGTCCAATGCCTGGCCTTGATGTCGCTTCCCCGCCGCGCGCGAATCGCTGCGGAGTTTCGGATCCGTTCTAATGCCACGATAAGCTCCCTTGTGCCCGAAGGCTGTATAGACAGCTATGTATCAAGCCAGCCGGACGAGCAAGATGTACTAGACGGTAAAACTGTCCTCGAACTCGAACCGGCTGCCCGGATGGGTCAATCGCGCATAGGAAACCAGTCGCGAGCGCGACCAGGTCTGACGGATCAGCAGCAGGCAGGGTTCGACGGTCTCGATGTCGAGCAACGCGGCAACGTCGCGGTCGGGCATGACCGCACGCACGACATGATCGACGCGCTCCAGCGGGGCCGCGCGGGTCAGGAACTCATTGGGAGTGATGCTCGTGAAATCCACCTTGTCATAACCAGGGGCTATCTCGGCCAGCACGAAGCGTTCTTCCAGCTGGATCGGAATTCCAGCTTCGGAATGGACGATCACCGAATGGAACAGTTGCGTACCGGGTTCGACTCCCAGCATCGAGCCAGTCTTCTTGCTGGCCTTCTCGGCGACATTCTTGACTACATAGCTTCCGTGCTGGTGGCCGCGCGACCGGATCTCGTCGGCGATGTTGCGAATTTCGATAATGTGGCCTTTGGCCGACGGATCGGCGACAAAGGTGCCGACGCCGGGCAGGCGGGTCAGGATTCCGCTGTTCTGCAGTTCGCGAAGCGCACGGTGCGCAGTCATCCGCGATACGCCGAATTTTTTGATGAGCTCGGCTTCGGATTCGACGCGGTCGCCTGGCCTCAAATCGCCGCGGGCAATGCCGTCGACGACATATTTCTTGATGGCAGCGTATAGCGGTTCGGGCGCCCCGCGCCCGTATCGATCGTCCACGTTCGCCACCCTAGTCGCCCCGCTGTCGTTGGCGACCTGTCTAGGCGGTGGCGGCGCGGAAGGGAAGGAGGCCCGGGCAAGACATCGCCCGGGCCCGCTTGACTACATATTGTTCATGTCGTGGCCGGCGTGAGGGTCTTCGGCCGGTTCCGCCGGCTTTGGCTTGGGCGCCGCCGGGACCGGCTTCGTGGGGGTCGGCTTCGCAGCAGGGGCTGGGGCGGCGGGCGTTTGCGTTTCGGCGGCTGGTTCGGCCTCGGTCACGGGGTCGGCCATGATATCGTTGACGGCGGGCAGTTCAGGCGGCGCCATCATGGCGTTAACGTCGTTCGCGGTCAGATTTTCGGCAGGCTGATCGGTCCCGCCACAGGCGGCAAGCGACCCGAACAAGGCGATAGCGGTCAGTCCGGTGATTACAGGCTTCATCTTCGTTCCAATCTGTGAGGATTACGGTCAGGGTGAATATCAAAACCAGGTGCGGATTCCGACGACCAAGTTGAGGCCGCCTCCACGTTCGCCGTGCGCCCGGCGATAGTCCCGTGTCGCACCGAATGCGCGTTCATAATCTACCCCGGCATAGGGCGCGAACAGGGGCGAGATTTCATAGCGGAGACGGACGCCCAGTGCGGCGTCGGTCAGCCCGCTGCCGAGACCAAGCTCCCCGACTTTTTGCGCCGACAGGCCGGCTTCCACCCGTGGCTGCACGATCAGCTTCTGGGTAATGCGAAGGTCATATTCGGCCTCGGCGCGCGCGGTCACTTCGCCCTTGGATGACAGAAACAAGGCACCGTCTACCTCGACCCAATAGGGCAACAGGCCCTGCACGCCCAGCGCGAGGTGGGTCCGGTTGGGGCCCTCTCCGAAATCACCGCGAAGTCCAGCCTGGAGGTCGAACCAGGGGCCGATCGCATGGCTCCAGAGCGCCTGGACCTCTGCCTCTTCGACCTTGCGGCCCCAATCGCCCTCGACCTCGGTTTTCAGCCACAGCTTGTCGATATCGCCGCCGATCCAGCCTTGGGCATCGACGACATAGCCGTCGCGGCCCTTGCGAAATTGCTGTTCCGCACGGTCGATAAGAAGTTTCGCGACGGTCATGTCGCCATGTTCTTTGCGAAGGATGCTGCGTCCCCGGGCCATGGCATCGCTGCCCCAAACCGCATCCGCCGCATCGGCAGGACCCGCCAGCGCCTCGGCGGGCGCCGGCCGGACCGGGATCTCGACCTGCTGCGCTGCGCCCATGTCATGGCCTGCATGCGGATCGACCGCCGCCGGCTCGCAATGGCCCATCGCCGCATGTTCCGGCTGACAGGATGTGGTGGCGGCGGGTGCCGCAGGCACGGGTTCGGCCGCTGGCTCGGGCAACTTGCAGTGACCCATGGCGGCATGTTCGGGAGTGCAGACAATGGCCGCCGGCTCGGAGGGCAATGAGGCATGGCCTTCCGGCAATTTGCAATGCCCCATTGCCGCATGTTCGGGGGTGCAGGTCGGAGGCGCCGATTTGGGCGCCGGTTCGGGCATCTTGCAGTGCCCCATCGCTGCATGTTCGGGCGTGCAGCTTGTGGCGGGAGCGGGACTTGCCCCACTCGGATGGCCGCTATGCTGGGCCAGGGCCGGAGGCGCGAGCGTGGTTGCCGCGAGGAGGAGGGAGGCGCGGATCATGCTTCTGCTCCTTCCAGCGGGCGGACGCTGACGACGCGCATCATCCCCGCGTGCATGTGATAGAGAAGGTGGCAGTGGAACGCCCAGTCGCCGGGCGCGTCGGCAGTCAGGTCGACGTCGACATAGCCGCCAGGCAGCACGCGGATGGTGTGCTTGAGCGGTTGGTTGCCGGGATTGCCATTGACGATCTCGAAGAAATGACCGTGCAAGTGCATCGGATGGGTCATCATCGTGTCGTTGATCATCCTGAGGCGCACCCGCTCGTTTCTGGCGAAACGATAGGGCTCCGGGTTTTCGCTCAGCTTCTCGCCGTCCATCGACCACATGAAGCGTTCCATGTTGCCGGTCAGGTGGATGTCGATCCGCCGGGTCGGGACCCGCGTGTCGCTGTTGGGCGTCAGCGCGACAAGATCCTTGTAGGTCAGTACCTTGTGGCCGACATCGTCGAGCCCGACGCCCGGATCGCCGACCCGGTCCATCGGCATCGGCGCAATCATGTCGACTCCCGGTCCGACCTTGAAATCGACCTTCGATTTGTCGCGCATGTCGTGGCTCATCGCCGGAGCCGATGAGGCCGCGTCGCCATGCGCGGAATGATCCATCGACCCGTGATCCATTGCGCCCATTCCCATGTCGGTCATGGTCAGCGTCGGCCGCTTGCGCAGCGGCGGCACCGCGGCGCGCATTCCGGCCTGCGGGGCTAGCGTCGCAACGCCCATGCCTGACCGGTCGATGCCCTCGGCGATCAAGCTGTAAGCGCGGTTTTCGGGGACCACGATCAGATCGTAGGTTTCGGCATTGCCGATCTGCAGTTCGTCGACCTCTACAGGCCGCACCGCGATCCCGTCGGTCGCGACGACCAGCAGCTTCAGGCCCGGGATACGGATGTTGAATATGGTCTGGGCAGCGGCATTGATCAGCCGCAGCCTCACCCGCTCGCCAGCGCGGAATAGTCCGGTCCAGTTTTCGCCCGGGCTGTGGCCGTTAATGAGGTAGGTATAGGCCGCCGCGGTGACGTCCGAAATGTCGGTCGGATCCATCCGCATCCGGGCGAATTCGCGCGCCTCCTTGGCCGACATTTTGTCCTCGCCCCGGTTGGCCAGCGTCCGCCTGTTGCGGTTGAAGACTCCGCCTTCCTGCTTCAGGCGGGTGAACAGCCGATGCGGGTGCATGAAGGTCCAGTCGGACAGGACGATGACATGTTCACGGTCATGGGCGATCGGGTCGGGACCGGCGGGATCGATGATGATCGGGCCATAATGGCCAAGCTGTTCCTGAAGCCCGCTGTGGCTGTGATACCAGTAGGTACCAGACTGACGGACGGGAAACTCATAGGTGAAGCTCGACCGAGCACGGATACCCGGGAAACTGATGCCGGGCACCCCATCCATGTGGAAGGGAACGATCAGCCCGTGCCAGTGAATCGACGTGTCCTCGTCAAGCTGGTTGTCGACAGTGATCCGGACATTTTGGCCCTCCTTCAGCCTGACTAGCGGGGCCGGAATGGTGCCGTTGATCCCGATCGCATGGCCGGGCCTGCCGTCGACCCGGAAATTCAGTTCGCTGACGGTCATGCGGATGTCCTCGCCGGACAGCAGGCCCTGCGACTTGGCGGCGGTCAGGCCGTGGCTTGTGGTGGCCGCCCAGGCAGGTTGCAGCCCGGCGGCTGCGGCAAGCGCCGCGCCCCCGCCAATAAAGGCGCGGCGGTCGATGGAAATGTCGTTCATGCGATCCCCTTCGCGGTCGCTAACGACCGCGAGACGTCAAAGGTTGCTGGAACAGTACGGGGGCGCCGATCAGGCCGGCGCCCCCGACCGATCAGTGCGCGTGTCCTTCGTGCGCGGACGCGGGAGCGGCAGCCGCCGCTCCATCCTTCTTGTCCATGCACTCCATCTTGCCGCCCTGCTTGGCCTTTTCGCAACATTCCTTGCAATCATGCTTGGCATGATCCGCATGGTTCATGGCCTTGGCTTGGCCGTTGTGCTGGCTGTGGTCCATCCCCTTATGTTGGGCATGGTCCATCTTGTGGCCGGCATGGGGGTCGGCAGCCGGCGCGGTCTGTGCGGCGGCGGGTACAGCAAGCAATAGCGCAATCGCGCCGATAAGGGTCGTCTTCATATCAGTCTCCGTAAGATTCGTGGGGGTCTTGAAACTTACGCGAGACGTGGAGGCGGCGTTGGTAGCTTGGCGACGAAACTGCGTTGCTGCCGGTCGCCGGATGGCCTGAAGGCGCGGCGCAGCATTAGCTGAGCCGCCATCGGTTGACCAGGAGAAACGGCCAGTGCCAGACACATGGTCGCGCAATCGGTTTGGTCCCGCTCGCCATCATGATGCTTGGCGGCGTCAGATGGTTGGCAATGCTCGCTGGAAGCCGAGGCCTGCGGCATCGGTGCGGCCGCCAGCGCCTGCCCGCCGGGCATGGCCAGCGGCGCGAAAAGCATCGCCACGGCCAGCAGCGCCAAGAGGAAACCTTTCAGCTTCATGCGAGGGCATATGGACCCTCTGTTGCCGCATTTCAATCGTCACGGACTTGTCTTAAATAGTTGCCGATCGGCCACGCCATCGCCGCGAAACCGTCTGCGCCAGCCTTGAAATCACGTCAGCTGCGCCTCTGTTTACGAGGTGTGGCAAGGTCGGCCAACGGCTCGTACAATTATATATTGACATGTATAGACAGTTACCTTCTGTTCCCGACTCAAGAAAATCGAGGAGGGCAGATCCATGGCGAAGTCATACGTGCGGTTGCTGGCGGGAACGATACTGGCGGGGGCGTCGGTGCCGGCGTTGGCTCAGGAAACACCGCCCGCAGATGCGCAGGCCGAAGCGGCTTCGACCGAGGTCGCTGCCCCCAATAGTGACGATGCGATCATCGTCACCGGCTCGCGTATCCGCCGCACCGACCTAGTTGGCGTCGGCCCGGCGACGGTCGTGACTGCGGAAAGCATTGAGAATACCGGCGTCGTCAATCTCGAAAATGTGCTGCAGCGCCTTCCTGCAAACGCCGGCTTCGCCGGCAACCAGACCGCGTCATACTGGACTAGCAACGGCTACGGCACGGCCCAGGTCAATTTGCGCGGCTTGGGTATCAAGCGGACGCTTGTCCTGCTCAACAACCGTCGCCTAGTTGCCGGCGGAACCGGCGCCAATTCGTCCCCCGACCTCAACATGATCCCGGTGTCCATCATTTCCCGCATCGACGTTCTGAAGGACGGCGCCTCGGCCATATATGGCGCGGACGCGGTCGCGGGGGTGGTCAACATCGTTGCCAATACCGGTTTCGAAGGCCTGGGACTTGGAGCCCGCGCAGGTATCACGGAAAAGGGGGACGGCGGCGATTACACCGTCGACCTGACTTGGGGCTGGCAGCATGATCGCGGGGGGATCGTTGCCGCAGCTACCTATCAGAAAACAAAGCCAGTCAACATGGCATCGCGGGCGGATTGTGGACTAAGTGAGGTCTCGCCAGGTGTTCTGGGTTGCCGAAACAGTGCTTCGACCCTGGGCGGCCGGGCTGTGCTGCCAAATGGCCAGCAGATCAATTTCAATAACAACCCTAATGGTGACGGCGACTTCTACGAACCTTACAGCGCCGCGCTCCACAATTTTAACTCCAACCCGTTCCTCAATGCCGTCAGCCCGATCGAAAGGGTGAGCACGGCTGCGTTCGCTCACTATGACGTCACCGATAGCATCACCGCGTTCGGGGAATTCCTCTACACCTGGCGGCAGAGCGAGCAGATCGCGACTCCGGGCACACTCCGCAACCTGGCTATTTCGGCGAGCAACCCGACCAATCCCACCGGTCAGGATATCGTGCTCATCCAGCGCCGCCTCGGCGAACCGGGTCCACGCGTCTTCTTCCAGGAGACCAATACCTACCAGGGGACCGTCGGCTTGCGCGGGAAAATCGGTGGTGGCTGGAACTGGGAAGTTGCTGGCGCCTATGGCCGCAACACCGCGACTGATGGAATGACCAATATCGCAAACCTTGCCCATGTGCGGAACACGGTGAATACATCGGTCTGCAGCTTTGCCCCGGGGGCGGCTATTCCTTGCGCCGACTATCTGGGTAACGGCGATGTAACGCCAGCGGTGCTCGATTATATTCTTGCGACCACCAAGGATCGAGGCGGAAACGAACTCAAGACGCTGTATGCGGACATCACCGGCGACCTGTTCAGCCTGCCCGCCGGGTCGGTCTCGCTTGCGACCGGAGTTGTTTATCGCAAGGAGAAAGGCTGGCGCGATCCCGACCCGCTGATTGTGGCTGGCGTCGCGAACACCAACCAGCAGTCACCCATCTCGGGGTCGGTCACCGCGAAGGAAGCGTTTGCCGAAATCTCGGTTCCGCTGCTCAAGAACATGGCGGTAGCCAAGGCGCTGACGCTGAATGGCGCGCTACGCTATTCCGACTATGATCTGTTCGGCAGCACCTGGAACTATAAGGTGTCGGCAGACTGGCAGGTTATCGACTCGCTCCGGCTCCGCGCGACGTATGGAACAGGCTTCCGGGTGCCTAACGTGCCGGAACTGTACGGCGGCGTCTCGGAGGGCAACCTCACCACCACCGATCCGTGCAGCAACTATGTCGCTAGCGGCAACCCCACCCTGATCGCCAACTGCCAGGCGCACGGCGTGCGACCCACCTATGTCCAGCTCGGGAACACCATCCTCACCACGGTTGGTGGCAACCCTGACCTGGCACCGGAAAAATCGAAGAGCTGGACCGTCGGCGCGGTTGTTCAGCCGCAGACGATCCTTCCCGGCCTTTCGCTGACTGCTGACTGGTTTTCGATTGATATCGACGATGCGATCCGCGCAATTCCCGGGTCGACCAAATTATCGGTCTGTTACAACACGGCTAACCTTGCCCATCCTTTCTGCAATGACTTCCGGCGCAGCTCGCTGACTAACGAAATCACCTTCCTGTCGGCGCAGCCGATCAACACGGGCCGCGAAAAGATGAGCGGTCTGGACCTTGGACTGGTTTACAGCCGTAAACTGGCTTCGGTGGGGCTGAAGGTTGACCTCAATGCCACTTATCTCAAGGAATATGTGGTCACGCCCTTCCCCGGCGGCGAGGACATTCCCTTCGACGGCTATATCGGCGGGGGCAATGGCGGCTATCCCAAATGGCGCGGTTATGGCGTTATCACTGCCGATTTCGGAGTTCCGGAACTGACTTGGTCGACACAGTGGATTGGCAAGGCTACCGATTTCAATGCCCAGAAGGGTGAGCTTGGCTACCGTACGCCCAACGTCTTTTACCACAATGTTCAACTTGCATTCGACGTGCAGCGGGACTTCCGTTTTGCGCTGGGCGTCGATAACCTGTTCGACAAGAAGGCGCCGTTCATCCAGAGCTGGACCGACGCCAACACTGACACGATGACCTACGACCTGCTCGGCCGGCGCTTCTACGCCAGCGTTCGACGTCAGTTCTAAGGACAGGGACGCACGTTATGGCAATTCGCTGGCCCCTTCTGGTCCGCCGCACTCACAAGTGGTTGGGGCTAGTCCTTGGTGTTCAGGTGCTGATGTGGACCGTGAGTGGCATGTATATGGTCGCCATCCACATCGACTATATCCACGGTGACCATCTGGTCAGGTCGCAAGCTGCGCCGCCGCGTGACTTGGCTGGCCTAGTCGATCCATCGGTCATCGCCGCCTCCGAGCCCACGGCTCGGGAAGTGAAGATGCAAACCTTTCTCGACCAGCCCGTGTGGCGGGTCGACACCAAGGACGGGCCACGACTTTATGACGGCGTCACCGGCGCTCCTGTGCCCGCCTTGACCCGCGATCAGGCAGAAAGGGTTGCCAAGCGCATCTACACCGGTGAGCCGACCATCGTGTCGACCCAGTTGCTGACTACCGCTCCGATCGAAATGCAGACCCGCAAGCCGCCTTATTGGCGGGTCGAATTCGAGGGTTGGAACCAGCCGACGCTCTACATCTCGCCCGTGACGGGCGAACTGATCAGCCGAAGACACAATCTTTGGCGGATTTTCGACTTCGCCTGGATGCTCCACATCATGGATTATTCGGAACGGACCGACGTCAACAATCCACTTCTGCGTGTGGCCACATGGAGCGCGGTGTTCATGGCTTTGGCGGGGGCCTGGCTCCTTTATTGGTCATTCCCCCGCAGGAAGAAGGCGAAGAAGCTCGTATGAAGATGCAGCATGTCGCGCGCCCGGTGAGGTTCTGGACCCAGCCGATCTTCTGGCGCCGGATCCACAAATGGGTCGGCCTGATCCTCGGTCTGCAATTCGTCCTGTGGACCGTCAGCGGTGCGGTGATGGCGCTGCTGGATAAGGACAAGGTGGGTGGCCACAGCGCGGCCGCCCCGATCGAAGTCAGCGCGCCTTGGCCGTCCAACTTGGTCCCAGCCAAGTCAATTGGTCCGGTCCGTGAGATCAGCATGCGCTGGCTGCTCGACCGCCCGATATATGAAGCGGTTCGCGGCGGCGGCGATACAGCGATCATCGACGCCCGGACTGGACGCGCTCTCTCCATCAGCGGCCCCATGGCCGGCGACATCGCCCGGAAGGCGTTTCACCATGACGCGCCGATCGTGTCGACGGAGTGGATGGCAAAATCGAACCTCGAGGCGCGCGACCATGCGGGTCCCATGTGGCGCGTTAACTTCGCCGATGCCGAGAACAGCAGCAGCTATGTTTCCGCCGTCACGGGCAGGCCACTCGTCAATCGCGGCGATACCTGGCGAACCTGGGACTTCGTCTGGATGCTTCACAACATGGACTATGTGAACAGGTCCAGTTTCAATCACCCGCTGATCATCTTCGTTGCCTTTGGAACACTGTGGCTGGCCTTCACCGGCTTCTACCTCCTGTTCAAAAGCTTTCGTCGTCGTGAATTCAGATGGCTTCTGGGGCGAGAGAAGCAAGGCTGACCGGGGCTCAGCGCGCCGAGCGTTCGAACCCGCCCATTGGCCAGCGGCGGCAAAACAGGCTACAAGCAAATTGACGCGACGGTTCGACGTATGAACCGCCTGCGCCGCGTAAGCTGGCGCCCATCGCGAAGGCGCTAGACCACATGTGGAGGAGCGTCATTATGATGAAGAATATCGGAACGGCTGACCGGGTCGTCAGGCTTAGCGTGGCGGCCCTGCTGGCCTTCCTCGCGATGACGACGTCCGTCCAGGGTACGGCTGAAATCATTAGTTACGTCGTCGCCGCCTATCTCGCGCTGACCGCGATCGTGGGTCAATGCCTGATTTACCGGGCGCTGGACGTCAACAGCAAGGATCATGGGGGGACATATCATAGCGGGGAGGACCCGTTCGACGGCCGCGCCGGCAACTAGGGCGCAGAAGGCCGAAAAGCAAAAGGCCCCGCATCGCTGCGGGGCCTTTCTTGTTTGACCTGAAGTCCGACGATCAGTCGTCGTCGCGGTTCAGGAAGGCAGGCGCGAATTCCGGCGCCGGCCCATTGTCGTCGTTTCGGTTATCGCTCCGTTCCCGGCGCGGACCGCGATCGCCACGATCCCCACGGCCTTCACCGCGCGGACCGCGATCGTCGCGATCGCGGCGGGGGCCACGATCGCCACGGTCGCCACGGTCACGGCGGGGACCGCGGTCACCGCGATCGCCGCGCGGACCACGATCGTCGCGCTGCTCGCGCGGCGGACGGGTGTCTTCCAGCTCGGCACCGGTTTCCTGGTCAACCAGCCGCATCGACAGGCGGACCTTGCCGCGCGGATCGACCTCGAGCAGCTTGACCTTGACTTCCTGGCCTTCAGTCAGGACGTCGGCGACCTTTTCGACACGCTCGTTCTTGATCTCGGAGACGTGAACCAGCCCGTCCTTGCCCGGCATAAACGTCACGAACGCGCCGAAATCGACGATGCTCGCAACCTTGCCGGTGTAAACGGTGCCGACTTCCGGTTCGGCGACGATGCCGGTGATCCAGTTACGGGCCGCTTCGATCTGCGACAGGTCGGACGAGGAGATCTTGATCAGCCCCTCATCGTCGATGTCCACTTTGGCTCCGGTCGTTGCGACGATTTCACGAATGACCTTGCCGCCGGTGCCGATCACTTCGCGGATCTTGTCCTTGGCGATCTGCATCGTTTCGATGCGCGGCGCATGCGCCGACAGTTCGGTCCGGGTCTCGCCGAGCGCCTTGGACATTTCGCCCAGGATGTGCGCGCGGCCGTCCTTGGCCTGCGCCAGTGCGACCTTCATGATCTCCTCGGTGATCCCGGCGACCTTGATGTCCATCTGGAGCGAGGTGATGCCCTCACTGGTCCCGGCAACCTTGAAGTCCATGTCGCCGAGGTGGTCCTCGTCGCCCAGGATGTCGCTGATCACCGCGAAGTCCTTGCCTTCGAGGATCAGGCCCATGGCAATGCCTGCCACCGGGCGCTTCAACGGAACGCCGGCATCCATCATCGAAAGCGAACCGCCGCAGACGGTGGCCATCGAGGAGGATCCGTTGCTCTCGGTGATGTCCGACAGGACGCGGATCGTGTAGGGAAATTCCTCGGCCGAGGGCAGCATCGGGTGCAACGCACGCCATGCCAGCTTGCCATGGCCGACTTCGCGGCGGCCCGGCGCGCCGAAGCGGCCCACTTCGCCGACCGAATAGGGCGGGAAGTTGTAGTGCAGCATGAAGCGCGAATAGCTGAGGCCGTCGAGGCCGTCGATCATCTGTTCGGCGTCCTTGGTGCCCAGCGTTGTGGTGCAGATCGCCTGCGTCTCGCCGCGGGTGAACAGCGCCGAACCATGGGCACGCGGCAGGAAGCCGACCATCGCTTCGATCGGGCGGACCGTCTTGGTGTCGCGGCCGTCGATGCGGCGGCCTTCCTTGATGATCGCCGTACGGACCACGTCCGCTTCCAGCTTCTTCACCAGCTTAAGCGTGCCGAGATAGGCAGCGGGATCGCTCTCGGCCAAATCGGCAAAGGCGTTGCGGGCCTTCTCGCGGGCCGCATTGATTGCGGTCTGGCGCTCTTGCTTGTTGGTCAGCTTATAAGCCGCTTCAAGATCGGCGCCGATGACGCCCTTGAGCTTGGCCTTGGTCTCGCCGCTGTCTTCCAGCAAGTCGAGTTCCCACGGATCCTTGGCGGCCTTTTCGGCAAGCTTGATGATCGCATCGCAAATCTTCTTCGACGCGGCGTGGGCGAACATGACCGCGCCCAGCATCACGTCTTCAGACAGCTCATTGGCCTCGGATTCGACCATCATCACCGCGTTCGGCGTTCCGGCGACGACCAGATCGAGATCGCCTTCGGCGATTTCGGTCTGGGTCGGATTGAGGATATAGTCGCCGTCCTTGTAGCCGACGCGGGCAGCGCCGATCGGACCCATAAACGGTACGCCGGAAATCGTCAGCGCGGCCGACGCGGCGATCATCGCCAGGATATCGGGCTCGTTCTCGCCGTCGTATGACAGGACCTGCGCGATCACCAGGACTTCATTGTAGAAGCCTTCCGGGAACAGTGGACGGATCGGGCGATCGATCAGGCGGCTGGTCAGCGTTTCCTTTTCGGTGGCGCCGCGTTCGCGCTTGAAGAAGCCGCCCGGGATGCGCCCGGCGGCCGAGAATTTTTCTTGATAGTGGACGGTCAGCGGGAAGAAATCCTGGCCCGGCTTGACCGATTTGGCGGCGGTGACCGCGCAAAGCACAACGGTTTCGCCGAGAGTGGCGAGAACGGCGCCGTCGGCCTGGCGGGCGACGCGACCGGTTTCGAGCTTCAGCGTCTTGCCGCCCAGCTCGATTTCTTGGGTTTTGATGTCGAACATTCTATTTCCTTCACCCGGCGGCCGGATGCCGGCGGGGTCATCTTGGCAGACGAATCCGGTCTGCGAGCGGTGCGGGGCCTGATGTGCCCCAAGGCCTGTTCCGCCGAATTGCGGCAGGCCCGAAATGCGAAGGGCGCCGTCGAGGCGCCCTTCCGAAAACTTTACTTGCGGAGGCCGAGCTTGGCGATCAGGTCGCTGTAACGCTGGACGTCCTTCCGCTTGAGATAGTCGAGCAGCGAGCGCCGCTTGTTGACCAGCATCAGCAGGCCGCGACGCGAATGATTGTCTTTCGCATGCGTCTTGAAATGCTCGGTCAGGTTGAGGATGCGCTCGGTCAGGATCGCGACCTGGACTTCGGGCGAACCCGTGTCTTCCGAACCGCGGGCATTGTCCTTGATGATCTGCTGCTTCTTCTCAGCGGTAACCGACATCGTTCACTCCTTAATCGTCTAAAGGTTGAACCCGCGCACGACACGAAGCGTGACGCCCTCGGCTTCGACGAGGGCAACCGGCGTGTCGCCGTCCTTCGCCAAATGAAGCCCCGGTTGCGCGGGGATCCCGAAAAGCGGCTGTCCGTGACGGAGCAGCCTGGACTGTTCGGGGGTGACGGGGAGGGCCGGGATGTCGTCCAGCCCCGCCTCAAGCGGGAGAACCGTCCTCGTCAATGCGCGCGCCTTAACGGCATCGTCCAGAAAGTCCAGCGAAATCGCGTCGTCCAGCGAGAAGGGACCGGCCTTGGTTCGGCGCAACATGGTGACATGGCCGACGCTGCCAAGGGCGCGGGCGATGTCCCGTGCCAGGGATCGGATGTAGGTGCCCTTTGATACGGTCGCGCAAAGCGTTGCGCCACGCGAGTCGGCCGACAAAAGGCGCAGCTCGTGGATCGTCACTTGGCGCGTCTTCAGCGCCACCTGCTCTCCGGCGCGGGCCAACTCATAGGCGCGCTTGCCGTTGACCTTCAGCGCCGAATAAGCGGGCGGCATCTGTTCGATCGGGCCGGTAAAGCGCGGCAGCACCGCACCCACCTGCGCGCGCGTTGGGATGATGTCGCTGGTCGCAGTGATCTTCCCTTCGGCATCCAGCGTATCGGTTTCCTCGCCGAAGCGGATCGTGAAGTCATAGGCCTTGGTAGCGTCCAGCATCCGCCCGGCGAGCTTCGTCGCTTCTCCTAGCGCGATCGGAAGCACGCCGGAGGCGAGCGGGTCGAGCGTTCCGCCATGGCCAATCTTGGTTTTCGGCTCGCCCGCTTGGCGCAGCGCGCGCTTGACCGCGGACACGGCCTGAGTGGAGCCCATGCCGACCGGCTTGTCGAGAATGATCCAGCCATTGAGGGACATCGGCGGCGCGATAGACAAGGACGGCCGCTTTGACCATAAGTCCGCCGCGAATTCCCGGAAGGACCTGTCGTTGCTTACAATAGTCGGCGAATGCGATCAGCGGCTGTTCGGCATGACGCCTGCGACCCGTCTGGCGCGGCAGCTTGCCTCGCTCGGTGACCTTGCGCTGGTGGCCCATGCCTCGGCCGTCCTGTCCGACGACACGGTCGCATGGCTGGCCAGCCATCCGGGGACAGTGATCGCCTCGCCCGCGGGGCGCCCGCTCGCCGTCGCAGCCGAACAGGGCCAGGTCGAGGCTGCACGCGCGGCCATCGCCGGCGAGGTGGCCGATCTTCCCATCGTCAGCGCCGATGCGATCGGCCCGGTCTATGTTCGCAAGCTTCGCCGCACGCTCGTGCCGCTGGCGTTGGCACTGGGCGAGCAGCCTCGGGCAATCATCGAGCGGCGGCTGTTCGCGAGCGTCTACAAGGGCGTCACCGATATCGTCACCAAATATGTCTGGCCCGAACCGGCATTATGGCTGACCCGGCTGTCGGCGGCAGCGGGGCTGAGGCCAAACGCGGTGACGATGGTCGGTTTCGCCCTGACCTTCATTGCCGGCTGGCAATTCTATGTCGGCAACCTAGGCGTCGGATTGATCGCGGCCTGGGTGATGACCCTGCTCGACACCGTCGATGGCAAGCTTGCCCGCGTGACGCTCACGTCCAGCACGCTCGGTGACCGGCTCGATCATGGCAATGACCTGATCCATCCGCCCCTGTGGTGGCTGTGCCTGGCGGTGGGGATCGGCCTGGTCGATCCGGGCCATCCGTGGATCTGGCCGTCCTGCTGGATCATCCTTGGCACTTATGTCGTCGGCCGGGTGCTGGAAAAGACGTTCAAAAACAAGTTCGGGATCAACCCGTTCATGTGGCAGCGGTTCGACAGCCGCTTCAGGATGATCGTGTCACGCCGCAACATCATCCTCCTTATCATGACTGCCGGCGTCCTTGTCGGGCTTCCCGCCGAAGCCTTTGGCCTGTGTGCAGCCTGGAGCCTGATGTCGGTGCTGGTCCAGGCTGCCCGGTACGGCCAGGCGATAACCCATGCCCGTGCCGCACAGGTCGACGCCTGGCTGCGATGAACTGGGATCGGCTGAAACAGCTGTTTGGGCGGGAATATCTGCCGATGATCGCGCTCATCGCCATGTGGGCGGTGATCGTCGTCGCGATCGGCCACGCGGACGCAGCCCGCCTGCTGGCCGCGATCACCTTCATTCGCGCCGCGCAGATGCTGACCCGGCTGTCGACGGCTTCGTTGATGCGCAAGCGCATTCGCGCGTCGCGCGATGTCCGGCGACAGGCCAAGCGGCTGGCTACCGAGTTTCAGTTGATGGCATTGATCGCCGCCCTGCTGACGGTCGCGGCGATTAGCGAAGGATTGAAGGCGGTTGGCCAATATGAGCTTGCGACCTACCTGCCCTTCGTCGCGATCGGCATGCCGGCGCGATACATCCGCCAGGCCGACGTCAAGACCGCCTCGCGCTATTTCCGGCTGGCACTGAGCGGAAGCGGGCTGGTCATGGTGTCGATCGGATGGGCGGCCGGGCTCACCGGGCTGGCCATGGCCTTTGCGTTCGGCGCGCGCGAATGGATTGCCTACATGGTCATGCGCCTGTGGCCCAAGCCGCCTTTCGTGCCGCGCAGGCATATCGCCGAGCCGCTTACTTTCGCGGAAGTCGCGATGAATTCCGCCGTGGTCAGCCGCAGGATGCTGACCTATCGCCTGTCGAAGACGCTGCTGGCGGCGTTCGGCCCATTCGGCAACATGGCCGCGCGGACCGGCCGAGAGCTGAAATGGCACCGCAAGATCGAACCCTATCTACCGCACCATCTCGGCGGGTTCATCCTGTTCACCGTGGTCACTCTTGGGGGCGGCGCGATGCTGGCGACGTACATCGACGAACCGGCGGCGATGATTGCCGCCGCCGCGATGTGGCAGGTCGGGATGGCGACGTTCAATGTGGTACTGTTGTGGCGATGGCTTCCGGAACGGCCGGAAGAGGTCGACGATGAAGACGATGACGACTGAGTCAGCGCGGTGTCGTCAGGCCTGATTGCGCGCTTCGCCGGCGCGAAGCCGTTCGAAGAAATGCTTGCGGCATAGCGCGACATAACGGTCGTTCCCGCCGATCTCCGTCTGGGCCCCAGCGGCGACCGCATGGCCGTGGGAATCGACCCGCAGGTTCATGGTTGCCTTGCGCCCGCATTCGCACACGGCCTTCAGCTCGATCAGTGCGTCCGCCAGCGCCAGCAGGACCGCGGAGCCTTCGAACAGATTGGCCCGGAAGTCGGTCCTTAGCCCGTAGCAGAGGACGGGAACCGACAGTTCGTCAGCGACGCGGCACAATTGGAGCACATGGTTCCGGGTCAGGAATTGCGCTTCGTCGACCAGGATGCAGTCGAGTTTGCGCCTTTTCAGTTCCGTTTCGACCTCGCCGAGCAGGTCGACGGTTGGGTCAAAGGTCCGCGCCGGTGCGTTGAGCGCGATCCGTGAGCCGATGGTCCCGGCTCCGGCACGGTCGTCCAGCGCCGCGGTCCACAGCATCGTCTCCATCCCGCGTTCGCGATAGTTGAAATCGGCCTGCAGCAGCGTCGTCGATTTTCCGGCGTTCATCGCCGCATAGTAGAAATAGAGCTTGGCCATCAGCCGAGGTTTCGAGCAGGCGGCCACTCTTCCTGCAAGATCGAATAGATCGCCGTGTCGCGGACATGGCCAGTCCAGGTGATGCGGTCAGCACGGATAACCCCTTCGCGGACCGCGCCTAGCCGGGCCAGCGCCGCCTGGCTGCGCGCGTTGCGAACATCAACGCGAAATTCGGCGCGGCGGATCCCGCATTCGAATGCCCGGCGCAGCATCATGTCCTTGGCGCGGAAATTGAATCCGGTCCCGCGCAGGTGCGGGCGGTAATAGGTCCCGCCGATTTCCAGAACCTGCCGGCTTTCGTCGATGCCGAGGAAGCTCGACATGCCGGCAAGGTCCCGGCCCTCGAACAGGACGAACACGCGGTTCAGCGGATTGCGCACGAACCGGTCGATGCTGGCATCAAAGCCGTCCGGCCCGAAATCGAGCGAATAGATTTGCCAGATCCGGTCGTCTTCCGCGCATGCGGCCTTCAGCGCGGCTCGGAGAGTTTCATCGAAAGGAAGCGCCGAAACGCCGTCGCCGGCCATCGGCTCGCTGAGGCAGGCGATCATTCGGTGTCGGGCTCGGCGCCAAGGTCCTGCGCGACATGATCACTTCGCAACAGGCGGTCGATGTGGCTGCCTTCGTCGAAGCTCTCATCGGTCAGGAATTTGAGGCGCGCGGCATATTTCAACTGCACTCGTTTCGCGACCTCGCGCTGGAGGTAGGCGGTATTGGTGCGCAGCGCCTTGAGTACCGCTTCCTCCTCCTGGCCCAGCAGCGGCTTCACGAACACCGTGGCGTGGCGAAGGTCGGGGCTCATGCGGACCTCGGTGACGCTGACGAGGTGCGATTGAAGCACCTCGTCATGCACGTCCCCGCGTTGCAGGATTTCCGAAAGCACATGGCGCACCTGCTCGCCGACGCGAAGCAGCCGGACCGATCGGCCCTCGGGCGTTTCCTTGGTCCGCATTAAAGCGTGCGCGCCCGTTCCTCGACCTCAAAGACCTCGAGCATGTCGCCGGCCTTGATGTCGTTGGTTTCGGCCAGCAGGACACCGCATTCCATGCCTGCCACGACCTGCGCGACGTCGTCCTTGAAACGCCGCAGCGAGGAGATCGTCGTCTTGGAGACGATGACGTCGTCGCGGGTAAGGCGGGCGTGCAGACCCTTCTTGATAAGGCCTTCGAGAACCAGCAGGCCAGCGGCCTTGTCTTTCTTGCCCGCCGGGAAGACTTCCTGGACCTTGGCACGGCCGACCACGTTTTCGATGATTTCCGGACCCAGTTCGCCGGCCATCGCCCCCTTCACCCAATCGGTGAGGTGATAGATGACGTCATAGTAGCGGAACTCGACCTTGTTGCGTTCGGCCGCGGTGCGCGCATTGGCGTTGGGACGAACGTTGAAGCCGATGATCGGCGCGCCCGTCGAAGCCGCGAGCGTCACGTCGCTTTCGGTGATCGCCCCCACGCCCGAGTGAAGCACCCGGACACGGATTTCATCGGTCGAAATCTTGTTGAGCGCGTTAACGATCGCTTCGACCGAACCTTGGACGTCGGCCTTCACCACCATCGGGAATTCAATGGTCGTCGAGGCTTTCGACGCGAACATCGTCTCAAGGCTCATCGGCGCGGTAGTGGTCCTCTTCTTGTCGAGCACGCCCTGGCGATAGGTCGCGACCTCGCGGGCACGGGCCTCATTCTCCACCACAGTAAGCTGGTCTCCCGCCGACGGCACGGCACCGAGGCCGAGCACTTCGACCGGAACCGATGGGCCGGCTTCCTTCACCTGCTTGCCATGATCGTCGAGCATCGCACGGACCTTGCCCGAAGCGGCGCCGACGACGATCACGTCGCCAACCTTCAGCGTGCCGCGCTGGACCAGCACGGTAGCGACCGGTCCACGGCCCTTGTCGAGCTTCGCCTCGACAACGGTCGCTTCGGCGGCGCGGTCGGGGTTGGCCTTGAGCTCGAGGATTTCGGCCTGGATGTTGATCGCATCCAGCAACCCGTCAAGGTTGGTCTTCTTGAGCGCCGACACTTCGACGTCCTGCACGTCGCCGCCCATGTCTTCGACGATGATCTCGTGCTGCAGCAGTTCCTCGCGGACCTTTTGCGGCTTGGCCTCGGGCTTGTCGATCTTGTTGATCGCCACGATCATCGGCACGCCGGCCGCCTTGGTATGATTGATGGCCTCGATCGTCTGGGGCTTCAGTCCGTCATCGGCGGCTACCACGAGAACGACGATGTCGGTGACGTTCGCGCCGCGGGCGCGCATCTCCGTAAAGGCTTCGTGGCCCGGCGTGTCGAGGAAGGTGATCTTCGACTTGTCCTTCATCGCCACCTGATAGGCGCCGATATGCTGGGTGATGCCGCCGGCTTCCCCGGTCTGGACCGCAGCGCCGCGGATCGCGTCGAGCAACGAGGTCTTGCCATGGTCGACATGGCCCATGATCGTCACCACCGGCGGACGCGACTTCAACGTTTCGTCGGCATCGACGTCGGTCGACGTGTCGATGTCGATATCGCTGTCGCTGACGCGCTTGATATTGTGCCCGAACTCCGTGACGAGAAGTTCCGCTGTGTCCTGGTCGATCGCCTGATTGACGGTGACCATCATCCCCATCTTGAACAGCGCCTTCACCAGGTCGGCGGCCTTCTCGGCCATGCGGTTGGCCAGTTCGCCGACCGTGATGCTTTCCGGGACTACGACATCGCGAACCTGCTTCGCCGACGGACCCGACGACTGATGGGCGCGCTTTTCCTTTTCCCGTGCGCGGCGCAGCGCAGCAAGGCTCCGCGCCCGGCTGTCGTCTTCGCCTGACAGGGCGCGCGTGACGGTAAGCTTGCCCGAATGACGGCGGTCGTCGCGCGGGCGATGCGCGCTGGGGCGCGACGGTTCTGGACGCTTGGGCGCATGGGCCGGGGCCGATGCGGGACGGCGGAAACCGCGCTCTTCGGGCGCTTCCTGCTTGGCCGGCGCGGCTTCAGGCTTGGCCGCTTCGGCGGCGGCCAGGTCCGCAGCCTCACTGCTGTCGTCCTGGGCCTTCTGGGCAGCTTCCTCCTCGGCCTTGCGATTCTCCTCCGCGCGGCGCTTCTCGTCCTCGCTTTGCGCCTGCTTCGAGCGTTCCTCGCGGCGGCGCGCTTCCTCGAGCGAGGCCATGCGCGATTCTTCTGCCTCGCGCTGCAGCCGCTCCATCTCTTCGCGCCGGCGAGCAATTTGTTCGGCTTCCGAAAGCTTCCGTTGCGGCGCCGGCTTGGGCGCGGGCGCGGCGGGCTTGGGCGCTGGGGGAGGAGCCTCGGCCTTCTTTTCCTCGGCCGGCGGCGGGGTTTCGCCCGGCTTGCCAAGGATCCGGCGCTTCTTGACCTCAACCACGACCGTGTTCGACCGGCCATGGCTGAAGCTCTGCTTCACCTTGCCGGTTTCGACCGTGCGCTTGAGGCCCAGCGGCGGCCGGGTACCAAGCTTGGGCTTGTCGCTCTGGTCGGTCATGCGTTTCCTTCGTGTCTAATCTGTTCGCCCGCGTCCGGCCCCGCGGCGTCGCCGCCGTCTAGCCCAGCATCGGGATCAATGAAAGCGCGCCACCGGGCGATGGCGCTTAATACGCGCCTCGCGGCGGCGGCGTCGGTAAGTGCGATATGTACCACATTTTCGCGGCCAAGCGCCATGGACAAGATGGTGCGCGGTTCGGGAAATTCCAGTCCGGCAGGACCGCCCCCGCCGACACGCCATGCCTGGTCGAGCTTCCGGCGGCCGTCGGCGCCGGCGTCGGCGGCATGGATCAGCAGGTGAACCTTGCCCTGACGGGCGGCCGCCTCGACCCGCTCCGCGCCATTGACCAGCATTCCGCCCCGCGCCTCGAGACCGAGCCGGTCGAGGGCATGCTGGCGAAGGGCGGTCTCGATCCGCTCGCCTAGATCGGACGGAATTTCTAACGCCTGCGTCTTGAAGGCTCGCGACAATGCGCCCTTGAGCCGGCCCTTGGCATTGGCTTCGTCGACCGTCCTGCGGTCTACCCCGATCCAGGCGCCGCGTCCGGGCGCGCGGGCGCGCACGTCGGGGGCAACTTGGCCGTCGGGACCAAGCGCCAGGCGCACCAGTGCGTCCTTGGGTCGAACGACACGGCTGAGCACACAGGTCCGTTCCGGACCCGCGCCTTCGTCAACGGTGTCGGTGGCTACGGCCTCATTGGGTGGAGTCCGCATCGGCGGCCTCCTCATCTTCGAACCAATGGGCTCGGGCGGCCATAATGATCTCGTTGCCCTGCTCCTCGGTCAGGCCATAATCGGCAAGGATTCCGGCCTTGTCCTCGCTGCGCTTGCTGGTTTCGGCGCGGCGGCGCGGCTCGACCCGCTTTTTCTGGATCAGCTCATCGGTCGCAAGGTCGGCAAGATCGTCGAGCATCCGGATATTGGCCTTGCCCAGCGTCACCAGCATCGCTTCGGTGATGTAGGGCAGTTCGGCCAGCGCGTCCTCGACGCCCAGGGCCTTGCGCTCTTCGCGGGCGGCAGCCTCGCGGCGCTCCAGCGCTTCCGTTGCGCGGCTCTGCAGCTCGCCGGCGATCTCGTCGTCGAGACCTTCGATCGACGCAATCTCGTCGAGTTCGACATAAGCCACTTCCTCGAGACTGGTGAACCCTTCGGCGACCAGCAACTGGGCAAGCGTCTCGTCGACGTCCAGCTCGTTCTGGAACATCTCCGAACGCTCGACGAATTCGCGCTGGCGCTTCTCCGAGGCGTCGGCCTCGGTCAAGATATCGATCTGCGAATTGGTCAGCTGGCTTGCAAGGCGGACGTTCTGGCCGCGGCGGCCGATGGCCAGGCTGAGCTGGTCATCGGGGACAACCACTTCGATCCGGCCCTCTTCCTCGTCGATCACGACCCGGCTGACGGTTGCCGGCTGAAGCGCATTGACGACGAAGGTGGCCGTGTCCTCGCTCCACGGGATGATGTCGATCTTCTCGCCCTGCAATTCCTGGACGACTGCCTGAACCCGGCTGCCCTTCATGCCGACGCAGGCGCCGACCGGGTCGATCGAGCTATCGTAGCTGATGACGCCGATCTTGGCGCGCGAACCCGGGTCGCGGGCGGCGGCCTTGATCTCGATAATGCCGTCGTAGATTTCCGGCACTTCCTGCGCGAACAGCTTCTTCATAAAATCGGGGTGGGCGCGCGAAAGGAAGATCTGCGGGCCGCGGGTTTCACGGGCGACACGCAAGATCAGCGAACGGATACGGTCACCGACCCGGACCATTTCGCGCGGGATCTGCGCGTCGCGGCGGATGACGCCCTCGGCACGGCCAAGATCGACGACGACGTGGCCGAATTCGACCCGCTTGACGACGCCGGTGATGACTTCGCCCGCGCGGTCCTTGAATTCTTCATATTGGCGCTCGCGCTCGGCGTCGCGGACCTTCTGGAAGATGACTTGCTTGGCGGCCTGCGCGGCGATGCGGCCGAATTCGATCGGAGGCAACGGGTCGACGATGAAGTCGCCCAGCGCGGCACCCTTCTGCAGCTTCTCGGCGCCCTTCAGGTCAACCTGCTTGAAATAATCGTCGACCTCTTCGACCACTTCGAGGACGCGCCACAGGCGCAGGTCGCCGGTATTGGGGTCGAGCTTGGCACGAATGTCGTTCTCGGCGCCGTATCGGGCACGGGCAGCGCGCTGGATCGCGTCTTCCATCGCCTCGATGACGATCGCCTTGTCGATCAGCTTCTCGCGCGCGACGGCGTCGGCAATGGCCAGCAGTTCCGCCTTGTTGGCGGTCGCAGCTGCGGGAGAAGGAGCGGCAGTGGCCATGGTATTCAACCTTCCGTCTTGATCTGATCGGCGCCTTCGAGGCTGAGCGGCGCGGTGGCGTTAATAAGCTTGTCGGTCAAGATGAGCTTGGCCGACGCGATGTTCGAATAGGCGACCTGGCGTTCGCCCTTGGTGGTGGCGACGGTGATGATGTCGCCATCGACCCCGCAAATGTCGCCCGAGACCTGCTTGGCGCCGTCCTGCGGTTCGGCAAACCTGATCCTGGCCTCATGTCCGGTCCAATCGGCATAATCCTGGAGGCGGGTCAGCGGCCGGTCGATGCCGGGCGAGCTGACCTCCAGCCGATAGGGGCCGTCAACCGGGTCGCGGCCGGCGGCTTCCTCAGCGTCGATCAGCTCCGACAAGGCGCGTGAAAGCGTCTCGCAATCGCCCAGCGTCAGCTGCCGCGTGTCGGGCCGTTCCGCCATCACCTGAAGGGTCGGGTCAGTCTTGCCGCCGATCATCGCGACGCGCACAAGCGCCAAGCCTTGCGCCTTGACGGCGGGCTCGATCAAGCGGGCGAGGGCAGTGGTATCGGTCAACTAGGCTCCAGGTGCATATCCAAGTCCTCCCGGCGCCGGGCCGATCCCCGGCCCGGCCTCAAGCATCTGGTGATGTCGAGGAGAGGACCGCCATATAGGCGCGAGCGCGACGCCGCGCAAGCCGAAGAGTCAGCGGCCAAGCGCGCGATTTTCGGCGCTGATCCTAACGGCGAGAATCCCCCCGTTGAGCAGGGAGAAAATCAATGCGACCTGCCAGAGGCCGAAGATGAGCGGGAGAATGGCGATTTCGGCCATTACCACCAGGTAATTGGGATGATCGACGAAGCGGTAGGGGCCGGCCGAGACTAGCTTTTCGCCCGGCACGACGATGATCCGCGTCGTCCAGCGCGAACCGAGCGTCCGCAGCACCCAGATTCTGCCACCTTCGACGAGCAGGAATAACGCGACCATGGGCAGGCTGACCGGGCGGCCGGGCGCAAACAACCACAGACTTGCAAGCCAGGCGGCGTGCAGCAGGACGATGAAGGGATAATGTCCAGGTGCGACTTCTTGTCCGCCGGCTGCAAGAAGGCGGAGCGTATTGGCGCGGGCGATCGGCAGCTCGACGAGCCGCTGCAGCGTCACGAAGCCGAGGATCGCGACCGTAGGCCAGATCATCGCCGCTCCAGCAGCATGGCGGCGCAGGTGAAGCCGGGTCCAAAAGCGGTCAGCATCGTCCGGTCTGGAAGGCCGCGCGCAATCAGCCGGTCCAGCGCGAACAGCACGGTCGGCGCGCTCATGTTGCCACAGGAGCGAAGCACTTCGCGTTCGATATCGAGCGTGCCGCCGGGCAGCGCGAGCGCCGTTTCGATAGCGTCGATGACCTTGACCCCGCCGGGATGACAGCAGAACCGGTCAATGTCGCCGCGCGACAGGTTCATCCCGTCCAGAAGTTCGTCGACCGCGCCGGCAAGTTGCGCCTCGACAAAGGGCGGAATGGCCCGGTCGAACACCACCGCCAGGCCGGGATCCTCGACGCGCCAGCCCATGATTCCCAGCGTATCGGGCCACATCCGCTCGCCCGCTGCGGCGATGGTCGCGATTCCCTGCCCGCCAGATTCGACCACTGCCGCGGCGGCGCCGTCGCCGAAAATCGCGGTGGCGACGATCGCCGCCGGGTCGTCGCTGTCGAGCCGGATGGCGATTGAGCAGGTCTCGACAGTCACGAACAGCCAGCGGCTGCCGGGGCTGGCTGAGGCAAGCCGTGCCGCGGTCGCGAGACCGCTGACGCCGCCAGCGCAGCCCAGTCCGAACAAGGGCACGCGCGCGATGGCGGGGCTGAGCCCGATCGCCGGTCCGTTTCTGGCCTCGAGGCTGGGCGTGGCGATCCCGGTGGTGGACACGGTGACAACGCCATCGATGTCGGCCGGCTTAAGACCGGCATCGGCGATGGCCTTGGTGGCGACCTCGCAGAATAGCGCGTCGGCGGCGTCGAGGTAGAGGTGGTTGCGCGCCTCCCAGCCATGGTCGCCCCCATACCAGTCGAGCGGCGCGACGATGTGGCGCCTGGCGATCCCGGCATTGTCGAACACCTTCGCCAATCGGTCGAACAGCGCCGGGCGACCGCCGAACAGGGCACGGGCCTTGGCTTTGGCATCGGCCTGCGAAACGCTATGAGGGGGAAGAGCAGTGGCGACTGACAGGAGGCTGGCCTGGTTCATAACGGTCCGGCGGTGCCCCTAGCTTGCAAAGGGAGAATGTGGATGACCCGGACGATATTGCAAGGCTTGCTGGCCGCGACGATGCTGATGGGGTGCCAGGCGCAAACCTCTGCCCAGTCGGGAAATGTCGGCGAGAAGCCGTTCACCGCCGTCGAGATCGCAACGTTTGACTCTCCCTGGGCGATGGAATTCCTTCCGGGCAGCGGTGTTCCGCTGACCAATCTCGCGCTGCTCAGCGAAAAAGACGGAAAGCTCTGGCTGGTTGACATTTCCGACGGCAAGCGGCTGCCGATTTCGGGCGTCCCGCCCGTCAAGGCGGCTGGGCAGGGCGGGCTTGGCGATGTCATGCCCCACCCCGACTTTGCCGCGAACCGACGAGTGTATCTCACTTTCGTCGAGCCTGGACCGGACGGGATCAGCGGCGCGGCGCTCGGCTATGGAACGCTCGACCTTGCCGACACGGCGGCGCCGACGCTTAGGGATTTCAAGATCATCTGGCGGCAGCAGCCCAAGGTTAGCGGTAATGGCCATTTTTCTCATCGCATCGCCTTCGGTCCCGATGGCTTGCTCTACCTAAGCTCCGGCGACCGGCAGAAGATGGAGCCGGCGCAGGATCTGGGCGGCAATCTTGGCAAGATCCTGCGGCTGACCGACGAAGGCCAGCCCGCGCCCGGCAATCCCTGGGCATCGCGGGGCGGCGTCGCCGCGGAAATATGGTCGATCGGGCACCGCAACGCGCTCGGCCTCCAGTTCGCGCCCGACGGGCGGCTGTGGGAACATGAGATGGGGCCGCAGGGCGGGGACGAAGTGAACCTGATCCTGCCGGGAAAGAATTACGGCTGGCCGCGAGCATCGAACGGATCGCATTATGGCGGCGGCGAAATCCCCGACCATAAGACGGGCGACGGTTATGAAACGCCCAAGGTCTGGTGGACCCCGTCGATCTCGCCAGGGGGCCTGCTGATCTACAGCGGCGACAAATTCCCGCGGTGGAAGGGCGATGCGCTGGTCGCGGCGCTCTCTGGCGAGGCGCTGATCCGGATCGATCTTGACGGCGACAAGGCGGTCAAGGCCGAGCAGTGGAATATGGGTGCCCGAATCCGGGCGGTTGATCAGGGCCCGCAGGGCAGTGTGTACCTGTTAGAGGATGGGGGGCGGCTGCTCAGGCTGGACCCGGCAGCCGCCCGCTGATCATCATCAGTCCGCAGGCTGCGGGATACGGCGCAGGTAGGGCTTCAGCGTTTCCCAGCCACCCGGATATTTGGCCTTGGCATCCTCGTCGCTGACCGACGGCGGGATGATGCAATCTTCGCCCGGCTTCCAGTTGACCGGGGTTGCAACGCCCTGCTTCTCGGTCAGCTGGACCGAATCCAGCAGGCGGAGGACCTCGTCGAAATTGCGCCCCGAGCTCATCGGGTAGAGCAGCATCGCGCGGATCTTCTTGTCCGGACCGATGATGTAGACGGTGCGCACCGTTGCATTGTTGGCGGCGGTGCGCCCCGAGGCGCTATCGCCGCTGTCTGCGGGCAGCATGTTGTAGAGCTTGGCGACGTTCAGGTCGCTGTCGCCAATCACCGGATAGTCGACCTTGTTGCCGCTTACTTCCTCGATGTCGGGAAGCCAGCGGGCATTGTCGTCGGTGGCGTCGACGCTAAGGCCGATGATCTTGGTGTTGCGCTTGGCGAACTCGTCCTTAAGGCCGGCCATATAACCCAGTTCGGTGGTGCATACGGGCGTGAAGGCCTTGGGGTGGGAAAACAGGATCGCCCACTGGTCGCCGATCCAGTCGTGGAAGCTGATTTGGCCCTTGGTGGTGTCCGCGGTGAAATCCGGCGCCACGCTGCCGATTGAAAGTGTCATTTGATCCTCCTGTGAGTCGTGATTTTGGTCGCGCCATACGCCTGATCAAGGGTCAGGCGAATGCCGGTTTGACGACCTGCGGTTGTTCGAGCCAATCGGGGGGCGCGAGCCCCTTGGCGCGCAGGAAATCGGGGTTGAACAGCCGCGACTGATAGCGGCTTGCCGGGTCGCACAACATGGTGACGATGGTCTTGCCGGGCCCCAGTTCACGGGCCAGCCGGATCGCGCCGGCGATGTTGACCCCGGACGACAGGCCGAGCGCGAGCCCTTCCTCCCGGATCAGGCGATAGACGATATCCAGGCTCTCGGCGTCGGCGATCCGGAAACTGTGGTCGGGCTGAAAGCCTTCGAGGTTGGCGGTAACCCGGCCCTGGCCGATCCCTTCGGTGATCGAGCTGCCTTCGGCCTTTAGCTCGCCGCTGCTGTAATAGCTGTGCATCGCAGCCCCCGGAACGTCCGCCAAGGCGATGGCGATGCCGGCCCGCCGCGCGCGCAGGGCCTCGGCGACCCCCGCCAATGTTCCACCGGTACCGATCGCGCTGACGAAGCCGTCGATCCCTCCCTCGGTCTGCTGCCAGATTTCGGGGCCGGTGGTGCGGACGTGGATGTCGCGATTGGCGACATTGTCGAACTGGTTGGCCCAGATCGCGCCCTCGGGATGTTCGCGTGCCAGCCGCTGGGCGGTGCGGCCCGCGACCCTCACATAATTATTGTCGTTCCGGTAAGGGACCGCCGGCACCTCGATCAGGGTGGCGCCGAGAGAGCGCAGCGCGTCCTTCTTCTCCTGGCTTTGCGTCTCCGGGATGACGATCACCGTTTTCATGCCCAGCGCATTGCCGACGATGGTGAGGCCGATCCCGGTATTGCCGGCGGTGCCGTCGACGATCAGTCCGCCGGGTCGAAGCTCGCCCCGTTCGATGGCCGCGGTGATGATGCCCAGCGCGGCACGGTCCTTGACCGACGCCCCGGGATTCATGAATTCGGCCTTGCCGAGGATGGTGCAGCCCGTCTCCTCGGAAGCGCGGCGGAGCTTGATCAGCGGGGTATTACCGATCGCGGCGAGCACGGAGTCATTGAGGGCCATGCCCAGGATTTAGGGAGCGTCTCCCGGTTCGCCAAGGCGTCGATAGCGGAATTGGTGCGGCATGCGGCCCTGGCGGCGGGCCTTCGCGGCGTATCGGGTTTCGAGCCAACCGGAGGGATAGCGCTCCCATTCGCCCGGTTCGCTGACCAGCCATTCGAATTGATGGGCGTGGCGCTGCATGACCATCAGAGCCCAGTTCAGATAGGTCGGGTCGTCGGTCGCAACGCGAAGCTCCCCGCCCTGCCTGAGCTTGGCCGCGATTAAATCGAGCGGACCGTCGTTCATCATTCGCCGCTTGGCGTGGCGTGCCTTGGGCCAGGGGTCGGGATGGAGTAAATAGACCATCGTCAGCGCGCCGTCGGCAACCCGTCGCAGCACCTCCAGTGCATCGCCCATATGAATGCGAACATTGGCCAGCTGCTGGTCGCGGACGTGGGCCAGCGCCTGGGCGACGCCATTGAGGAACGGTTCGCAGCCGATGAAGCCATGATCGGGCAACAGGTCGGCGCGATAGGCCAGATGCTCGCCCCCGCCGAAACCGATTTCGAGATGCAGCGGACAGGACTGGCCGAAAAGCCGCTCGGCGCTGATCTCCCCACTTTCCGGAATGGCGATTGCTGGTAGCAGCGTTTCGACTAGCTCCGCCTGGCTTGCTCGCAACTTATGTCCGCTCGACCGGCCATAGAGCCGGTTGAGGGTCGTCGGGTCGCCTGCCTTGAAAGCCGTCATGGCCGCGCCCGCTAGCGACGATAGCGCGGCAGCGCAATTAAGCTTATGGTTACGCGGTCGTTACGACAGGGGAGGGGCTTATGGAATTCGGGGATCTCAATTGGGCAGCGGTCTTGGTTGCCGCGGTCGCGATCTACGCCATCGGGTTCATTATCTACGGCCTGCTGATGAAGCCGGACAAATGGATGCGGCTCGCCCGCATAACCGAGGAAGACATGACCCGGGTCGGCAAAAGCCGGATGATCTATGGCCCGTTGATGCCGCTCGTCACGGCGATTTTCATGGCGCTGCTGTTCCATTGGGCCGGGGTGTCGAGTTGGCAGATGGGCCTTCACTGGGGCGCGGCGATCGCCGTTGCCTCGGCCCTCCCGGCGCTATGGTATGGCTGGGTCTACGGGGTCGGCCCTGCGGGCAAGGAGATGCTCGACAGCGTCCACCTCCTGCTTGGCCACGTGGCCGCCGGCGCGATCCTCGGCGGCTGGCAGTAAGGCCGCGCGGCGCGGCCTAGGCCAGCGCCGCTTCCAGGTCTTCGACCAGGTCGGTTTTTTCCCAGGGGAACAGTTCGCCTTCGGCCTTGCGGCCGAAATGGCCGTAGGCTGCGGTCGGCGAATAGATCGGCCGGTTGAGCCGCAGGTGGGTGCGGATCCCTCGCGGGGTCAGGCCGCCAAGCTTGGTGATCTTGCCAATCGCGGCCTCGATCGCGTCATCGCCGACGATGCCTGTCCCGTGGGTGTCGACATAAAGCGAAAGCGGCTGCGGCACGCCGATCGCATAGGCCAGCTGGATCGTGCAGCGCTTGGCGAGGCCCGCGGCGACGATGTTTTTGGCGAGGTAGCGGGCAGCATAGGCGGCCGAGCGGTCTACCTTGGTAGGGTCCTTGCCGCTGAACGCGCCGCCGCCATGGGGCGCTGCGCCGCCATAGGTGTCGACGATGATCTTGCGGCCGGTAATCCCCGCATCGCCGTCCGGGCCGCCGATTTCAAAGCTGCCGGTAGGGTTGATATGGAACACCGTGGCATCGGTAATGAGGCCCGCGGGGAGCACGTCGCGGACCACGGCCTTCACATAGGCGTGGAGTTCGGACTCCTTGTCGCCCGAGTCATAGCCCTTGGCATGTTGGGTGGAGACGACGATCGCGGTCGCCTCGACCGGCTTGCCGGCCTCGAAGCGCAGCGTGACCTGGCTCTTGGCGTCGGGCTCCAGGAACGGCGCCGTGCCCGAATGGCGGTCTTGCGCCATGCGCTGCAGGATCTTGTGGCTGTAATCGAGCGTCGCTGGCATCAGGTCGGGCGTCTCGTCGCAGGCAAAGCCAAACATGATGCCTTGGTCGCCCGCACCTTCATCCTTGTTGCCGGTTGCATCGACGCCCTGGGCGATATGCGCCGATTGCGGATGGAGGTGGTTGGCGAATTCGAGCCTGTCCCAATGAAAGCCCGATTGTTCGTAGCCAATCCGCTTGACCGTCTCGCGCACCGTGCGCTCGATCTCCTCGCGGACGCCCTCCGCCCAGTTGCCATTTTCGTCCATGATCCCGCGCCCGCGGATTTCACCGGCCAGCACCACCCGGTTCGTGGTGGTCATCGTCTCGCACGCCACGCGAGCTTCCGGGTCCTTGGTCAGGAACAGGTCGACGATCGCGTCACTGATCTGGTCGGCGACCTTGTCGGGATGGCCTTCGGAAACGGATTCGGAGGTGAAGAGATAGGATGTGCGCATGGGAAGCCGGGAGTCCTTGGCTGGTATCTGCGAAAAATGAGATATAAAGGATTCGTTATATGAGCCTGTAGCGCCGCCGCCGTCCCAGCGCAATCGCAGCGATCAGCATGAGGAAGCCAAGCGCAAGCGGGACTAGGTTGCCCGCCCGGGCGAACAGTGTGGGACCGAGCGGCGCGGGCAGCGCGGCGTCGATAAATCCGGCCTGCTGCCAGGGGATGGCGTTGCGGAGCCGGCCATGGCCATCAACGAGCGCACTGATCCCGGTCGGGGTCGAGCGGATCACCGGCAGCCCTTCCTCGGCAGCGCGCAATCGCGCCTGGGCGAGATGCTGCGGTGGGCCCCAGCGGCCAAACCAGGCATCGTTCGATGGATTGAAGATAAAGTCGGGGCGGTCGGCCCGGTCCACGACCTCGCCGGAAAAGATGATCTCGTAGCAAAGCTGGAAACCGACCTTGCCCCAGTCCCCTGGCAGCTGCATCGACTGCGCGCCCGGTCCGGGATTGAAATCGAGGTCGCCGGGCGCGAGCCGTGACAGGCCGATCGCGGACAAAATCGGCCGCATCGGCAGATATTCGCCGTACGGAACAAGGTGGGCCTTGTCGTAGCGGCCGACGAGCTCGCCCAGCGGCTTCATCACGAACACGCTGTTGGTGGCGCCGTCGACATGACGCCGGTTGGTCGAGGAAAGCCCAATTCCTCCAGTCACGAGCAAGTCTGCGGCGCCCAACGTCCGGGTCGCGCGAAGCCGTTCCTCGAAGACGATCCGTTCCGCTCCGCGCCGCTCATCGGAAAGAGGCTCGGTGACCGCCGCCTCGGGCCAGAAGACCAGGCGCGGTTCCGGAGCGCCCTTCATCGTCAGCCTTTCGAGCCGGCGATAGGCTTCATCCTCGAACCCCTCCCGCCATTTATCCTGCTGGCCGATATTGGGCTGGACGATGCGGATCGACCGGATCGGAACCCCGGCGCCCGAAACTTCGCTGCCGCCGGGGGACGGCGCATCGGATGGCGGTAATGAGGCGGGCGCGACTGGCGCAGGAGCTGGCAGCGCCCATACCACCACGGCTGCGGCAGCGGTGATCGCCGGAACGTGCCATTGTTTTCGCGCGAGCAGCCAGAGCGAGGCGCCGATCATCGCCGTAAGACCGCTTAGCCCATAGGTCCCGATCCAGCGGCTGGCGCCAAGCAGCGGTGTGTCGACCAGTGCGACCCCGATGGGATTCCAGGCAAAGCCGGTAAACATGGTCGCGCGGAGCCATTCGGTGATAGCCCAGCCGCCGGCCAGCGCAAGCACCAGCGCGGTCCGGTTCGTCCTGCCGAACCGCCACGCCAGGCCTGCGGCCATCGCCGGGTAAATGGCGAGATAGAGCGACAGCAAAAGCACCGCGATCCAGCCCAGCCAAGCGGGCATCGCCGCCTGAAAGGTGAAGGCAGTTGCGATCCAATTGAGGCCGATGAGGAACTGGCCGACCCCGAACGCCCAGCCGACGAGCAGCGCCCGCCAAAGTGAGGCGGAACGGGCGATCGACTCGCACAACAGCGCAACCGCCAGCAGCATCAGCGGCCACCACCCGACCGGCTCGAACGCCAGCGCGGAAACGAGGCCCGCGCCGAGCGCGGCGAGGGAATGCGGGATACGCGACATCATCTTGCGGGAATCGTCATCCCCAGCTTGGGTTCCGGCGGATGCAACCGCACGCGAACGATTCGCCGCGGGTCGCTGTCGATTGCCTCCAGCCGCCAACCTGAGGGATGGAGGACGCTTTCGCCCTTGGCCGGAATATGGCCTGTAAGCAGGAACATCAGCCCGCCGAGCGTGTCGACTTCGTCTTCGTCGGTCGCCAGCCGGCCATCGACTGACCGCGCAAGCTCGGTCAGTTCGATCCGCGCGTCGGCTTCCCAGATCCCGTCTTCAAGCGGCTGCAGCAGCCCAGCGGCTTGCTCGTCATGCTCGTCCTCGATCTCGCCGACGATCTCCTCGACGACGTCCTCAATGCTGACCAGGCCCTCGGTGCCACCGAACTCGTCGACAACGATGGCCAGATGGACCCGCTCGGTCCGCATGCGCGCCAGCAGGTCGAGCACACCCATCGATTCAGGGACGAACAAGGGCGTGCGCAACAGGCCGTCGATCGTCCGCGGCCGGCTGGGATCCTCCTGAGCCTTGAACACGTCCTTGATGTGGATCATGCCGAGAATCTCGTCGAGATCGTCGCCCCTCACCGGCAGACGGCTATGCTCGGCATCCGCGAACGCGGCGATCAGCTGTTCGAAGCTGTGCGTCGAGGGGACCGAGACGATGTCGCCGCGAGTGACCGCAATTTCGCCTACCGTTCGGTCGCCGAAATGCAGCAGGTTGCGAAGCATCTGCCGCTCCGTAGGGGACAGGTCACCGCGCTTCTGCGGCTCGCTGTCGGCCTCGTCGATGGCTTCCTCGATCTGGTCACGAAGCGTCGCTTCCTGGTCGTCGCCGAACAGGAGCGCGCGCATTCCGCGCCACAATCGGGAGCCGCCCTCCTCCTCGTTACGGGTCGCCATTAGCGGCCCCCCGCATAGGGGTTGGCGATGCCCAGCCGTTCAAGCGCCCTCACTTCGCGCGCTTCCATGTCGGCCGCACTCACGTCATCCATATGGTCATAACCTAGCAGATGGAGCGTGCCATGCACCATTAGGTGCGCGGCATGCTGTTCAAGCGGGATTGATTTTTCCGCGGCCTCGGCCGCGCAGACGCCGCGCGCCAGCACAATATCCCCGAGCAAAAGTTCGGGACCTTCGGCGGCAGTTTCGGCAAGCTCGTCTTCGTCGGCCATCGGAAAGGACAGGACGTTCGTCGGCTTGTCCTTCCCGCGCCATTCCGCATTGAGGGCATGCACTTCGGCATCGCCGGTCAGTCGGATCGACAATTCGCAGTCGCGCGCGCCGGCGCCCAGTTGCGGGAAGGCGCTTTCGGCGATTGCGGCAGTGGCGGCGGACCGGGCCAAGTCGGCCCAGTCGGTGCTACTGTCCCACTCCGAGTCGGCGTCGATCGCAATGTCCAGCGTCATTGGGCAGCAACCCGGCTGTCCGGACCTTCATAGGCTTCGACGATCCGCCCGACGAGCGGATGGCGCACCACGTCTGCGGCGCCAAAGCGGATCATCGACAATTTCGGTATGCCTTCGAGCTTGGCCACGGCATCAGCCAGCCCCGAGGTTACCCCCTGGGGCAAATCGGTCTGGTTGGGGTCGCCGCAGATTACCATCCGGGCCCGCATGCCGAACCGGGTCAGGAACATTTTCATCTGCTGCGGGGTGGTGTTCTGCGCCTCGTCGAGGATGATGAAGGCGTCGTTCAGCGTACGGCCGCGCATGAAGGCGATCGGCGCGATCTCGATCTCGCCGCTGGCGATCCGCCGTTCGACCTGTTCCGTCGGAAGCATATCGTAAAGCGCGTCGTAGAGCGGGCGGAGGTAGGGGTCGACCTTCTCCTTCATGTCGCCGGGCAGGAAGCCCAGCCGCTCGCCGGCCTCGACCGCCGGACGTGACAGGATCAGGCGGTCGACCTGGCCGGTAATCAGCATCTGCACCGCCTGCGCGACGGCTAGATAGGTCTTGCCCGTGCCCGCCGGTCCAAGCGCGAAGATCATGTCGTCGCGGGCCAGCGCCTCCATATAACGGGTCTGGACGACCGATCGCGGCACGATGGTTTTCTTGCGGGTCCGGATCATGACCCGCGGCGCATTGGCCACTTCTTCGGATACGATCCCGTCGAACAGCGGCTGGTTGGCCATACCGATGACCGCCTCGACCGCGGCGGCATCGACGTCCTGACCCTGGTCGAGCCGGTCGTAAAGGCCGAGCAGCACCTCACGGGCGCGAGCCGCCGCTTCGGGCTCGCCTTCGATCATCACCCGGTTTCCGCGTGCCGCGACATGGACGCCGAGCCGGTCCTCGATCATCACGAGGTGGCGGTCGTAATCGCCGAACAGCGGGCCGAGCAGGTAGGGTTGTTCAAACTCGAGCTCGAGCCGCGCCCGGTCTTCAAGGTTGGCGGCAGTCATTTCGCGCTTGGCCATCAGGCAGCCTTTGCAGTGGTGAGGATGGCGCCCATGCTATTGGGCAGGGCATGGGTCACGCTCACGTCGACCATGTCGCCGATCATCGCGTCGGTTTCGACGAATACCGACTGGAGCCAGGGGGACTTGCCGATCATCTGGCCGGGCAGACGGCCCTTGCGGTCGATGAGGATGGTCGTGTCCTTGCCGATGGTGGCGCGGTTGAAGGCGAGGCTATGCTCGGCGAGGCGGGCTTGGAGCCGCTGCAGTCGATCGTCCATCACCTCTGCCGACACCGCTCCTTCCATCGCCGCTGCCGGAGTGCCCGGCCGGGCCGAATATTTGAACGAATAAGCCGAAGCGTAACGCACCGCATCGACAATGGATAGCGTCGCTTGAAAATCTTCTTCGGTCTCTCCGGGGAAGCCGACGATGAAGTCGCCGCTGATGGCGATGTCCGGTCGCACGGCGCGGACTTTTTCGATCGTCCGAAGGTAGGACTCGGCGGTGTGGCTGCGGTTCATCGCCTTGAGAATCGAATCCGACCCAGACTGGACCGGCAGGTGGAGGTACGGCATCAGCTTGTCGACCTCCCCATGGGCGGCGATCAGCGCATCGCTCATGTCGGCCGGGTGACTGGTGGTGTAGCGGATGCGTTCCAACCCATCGATCGCCGCGATGGCCCGGATCAGCTGGTCGAGCCCCCCTTGGTAAGCATTGACGTTCTGGCCGAGCAGGGTGAGCTCGCGCGCGCCGCCTCGGACCAGGGCCTCGGCCTCGGCCACGACATCGGCGAAGGGGCGGCTGATTTCGGCGCCGCGCGTATAGGGAACCACGCAATAGGTGCAGAATTTGTCGCATCCTTCCTGCACCGTCAGGAAGGCGCTTGGCCCGACCTTGCGGCGGGCGGGGAGGGCGCCGAACTTTGAGATGGCCGGCATGTCGGTATCGACGGGACGCAGGCCCTTGGCCGCCGCGGCGACCATCTGGGGCAGTCGGTGATAGGCCTGCGGGCCAACCACCAGGTCGATGAGCGACGAGCGCGCCTTGGCCTCGGCGCCCTCGGCCTGGGCGACACAGCCGGCGAGCGCGACGATCGGCTTGCTGCCATCGTCACGGCGCAGCCGGCCGACGTCGGAATAGGCCTTTTCCGCCGCCTTCTCCCGGATATGGCAGGTGTTGAGGACAACGAGGTCGGCGTCGGCTCCGTCGCTGGCGGGGGTCATGCCCTCGGCAGCAAGCAGCTCGGCCATGCGCTCTCCGTCATAGACGTTCATTTGGCAGCCGAAGCTCTTGACGCGGTAAGTCTTGGGAATCTTGGTCATTTGGGCGCGCCTATAGGCCGGTCGGGGCCGTCACGAAAGACAGCGCCCGCGCAATCGTCAAATGGGCTTCCCGAGCCAGTGCCTTGCGATCAACATGCGGGCCAAGCGGATCAAGCAGCCGCACCGTCACCCGGATCGAACCGGGGCGGCCTAGGATGCGCAGGGCATTGGCGGTGCCCGGTTCCCCGCTGTGCCAGCTAACTAGGCTCGCATTGTCGTGAAAATCGATGGCTACCGGCCGGATGCTGACGCCCGGCGGCGGCGGCGCCGCGGCGGCGAGCAGGGTCGGCCGAAATGGCAACAGGCTGGAGCCGTTGCCGGTTGTGCCTTCCGGAAACACCGCCAGCGGCTGGGGATGGTCGAGCGCCTCGACGATCCGCCGTACCTGCCGGTGCGCATCGCCTCTTGCTGCCCGGTCGATGTACAGGGTGCGGTTCTGGTCCGCGAGCCAGCCAATCAGCAGCGTTTTCTTGACCTCGACCTTGGAAACGAAAGCAGCGCCTACGGATCCGCCGAGAATCAATATGTCGAGCCAGCTCGAATGGTTGGCGGCCAAAAGCGTGTGCGGAGCAAGCGGCTGACCTTCTACCTGGGTGCGGACCCCGGCGACATAGGCTGCGGAACGCAGGAATCGGCGGGGCCAGCGCGAGCGGCCAAGCAGCCACTTCGACAGGAGGTGGGGGGGCAGGCAGGCAAGGAACAGCCCGACAAGACCGGCAATCCGGGCAATTGCGATCAGGCGGGAATGGCCGCTAGCGGTCCCGGTCGCGGTCAACGGCGACGCCGTAGAGTTCCATCCGATGATCGACAAGGCGGAAGCCCAGCTTTTGCGCGATTCGCCGCTGCAGTTCTTCCAGTTCCTCATCGACGAACTCGATCACATTGCCCGTTTCGACATCGATCAGGTGGTCGTGATGCGTTTCCGACGCCGCTTCATAGCGTGAGCGGCCGTCGCCGAACTCGTGCCGTTCCAGGATGCCCGCTTCCTCGAACAGCCGGACGGTGCGGTAGACGGTTGCGATGGAAATATTGGGATCGATCGCCGCGGCCCGCGCATGGAGCGTCTCGACATCGGGATGGTCTTCGCTCTCGCCAAGGACCTTGGCGATGGTCTTGCGCTGCTCGGTTATGCGCAGGCCCTTGTCCGCGCATAGCTGCTCAATGTCGATCTGGCGATGCATGCCGATTACCTAAGGGTTGCGCGCGCGAATGGGAAGCCGAGTCGAACGGCGACTTTCGCGCGCGCAATCCGGCTTATTTGCCGCGGGTCTTGCGGCGCTTGGTGCCGAGGCCGATCGACTTGGCCAGCTTGCGCCGCTGTTCGGCATAATTGGGTGCGACCATCGGATAATCGGCGGAAAGTCCCCATTTCTGCCGGTACTGGTCCGGAGTCATCTGGTAATGGGTCATCAGATGCCGTTTCAGCATCTTCAGCTTTTTCCCGTCCTCCAGACAGACGATATAGTCCGGCTTTACCGACGAGCGGATCGGAACCTTGGGTTCAAGCTTGGCTTCGGCGGCCGCGCTTGCACTCGACAGGCCCGATAGTGCCCCGTGCACATTCTGGATCAGTTGCGGAAGGTCGTTCACTGCAACACTATTATTGCTGACATGCGCCGCGACGATATCGGCTGTCAGCGTAATCAGCATGTCGTCGTTTTCCTGATCGTCCATGTATGAAATTCTCCGAGCTTGAATTGGTACAGGACAGTCAGCTGTCGAAACCCCGCCCCTTATTACTCCGCGATACTTCAATGGACAAGGTTGACGAATATCAACTATTTTACCGGACAAGCACCAGTGTAACCGCGTCGTGCCTTCGCCCGTCGGCCGCCTTATAATAGGCGCGCCGGCGGCCCGCGGGGACGAACCCCGCGCTTTGGTACAGGGACACGGCCGAGTTGCCGTCGCGGACCTCGAGGTGGAGGCGGCTGGCACCCTGCGCCCGGGCCTGGGCGATGAAATCTTCGACCAGCAGGCGGCCCGCGCCCTGGCCCTGGCCGGCGACTTCGACAGCGATCAGCAACAGTTCGGATTCATCCATGATGGTCCGCGCCAAGGCAAAACCGATCGCGTGCTGGTCATGGTCAGCCATGGTCAGGCTGACCCCTGCGAGCGGAAGGATCCCGGCGCATTGCGAGCGGGTCCAGGCTTCGCCGAAACAAGGAGGGAAGGCGTCGGTCATGATCCGCATGACGTCGTCCAGGTCATCGGCCCCGCCAGCGCGCAGCCGGAGTTCTGCCGGGCGCGCCCTCGCGGCGTTCATGCGGCGGCCTTTGGGCGAGCGTCGGGTGCCCGGGCATAGATCGGCTTGCATTCCAGCATGCGCAATAGCGGCGGAAGCCGGAGCGCATGGCGCGCGCTCGGCATCAGCGCGAGAGCCTCCCCATTGCCGCGCTCACCGACCAGGGCTGCAGCACCGCTACCGGCGACCAGCTTTGCAGAGATGACTCGTGCGGCGGCGGCGGGTGCGAGATTGAGGATTGGGCCGGTAGCGTTGAGGTCCTCGCGGTCGAAGCTCTGGATGAACAGCTCGCCATGTCCGCCGGTGACGGCTGCGGCGATATGCCCCGTGCCCGGCGGGGCCGACGCGGCGAGCAGGGCGAGGCTGTTCATCCCCGCCAGCGGCACGCTCCAGCCGATCGCCATGCCATGGGCTGCGGCGATGCCGACGCGAAGGCCGGTGAAGCTGCCCGGTCCAACCCCGACGAGGATTCGCGTCGGGACATGGCCTTGGATCATCTCGGCGATCAGCGGGACCAGCCGCTCGGCATGACCACGGCCGATCTCCTCGTCGCGCGAGGCGACGACGCTGCCGTCGGGTTCAAGCAGCGCGGCAGTGCAGGACGCAGTCGATGTATCGATCGCAAGGATCACCGGGCTACAGACTCCTGTTCGCCCCACCCCAATCGCCATGAGGGCATAGCGGCGGCATTTCGGCAAGAAAAAAGCGGTTAATTGCGGTTTAGACCGCCTCGATCGTTTCGACCTCGGGCACATAATGCCTGATCAGGCTTTCTACTCCGCGCTTGAGCGTCACGGCGGATGAGGGGCAGCCCGCGCAGGCTCCTTGCATGGCAAGGTAGAGCGTGCCGCCCTTGAAGCCGCGATAGACGATATCGCCGCCGTCTTGCGCCACCGCCGGGCGGACCCTGGTATCGAGCAATTCCTTGATCTGCTCGATGATGTCGGCGTCGGCCGGGTCTTCCTCGATCGTCGCTTGCGCGTCGGCCGCGACCGCGATGTCTGCTGCGCTCCCCTGCCTGAACAGTGGAGCATCGAGCATGAAATGGTCGAGCAGGATGGTCAGGACCTCCGGCTCAAGTGCGTTCCATTCGACGGTCGGGGCTGCCGACACGGAAACGAAATCGCGTCCGAAGTAGACGCCATCGACCATCCCCGTTGCGAACAGCGCGTCCGCCAGCGGGCTGGCCTCGGCCGCCTCCGGCGAGGCGAAGTCGCGCCCGCCGGTCTCCATGACGGTACGGCCGGGCAGGAACTTGCGGGTCGCCGGATTGGGCGTCTTTTCGATTTCGATCAACATGGGCGGGATGTGGGCCTTGCCGGGGCTGCAATCAAGCTGGCGGGGTCCAGCTGTCGTCGATCATCTTGATCAGCGCGGAAAAGTCCTTGCCGCCGCCGCCGCGCGAAACGAAGCGCTGGTACAGCTCCTCCGCCTCTCCGCCCATCGGGGTATAGGCGTCCGCGGCCTGGGCGGCCTCCATCGCCAGCTTCAGGTCCTTGAGCATCAGCGCCGCCGCGAAGCCACCGTCATAATTTCGGTCTGCGGGCGTTTCCGGACCGACGCCGGGGACCGGGCAATAGCTGGTCATCGACCAGCTCTGGCCACTCGCCTTCGAGGAGATGTCGAAGAAGGTCTGCGGGTCGAGGCCGAGCTTCTGTGCCAGCACGAAGGCTTCGCAGGTCCCTGCCATGGTGACACCAAGCAGCATGTTGTTGACGATCTTCGCTGCCTGGCCCGCGCCCGCGCCGCCGGCATGGATGACCGCCTTGCCCATCTTCTCGAGGAAGGGCTGGGCCTTGGCGAAGCCATCGTCCGATCCGCCGACCATGAAAGTCAGCGTGCCCGCATCGGCGGCGGCGATCCCGCCACTGACAGGTGCATCGACCATCGCATAGCCCGCTTCACTGGCCAGTTCTTCCACGGTGCGCGCGGTTGCGACGTCGATGGTTGAACAGTCCATCAGGACGGCGCTGGCCGGCGCCCTGCCGATCACGCTTTCGGCATAGACCGCCGCGACATGCTTGCCAGCCGGAAGCATGGTCACGACCGCATCGACGCCCTCGACCGCTTCGGCGGCGCTGGTGGCAATGGAACAGCCGTTGCCCCTGGCCCGCTCGATCGCCGGTTCGGCAAGATCGAAGGCGATGACCTCATGGCCGGCCTTGACCAGGTTCGCGGCCATTCCGCCGCCCATGTTTCCCAGCCCGATGAAGGCGACGCGTGCCATGTCCGCTACTCCCTTATTTGCCGGTCCAGTTGCCCGGCCGCTTTTCGACGAAGGCGCTCATGCCTTCCTTCTGGTCCTCGGTGCCAAACAGGCCATGGAACAGGCGACGCTCGAAATTGATGCCCTGCGCCAGCCCCATTTCGAATGCGGCGTTGACCATTTCCTTGTTCGCGATTGCCGCCAGCGGCGCCATTGCGGCAATGGTTTCCGCGGTCTTCAGCGCCTCCGTGACAAGATCGGCAGCGGGAACGACCCGGGCCACCAGCCCGCTGCGCTCGGCTTCCTCGGCGCCCATCATTCGGCCGGTCAGGCACATTTCCATCGCCTTGGCCTTGCCGACCGCATGGGTCAGCCGCTGCGAACCGCCCATGCCCGGCGTGACGCCCAGCTTGATTTCCGGCTGGCCGAACTTGGCATTGTCGCCGGCGATGATGAAGTCGGCCATCATCGCCACCTCGCACCCCCCGCCAAGCGCAAAGCCGTTGACCGCTGCGATCCAGGGCTTTCGGGTTGCAGTGACCTTTTCCCAGCCTTTGAAGAAGTCCGACGCGTACATGTCGGCGAAGCCCTGCGCCTGCATCTCCTTGATGTCGGCGCCGGCCGCGAAGGCCTTCTCGCTGCCGGTTAGAACCAGGCAGCGCTGCGAGGGTTCGGCGTCATAGGCGGCAAAGGCGTCGATCAATTCTCTGAGCACGACGGAATTGAGCGCGTTGAGTGCCTGTGGCCGGTTCAGCCTGATCAGCGTTACCGCGCCTTTGGTTTCGACGAGGAGGGTTTCGTAACTCATCGGATCGGGCTCCTAAAATTCGAACGGCCGCCATTCCTCCTCGGGAGGAAGCGGCTCGAAAAAGGCTTCGACCTCGGTATCGCCGATCACGGCGGGGTTGGTCGGCTGCCAGTTAGGCTTGTTGTCCTTGTCGATCAGGAGGGCGCGCACGCCCTCCTTGAAATCGGGGTGGTGGATCAGGCGGACCATGATCCCATATTCCATCCGCATTTCGTCGACGAAATGGAGTTGATACGGGCTTTCCTGAAGCAGTTTCAGACTGACCTTGCAGGCCATCGGTGACTTGCGGCGGATGGTCTCGGCTTCCTTCGCCGCCCATTCATCGCCCTCCGACGCACCGGCATCGAGCGCATCGAGGATTTCTTCCAGCCGGTCGGAGGAGAAATAGCGGTCGATGCGGACAAGATTATCCATAATCCGGGCTTCGGGAACATCCTCTTCCGACAATTCGTCGAGGATCGCCTGGACACGGAAGGGCTGGGCCATGATCCGTTCCTTGGCTTCGTCCAGCCGCGCAGAAGGGAGATAATGGGTCGCCAGCCGCAGCTTGAGGCACTCGGCGCCGTCCAGCCGTGCGCCGGTTAGGGCCAGGAACTGCGCAAGCCGACCGCGCAGGCGGCTCAAATAGCGGCCGCCGCCGACGTCGGGAAAAATGCCGATGGTAGTTTCCGGCATCGCCAGCACGGTGCGTTCGGTCGCAACGCGAAAGCGGCAGGGACAGGCGATCCCGACGCCACCGCCCATCGTCACCCCGTCCATGAATGCGACGCCTGGCTTGGGATAGGTATATTCGAGGTGGTTGAGGCGATATTCGTCGAAGAAGAAGGACCGGGCGGCGGCCTCATGACCCTCAACGTCCTGGCTGATTGTAACAACGTCGCCGCCAGCGCAAAAACCGCGGCCCTCGGCGTGGTCGATCAGGATGATGCGGACATCGGGGTCGTCGCGCCATTCGATCAGCGCGCGCGCCATGTCGCGCACCATCTGGCGGTTGAGGCTGTGCAGCGCCTTGGGCCGGTTGAGGCGAAGGCGCCCGGCGAGGCCTTCCTTCACCGTCAGCACATCGGGCGAAATCTCGGTCATCAGGTTCATTTCATCAATGCGTAGCGGCCGGGGGCCGGTTCGATCCCGTCGGTGATGGCGCGCGCGGCGACCAGCTTGCCGCTGCCGCACCGGTCAAGCCAGCCGGTCCAATGCGGCCACCAGCTTCCTTCGTGCCGCGTCGCGCCCGAAAGCCAGTCGTCCGCAGCCTCGGGCTGGTCGGCGCGGGTCCAATAGCCATGCTTGTTCGCCGCCGGCGGGTTGATCACCCCGGCATTATGGCCGGATCCACCGAGAACGAAATCGGCCTTCAAGTCGCGGGCCCCGCGATAGACGGCCTCCCACGCCGATACATGGTCGTCCTTGAGGGCGACGATCATCATCGGCGTGCCGATTGTGGCCAGGTCGATCTTGACGCCGCCGACCTCGAACCCCGCGGGGTCCTTCAGCTTGTTGTCGAGCAGAAGATCGCGATTATAGCTTTTGAGGAAGGCGGCCGGGATTCTCGCGCCATCCTCGAACCAGTAGAGCAGGTCGCTTGGCGGCGCTGGCCGGTCGAGGAGATAATGGTTGATCACGCTCGACCAGATAAGGTCGTTGGCACGCATTGCCGCGAACAATCGCTGCAGCTCGAGGCTGTCGATGAAGCCTTGCGCTTCCAGATGGTCTTCCAGTGCGGCCAGGTGACCTTCATGAACGAAGGCCGACCAGTCTCGCATGTCGGCGAAATCGACGAGGCTGCCGATCAGCGTGGCCGAATTGACCTCGTCGGCGCGACCCTTCGCCGCAAGCCATGCCAGCGCGATGGCGACCAGCGTGCCGCCAAGGCAGAAGCTGAACAGGTCCGGTGCGTGTCCAGTGCGCCTGGCGACCTCTCCGATCGCCTCGACGATGCCCTCGACGACATAGTCACCAACGCCCTTGTCCTTATGTTCGGGTCCCGGGTTGACCCAGCTGATCACGAACACCGTCCGCCCTTCGTCGACCAGCCATTTGACCAGGCTTTGGCGCGGGACGAGGTCGATCATGTAGTAGCGATTGACCAGCGGCGGCACATAAAGCAGCGGCTCGGCGGCGACCTTGTCGGTGGTCGGCGAATATTGGATCAGCTGGAACAGGCTGTTTTCATAGACCACCTGGCCCGGCGTCGCGGCAATGGTTTTCCCCTTTTCGAACGCCGCCGGGTCGGTCCTGCGCTGGACGATGCCCTTGCCGGAAGCGATGTCCTCGATGAGGTGGGCGAAGCCTTGGACCAGGTTGGCCCCGCCGGTTTCCTTGATCCGTTTGGCGACCTCCGGATTGGTCGCCGCGAAATTGGCCGGCGAAACGGCGTTCAGATATTGGTCCAGCAGGAAGCGCGCCATGGCCGCGCTGCTGTCGCTGGCATCGCCAAGGGCGACGATGTCGCGAAGCTGCTGCGAGGCGAGCAGGTAAGCATCGCGAAGCGAACGGTAATACGGGTCGTCCTGCCATTCCGCCGCGGCGAAGCGGCGATCGCGCGGCTTTTCGCCGGTTTCGCCGGACAGGGTTGCATTCCAATAGGCTGCCCATTGCTGGGCCGCGGCGAACTGCACCTGCATCAGGTCCTGCGGCCGCATCGCCAGCTCCATCGCCACCTCGCCGGTCGCCTGGGCGATGGCAAAAGGATCGAACGGGAGGGTCGGTTTGGCGCCGCCCTTGATCATCTGTTCGGCGGCGTCGTGAAGGCGGCCGGTGAGATCGCCAAAAGGAAATGCGGGGGTCACTGCCGGGTCAGCTCCCGCCCGACGATCATTCGCATCACCTGGTTGGTGCCCTCCAGGATCGAATGGACGCGCAAGTCGCGCCAGAAACGCTCGATCGGGTAATCCTGAAGATAGCCATAGCCGCCGTGGAGCTGAAGTGCGCGGTCGACCACCGAGGAGCCGGTGTCGGTCGCCAGCCGCTTGGCCATGGCCGCAAACTTGCTCTTGTCGGGCGCGTTGGCGGTGACCTTGGCCGCCGCGACGTACAACAGGTAACGCGCCGCCTGAAGCTCGGTCTCCATGTCCGCCAGCATGAACTGTGTGTTCTGGAAGTCGGCGATCGCCTTGCCGAACTGCTTGCGGTCCTTGGTATATTTCACCGCCTCGTCGAGGCATCGCTGGGCGCCGCCAAGCGAGCAGGCGCCAATATTGAGCCGTCCACCGTCGAGGCCCATCATCGCGATGCGAAAGCCCTCTCCCTCGCCGCCGACGCGATTGGCAACAGGCACGCGCACCTCGTCGAAATTGACTTGGGCGGTCGGCTGCGAATGCCAGCCCAGCTTCTTTTCGTTGGCGCCGAAGCTTACCCCGTCCATATCCTTTTCGATGACCAGCGCGCTGATGCCCTTGGGACCTTCCTCGCCGGTGCGGACCATGGTGACATAGATTTCATTCTCGCCGCCGCCGGAGATGAATGCCTTGCTGCCGCTGACCACATAATGATTGCCGTCTCGCACCGCGCGGGTCTTGAGCGCCGCCGCGTCCGAACCCGAGGAGGGTTCGGTCAGGCAGTAGCTGGCGATCTTGTCCATCGGGATCAGCGACGGGAGATATTCGGCCTTCAGTTCTTCCGACCCGAAGCGGTCGATCATCCAGCTGGCCATATTGTGGATCGAGATGAAGGCGCTGGTCGAGGGACAGCCATAAGCCATCGCTTCCATGATCAGTGCGGCTTCAAGCCGGCCTAGGCCGATGCCGCCGCTTTCCTCGCTAACATAGATCGACCCGAAGCCGAGCTCGGCGGCCTGGCGGATCGTGTCCCGGGGGAAAATATGCTTCTCGTCCCATTCCGCCGCGTTGGGCGTGATGGCGTCAGCGGTGAACTTCTGCGCCATTTCCTGGATTTGGCGCTGGTCGTCGGTCAGGTCGAACTGGTGCATGGCTGCGCCCTAAGGCCACCGCCCGCGGCCTGCAAGGTCAGGCTCCACCGCACCGGCGGTAGACGATGCGCTGGCCGCCGCTGCTTCGGGTCAGCACATTTCCGCTGCTGCCCACGGTCAGCTCCTCGCGCTGCTCATAACCGGCGTCGTCGGCAAACCTGCCGGCAAAGCGGCCCGGCGAATCCGCCAGCACGCCCTGGAGGCTGACGGTCGCATCGGAAAAGGTTAGCGAATCCGGTCCGACCAGCATTGCGCTGCCGACCACTGCGCCGCGGCGGCAATCGGCGGGTTCGACCCCCCAAAGCGCGTGGAAGGCGGGCGGGATAGAGCCGGGGACGCCAAGCAGGCTGGCGTTGTCCTCGACGACATTTTCCAGCGCGTTCACCTCGGGCTCCGGAGGCGGCGGGGCCGGCTCGGGCTCGGGATTCTCGCTCAGCTGAATGTCGGGAAGTTCCGGCGCCGACTGCGAGGCGCGGATCTTGTCCTCGGTTAAGATGTCTTCCTCACTCGGCCCGCCGCAGGCGGCAAGGGCAAGCAGGCTCAGGGCAGCGGCGATCCTTCTCATCGCCTCACGCCTATCAGGCGCAGCGCTTGTAGGTAAAGCTACCCTCTTCGTCTGCCCGCTTCAGCGTGTCGCCGGTCCGCGTAAAGGTGATCACCCTCTCCCACTTCTGCCCCTCGCCAGTAAAGGCAAAACGGCCCGAAAAACTGGTGGCGATCGCCGGTCGCTGTTCCTTGAGCGTTGCTCGGCTCTCGTAGAAGGTCAGTGTCTTTTCGCCGACCGTCATCAGACCCTTCGCATCACTTCGGCTGGGATCACAATCGTTGACGGTCATGCCCCACCGGCCGCGATACTGCGCGGGGATGGTCGGGGCGCTCGTTCCATCGCCGGGAGGCGGCGAGGGCGCGGCGACATTGTCGCCGGCGTCGGCACGGGCTTCGTCATTGTTCGGCGAACTTTCATCGATGGGAAGCGTCTCGATAGAGCCGTTGAGCGCGTTGCCCTCGTCGATGGCGAAATTGTTGGGATCTTCCTGCTGGCAGGCAACAAGCGCCAGCGCCAGCAGTGGCAGGGATGCAAGCTTCTGTATCATGCCGGCAACAACGCCTTCACCAGAATTAGGATGCGTCATTATCCCATCGTTGGGATGACGAATGCTTCCTTATGGTCGCCCATTGCCGAACCGTCCGGCCAGCGCTGGGTCACCGTCTTGGTCTTGGTCCAGAACCGGACGCCTTCCATGCCGTGCTGGTTGATGTCGCCGAACCCTGACCGCTTCCAGCCGCCGAAGGTGTGATAGGCGACCGGGACCGGGATCGGCACGTTGATTCCGACCATGCCGACATTGACCCGCGCTGCGAATTCGCGCGCGGCATGGCCGTTGCGGGTGAAGATGGCGACGCCATTGCCATAGGGATGCTCGCTCGGCAGCCGGATCGCCTCCTCGAAGCTGTCGGCGCGGACCATCTGCAGCACCGGTCCGAAAATTTCTTCCTGGTAGGAGCGGAAGCTCGGTTTAACATGGTCGAACAGGGTCGGGCCGACGAAAAAACCCTTTTCATGACCCTGGAGCGTGAAGCCGCGGCCGTCGACGACCAGTTCGCCGCCCTCGTCGGCGCACATCTGGATATAATTTTCGACCCGCTGGCGATGGGCTTCGTTGACCACCGGGCCATAATGGGCCTCGGGATCGGTCGAAATGCCAACGCGCAGCTTCTCGATTGCCGGGACCAGCTTTTCGCGCAGCGCGGCGGCGGTGTCGTCGCCGACCGGGACGACCACCGGCAGCGCCATGCAGCGCTCGCCAGCCGAACCGAAGGCGGCCCCCGCAAGGTCGTTGACGACCTGGTCGAGATCGGCATCGGGCAGCACGATGCCATGGTTCTTGGCGCCGCCGAAGGCCTGCACGCGCTTCCCGTTGGCGGTTCCGCGGCTGTAGATATATTGGGCAATATCGGATGATCCGACGAAGCTGATCGCCTTGACGTCGTCATGGTCGAGAATCGCGTCGACCATTTCCTTGTCGCCATGGACAACATTGAGGATGCCGTCGGGAAGGCCCGCTTCCTGCATCAGCTCGGCGAGCCGCACCGGCACCGACGGATCGCGTTCCGAGGGCTTGAGGATGAACGCGTTGCCGGCGGCGATCGCCGGGCCGAACATCCACATCGGTATCATCGCCGGGAAGTTGAACGGCGTGATGCCCGCGCCGATGCCGAGCGGCTGGCGCATCGAATAGACGTCGATGCCGGGCCCGGCACCGATTGTATATTCGCCCTTCAGCGCATGCGGAATGCCGCAGCAGAATTCGATCACCTCAAGCCCGCGCTGCACGTCGCCCTTGGCATCGGCGATCACCTTGCCATGTTCCGACGAGAGCAGTTCCGCGAGCTCGTCCATATGCGCTTCGACGAGGTCCTTGAACTTGAACATGACTCGCGCGCGGCGCTGCGGGTTGGTGGTCGCCCAGGCCGGCTGCGCGGCGTTGGCCGCATCGACGGCTTGCTTGAGCGTGGCGGCGCTGCCCAACCCGACGCGTGCCTGCACTTCGCCCTGCGAGGGGTTCCAAACATCGCCGTGGCGGTCGCCGTCGGCAATCGACTGGCCGTTGATGAAATGGTTGATGCTACGCATGGTCGGGCCTCGTGCCGGAAGGAAAGTCGGGCGCTCCCTAGCCCCTTACCGCCGTGCTTGCCAACCGCTTCAACGGCCTTTCGGACAATTGGCGTCGCGCTTCCTCAACAGTCTGGTCCAGGCCCTAGCGCCCCCCTTTTCGACCTTGTGGAGCTCAATGCGGAAATCCCTGGAGTCGCCGTGGCCGGCGACCGACAGTTCGGCCAGCAGGATATGCCCGCCCGAAGCATCGAGCAGCAGCTTACCGGTCGCCGGTTCCGGTCCCTCAAGTGACAGGTTGAACAGCAGCGCCTGCTGCTTCCCATGTTGATCATATCCGCGGAAATGAGCGCGGACCCGGCCTTTATACTGGAGGAAGCTCCCGGAAGCGGAGCCGGCCCACGGCAGACCGAACGCGAAGTCACGCCGGGGGCGGGCCGATTGAAGCTCGGCGTTCAACGTCGCCCAGCCGTAGTTGAATAGATGCCATGGCCGGTCGGGAACCAGGATGCTGTCGCTGACGCGACCCGACGGGAGATCGGCCCAGGCGCTCAGTGTCCGGGTGGCAGGATCGAAGTCAAACCTTCCCGACCGCACCTGCTCGCCCTTCGCGCCGACCCTGCCGGTGTCGAGGCTGGCGACCTCTCCGCTCTTGGGGTCGAACGAGACCGTGACATAGGTGGGAACGCCGCAGCGACCGCCATGGCGGTAAACCGCGACGCTCGTGACGCTCGGCCGGGTCATGGAGATCTGCTCGGAGACGCTGCCATCGCGATTTGACTGGACATAGTGGAGGATCGGCGCCGGCGCCGCAGCTGCGATGAGGATGAGCGGGCTCAACATGGCGCGCAGTCTAAATGGGCTAGGCGGTTTAGGCCATTGCCGGACTTTCGCGATCCGCCAAGCCGTGCTTAGCTGTGATCATGGTTCGCTTTCTCTCCCTCTCCGCCGTCTTCCTGTCCACCTCCGCACTCGCCGCTCCGCCGACTCCGGCGCCGGTCCGCGCGGTCGCTGAAATTGCGCGGCCAGTCGATGCATCGCGCATGAAGCGCGACGTCGAGCGGCTGGTCGCGTTCGGAACGCGCCACACGCTCTCGTCGCAGACCCACCCCAAACGCGGGATCGGCGCTGCCGTGCGCTGGGCCGAAGCGCAGATGAAAGCGCATGGGCTTCAGACGCTGCAGACCTGCGATACGGTGACGGGCCGGCGCGTTCCAACCCCGACACGGGTGTGCAACGCGGTCGCAATCCAGCGCGGGACCGAGCGTCCCAACGACGTGGTCATCATCACCGGGCACATCGACAGCCGGGTCAGCGACGTCATGGATTTCACCAAGGACGCGCCGGGCGCCAACGACGACGGCAGCGGCACTGCTGCGGTGCTCGAGGCCGCGCGGGTCCTGTCGAAGCACAAATTTCCCGGAACCATCGTCTATGCGGCGCTTAGCGGGGAGGAGCAGGGGCTTCTGGGTGGCAAAATCCTCGCCGACTATGCCAGGTCGCAGGGCTGGAACGTCATCGCCAATTTGAACAACGACATCATCGGCAATAGCTGCGGATCGGACGGGGTGTGCAACGACAAGCAGGTGCGGGTCTTCTCCGAAGGCCTTCGCTGGCAGGGCGGCGACGAGCTGCGCGGCGCGGTACGCAGCCTCGGCGGAGAAAATGACTCGCCGTCGCGCAACCTGTCGCGCTTCCTTGATTTGCTGGCCGATCGCGTTCCCGAACTGGGGATCGACGTCCTGCAGATATGGCGCAACGATCGTCACGGCCGGGGCGGTGACCACACCGAATTTCTGAACGCCGGCTACCCCGCCGTGCGCCTGTCGGTCGCGGTCGAAGATTATGACCACCAGCACCAGGATTTGCGCATCGAGCAGAACACCAAGTTCGGCGACACCGTCGACGAGATGGACTTTGGCTATCTTGCAAAGGTGACGAAGCTCAACGTCGCCGCCCTTGCCTGGCTGGCCAGCGCCCCGCCGCCGCCCGAGCCGGCGATCGAGGGGGCGGTCAGCACGGATACGACGATCAGCTGGAAGCCGATCCCCGGAGCCTGGGGCTATGTTGCGCGCTGGCGCCCCACCGATGCCGCCAACTGGACCGCCCAAAGCGTTGCCCTGGCCTGCGCCAGCCCCGGCAAGATCGTCCCCGCGGCTGCCCAAGGCGCCATGCCCGGTCCGGGCGACTGCGGCTTCGTTCTCCGGCACATCCGCGTCGACGACTGGATGTTCGGCGTCTCGTCGATCAGCAAGGAGGGATTCGAAAGCCCGGTCGCAAGCGCAGTTCCCGGTGGCGCCTTCAAGCCGTGGGTCGAACCGGCCGAAGCGGCCAAATAGGCGCTCCGCCCCTGTTGGTCGCCGCTCGTCTCCGGGACGGTCGGCGGCCAGCCTTGTTTCAACGGCCGTTTTCGCGGAGGCTGGCGGCGCTCCGCTAGCGATGTTGAAACAAGTTCGGCACGACGGGGTTGGAGAAGCAATGCCCCGCAAACAGCCCCCCGGCCTGCCGACCGCCAAGCAGATCCTCGACTTTATCGAAGGTAGCGACCAGCCCGCCGGCAAGCGGGAAATCGCGCGGGCGTTCGGGTTGAAGGGCAATGAAAAGATCGCCCTGAAGTCGCTGCTCAAGGACATGGCCGATGAAGGGCTGATCGACAGCGCCGCGGGGCGTGCCTTCCACAAGATGGGCGGCGTCCCGAAAGTTACCGTGCTTCGTGTCGTGTCGGTCGACGATGGGCAGGTCTGGGCGACGCCGGAAAGCTGGCATGCCGACACCCCTGCGCCGAAACTGCGGGTGATCGAACGTTCCCGGGGGAAGGGGCCCCGCTCGGCCCTTGGCCTCAACGACCGCATTCTCGCTCGCACCGAGGAAGCGGGGAAGGGGCATGTCGCCCATGTGATGAAGAAGCTGGCGCGCGCCGCCGAACTGTTGCTCGGCGTCGTCCGTCAGGAGGGTGAGCGATATTTCCTGACCCCGGTCGACAAGAAGGAACGGCGCGAACTGCCAATTTCAGACCTGAAGGATGCGCAGCCCGGCGACCTGGTGCTGGCCGAACCATCGGGCCGCCCGCCGCGCACCAGCGCGCGGGTCGACGCGATCCTCGGGGACCCTTTCGCCCCGCGGAGCTTCAGTTTGATCGCCATTCACAAACATGGCCTTCGCGATGAGTTCCGGGACGAGGCGATCGCCGAAGCGACCAAGGTTGCCGGGCAGCCGCTGGGCGACCGAGAGGACCTCACGGCGCTGCCGATCGTCGCCATCGATCCGGAGGATGCGCGTGATCATGACGATGCAATCTGGGCATCGCCGCGCGACGATGGCGATGGATGGGACGCGATCGTCGCGATCGCCGATGTGAGCTTTTATGTCCGTCCGGGAAGCGAGCTCGACCGCGAGGCGCGGGCGCGGGGCAACAGCGTCTATTTCCCCGACCGGGTGGTGCCGATGCTGCCGCACGAACTGTCATCGGACATCTGTTCGCTGAAGCAAGGCCAGCTGCGCGCGGCAATGGCTTGCCACCTTCATGTCGGCAAGGACGGCGCCCTGAAAAGCTGGCGATTCTCGCGCGCCAAGATTTGCGTATTTGCAAACATTGCATATGAGAATGCCCAGGCGGCCTATGACGGAACGCCCGGCCTGGTCGATCCCCGGCTGGTCGACACGGCGCTCAAGCCCCTTTGGGAATGTTGGCGCGCGCTGCTCAAGGCAAGGGAGAAACGCGAACCGCTCGAGCTCGACCTGCCCGAACGGCGCGTGATGCTCGACGAAAAGGGCCGGATCCTCTCGGTTGCGCCGCGCGAACGGCTCGACGCCCATCGCCTCGTCGAAGATTATATGATCGCCGCCAATGTCGCGGCAGCCAAGGCGCTGGAACGCAAGAAGGCGCCGGTGATGTACCGTGTCCACGAAGCGCCAAGCCGCGAGAAGCTGGTCGCGCTCAAGGACTATCTCGCGACCTTCGACCTCGAATTTGCGCTGGGACAGGTGATCAAGCCGGCGACGTTTAATCGCATCATTGACCGCATCGGCCCCGATCATGACGCGCGCCCGGAAATCATGGAGCAGCTTTTGCGCACCCAGATGCAGGCACGCTACGGCCCTGAACCGCTGGGCCATTTCGGGCTTTCGCTGGCGAGCTACGCGCATTTTACTTCGCCCATTCGCCGTTATGCCGATCTTCTCGTCCACCGTGCGCTGGTCACCGCCCATGGCCTTGGAGAAGGCGGGCTACCCAAAGCGGACGCCGAGGATTTCACCACCATCGGCGAGCATATCTCCATGCTAGAACGTCGGGCGATGGAGGCCGAACGCGAGACGGTCGACCGCTATGTCGCGGCGTTCCTCGCCGACAAGGTCGGACAGATCCTGCGCTGCCGGATCACCGGCGTGCAGCCGTTCGGCTTCTTCGCGACGGTCGAGGATCTGGGTGGAGATGGATTGGTGCCGGCGGCGATCCTCGGCAACGAATATTTTCGTTACGACGAGGCAGCGCGCGCCCTCATCGGCGAGGAGACAGGGGAAACCTTCCGGGTCGGCCAGCACCTTGAGCTGAAGCTGGCCGAAGCTAACCCGGCCTCGGGCGCGCTCCGCTTCGAGCTTCCCGAGGGCAAGTTCGCGGCGCCGCGCCGTAACGACAGCCGCCGCGACCGGGTCCGCCCGCCGAAACGCGGCCGGCCTGGCAATATTCGCCACCAGGGCAAGCGCCGCTGAGCAACCAATTGTGCTATGGCGCGCTTAGCCGTCAGCAGCAGGGGACGCGCCATGCCTTACAAGATCGCGATCATCGTCGGCAGCCTTCGCGAAGGCAGCATCAACCGCAAGATCGCCCGGTCGATGTGCGCCATCCGTGACGACAATCTCGACTGCGCGATGGTCGAAATCGGCGACCTGCCGCTGTTCAACCAGGACCTGGAAAAGGAACCGCCCGCCGAATGGATGCGGTTCAGGGACCAGGTGCTGGCGGCGGACGGCGTCCTGTTCTGCACCCCGGAATATAATCGCGGCGTCCCGGGCGTCCTTAAAAATGCCATAGACGTCGGATCGCGGCCCTATGGGCGAAGCGTTTGGGACCGCAAGCCTGCGGCGATCATCAGCGCCTCGCCCGGCGCGATCGGCGGGTTCGGAGCCAACCATCAGCTTCGCCAAGCCTGCGTCTTCCTCAACATGCCCGTGATGCAGCAGCCCGAGGCCTATCTTGGCAACGTCACCGACGACAGCTTCGACGCCGATGGCTGCCTGGTCGACGGGCCGCTCAAGAAGATGGTCGAGAAGCTAGCCGATGCCTTCGCCGAATGGGTCAATACGATCCACCAGGCGCGCGACCATCTGCTGAGGACGAGCAAGGCTAAATGACGCGCCGCCGTTCGTGGAAGCGGGGCTGGTCCCACTCGCCGCTGGCGATGATCCGGCCAATCGCCTCCGCCGCCCGCCAGACATCCTGGTGACTGTTGTAAAGCGGGGCGAACCCGAACCGCATCAGGTCGGGTTCGCGGAAGTCTCCGACTACTCCGGCTTCGATCAATGCCCGCATGACCGCATATCCATGCGGGTGGGCGAAAACGACATGGCTTCCGCGGGCCTCCGGCTCGCGTGGGCTGGCAAGCCTGACCTGGCCGCCGCAGCGCCGTTCGGTCTCGCCGATAAACAACTCCGATAGCGAACGGGATTTGGCCTCCAGGCAGGTCAGGAAGACGCCGTCGAACGTCGCAAGGCCCGCCTCGAGCGCTGTGATCCCAAGGATCGATGGAGTTCCGGTGCGAAATCGGCCGATCCCTTCGCATGGGCGATACTCAGGATCGAAGGCAAAGGGCGCCGCATGGCCCATCCACCCGGGCAGGGGGTTGCTGAGCTCGCCTCCCAGGTGCCGGGCGACAAAGAGGAAGGCTGGCGCGCCCGGGCCCCCATTGAGATATTTATAGCCGCATCCGACGGCCAGGTCGCAACCGTCGCCATCAAGGTCGATCGCAAGGGCACCGGCGCTATGCGACAAGTCCCACAGGGTCAGCGCGCCGGCCCGGTGCGCGGCAGCGTTGATCGCCTTCATGTCATGCCGCCCGCCGCCGCGATAATCGATGTGCGTCAGCATGACGACCGCGGTTTCATCGCTGATCGATGCCGCGATCGCGTCGGTCGGGACCGTTTGCAGTCGCGATCCGCGAACGAAGCTTTCCATGCCTTGGGCGACATAGAGATCGCTCGGGAAATTGCCTTCTTCCGACAGGATCACCGAGCGTTTGGGCCGCGCTGCCAGCGCCGCACCAAGCAGCTTGAACAGGTTGATCGAAGTGGAATCGGTGATGAGCAGTTCGTCTGGCTCGGCACCAACCAGTGGCGCAAGCCGGCCGGCAACCCGCTCCGGCGCGCCCATCCAGTCATGCTTGTTCCAGCTCTCGATAAGGTCGTCACCCCATTCGCAGTCGATGACTTCGGCCATCCGGTCCGGGACCGACGCTGGCATCGCGCCCAGCGAATTTCCATCAAGGTAGATCTTGCCCGGCGGCAACCGGAACCGCTCCCGGCAATGCGCCAGGCTGTCCGCCGCATCCCGCGTCTTCGCGTCTTCGAAGGTCACAGTTTGGGCAAGGTGACGCCGCGCTGTCCCATATATTTTCCGGCGCGGTCGGCGTAGCTCACTTCGCAGCGTTCATTGCCCTTGAGGAACAGGAACTGGCAGGCGCCTTCATTTGCATAGATTTTGGCCGGCAGCGGGGTCGTATTGGAAAATTCCAGCGTGACATGGCCTTCCCAGCCGGGCTCCAGCGGGGTCACGTTGACGATGATCCCGCACCGGGCATAGGTCGACTTGCCCAGGCAGATCACCAGTACATCCTCGGGCACCCGGAAATATTCGACCGTTCGGGCCAGCGCGAAACTGTTGGGCGGGATGATGCACACGTCGGTCTGGCGGTCGACAAAGCTGTTGGCGGCGAAATCCTTGGGATCGACGACCGCGCTGTCGACATTGGTGAAAATCTTGAATTCGTCGGCAACCCGCGCGTCATAGCCGTAGCTGGACAGGCCATAGCTGATGCATCCGTCGCGGCGCTGCGCTTCGACGAACGGTTCAATCATGCCGTGGGACAGGGCTTGGTCGCGAATCCAGCGATCGGAAAGAATGGCCATGGCGTTGGGCTAGCCCGCCCGGTGGCGGCTGCGCAACGCCGATCCTTATCCACAGGGCCGTCCACGATTAAATCGCGAAGCATCCCGGCCCCTACTGGAGCCCGGGACTCGGCTGGCATAAGGTCCCGGCCATGGCTGAAGTTGTTCGAATCGCTGGCGGGGCCGATGCTCCCGCAACACCCGTTCTTCCGCAGAATATCGAAGCGGAGGCTGCGCTGCTCGGCGCCTTGATGATCGATAACCGGCTGGTCGAGGATGTGCAGATCCGGCTGAAGCCGCATCATTTCTTCGAACCGCTGCACGGCCGCATCTATGAATCGATCCTGCGGATGACCGACCGCAACATGGTCGCGAATCCGGTCACGCTGAAGCCCATGTTCGATGCCGATGAAGGCATGAAGGAAGTCGGCGGGCCGGCCTATCTTGCCCAGCTGACCGGGTCGGGCGCGGCGGTGATCGGGGCTCGCGACTTTGCCGCCCAAATCTATGATCTTGCGCTGTTGCGTGCGCTGGTCGGGGTCGGCCGCGACATGGTCGAGGGCGCGCTCGACACTTCGGAGGACGTCGCCCCGCTGGCCCAGATCGAGCGGGCCGAAAGCGAACTCTACCGGGTCGCCGAGGAAGGCGGTAATGAAGGCAAGGTCAAGAGCTTCGGCGAGGCCAGCATCCTTGCGGTCAAGCAGGCCGAAAAGGCGCTCAACAGCGGCGGCCACCTTAGCGGGGTCACTACCGGCCTTGAAGGGATCAACGCGAAGGTCGGCGGTCTGCACAAGAGCGACCTCGTGATCCTCGCAGGCCGTCCGGGCATGGGCAAGACCTCGCTTGCCACTAACATGGCTTTCAGCGCCGCCCAGCGTTTCCTGCGTGACGTGGAGGACGGAATCGAAGTCGAAAAATCGGCTGGCGCGCCGGTTGCCTTTTTCAGCCTGGAAATGTCGGCCGACCAGCTCGCGACCCGTATCCTTGCCGAACAGTCGGGCATCAGTTCCGAAAATCTGCGCATGGGCAAGATCAGTCAGCAGGAATTCCGCAACCTCGCCCGCGCCTCGGGCGAATTGTCGAGCCTGCCGCTATATATCGACGACACGCCCGGCCTGACCATTGCGTCGCTGCGCGCCCGCGCGCGCCGGTTGAAGCGGCAAAAGGGCATCGGCATGGTCGTGGTCGACTATCTCCAGCTGCTCCAGGGTTCGGGCAAGGGGACGGCCGGCGACAACCGCGTCCAGGAAATCTCCGAGATCAGCCGCGGCCTGAAGCAGCTTGCCAAGGAACTCGACCTTCCGGTGGTCGCATTGTCCCAGCTCAGCCGCGCGGTCGAGCAGCGCGAAGACAAAAAGCCGATGCTGTCGGACCTTCGCGAGTCAGGCTCGATCGAACAGGACGCCGACATGGTGTGGTTCGTCTATCGCGAGGATTACTATGTCGCCGCGAAGGAGCCGAAGCGGCCGATCGACGGTGACGATGCCAAGGTGTTCGAAGCCCATGAACAATGGCAGCGTGACATGGAACGCGTCTATGGCATGGCGGAACTGATCGTTGCCAAGCAGCGCCACGGCGCCACCGGCAAGGTCAAGATGCGGTTCGATAGTCGGGTGACCAAGTTCAGCGATCCGGCAGAGGGCGATTATCTGCCGGAAATTCGCGGGTGAGCAACAGGCTCTGCGTCATCGTCAATGACAGGATGCAGCAGGGCTATCGCTACGAGCTCACCGCTACGCCCGGGCAGGATTTCGATCCGGATTTCCAACCCGAGTTGACCCCGCGGCAGATGCTTGAGCTGGGGGTGTTCTGCGGAAAATATCTGACGGATTGCCGTGGCGAATTTCCCGCTGAATGGTTTGCGAAAGCCAAGCTAGCGATGGGCAAGCGCGATTGCTCGCTCAACTATTTCGGGGTCGACGCCAGCCAGCCGCTATCGGAATGGATCCGCAAGGGCTGGATCCACGAGGATGATCCGCGCGGCTGGTTCCAATGGTATTGCCGCTATTATCTGGGTCGCCGCCTGCCGGGCGAGGACGGACGGCAGATCGGCCGCTGGAAGGCAATGCGCCGACACATTGCCCAGATCCGCAAACATTGCGAACCCGGGGACGTCAGCTGTCGCCGCAAGCAGCGGCAGGCGGTGCTCCACTGGGCCTATGACAGCCGCCTAATCTGAAGTTTAGTCGTCGGTCGGGACATAGGCATCACGCAGCCCGTTGGCGATGCCGCCGCGGACGGTGTCGGATTCGACGCTGGTGACCGGATAGGCGCAATAGTCGGCGGCATAATAGGCGCTGGGCCGATGGTTGCCGCTGAATCCGACGCCGCCGAAAGGCGCCGCCGACGGCGCCCCGTTGGTCGGCTTGTTCCAGTTGATCACCCCGGCGCGGACATTGGCCCAGAATTTGTCGTAAAGCCCCGGGTCCTTGGTCAGCACGCTGGCGGCAAGACCGAACCGTGTAGCGTTTGCCTCATCGATCGCTGCGTCGAAATCCTTGACCCGGATCATCTGCAGCACCGGGCCGAACAATTCCTCGTCGAGCCGTTCGTGCGCATCGGTCATGTCGATCAGCGCCGGGGTCAGGAACGGCCGTTCCTCGTCCGGGCGGTCGAGGCGCCGGATCGGCTTTCCCCCCTTCATCATCAGGCCGAGGAAACGGTCTTGAAGGATGTCGGCGGCCATCTGGTCGATCACCGGCCCCATGAATGGCGGCGGGTCGGCATGGGGGTGATCGACGATGATCCGGTCGATCAGCTTGACGATCTCCGCAACCAGCTCCTCATGCTGACCATCCTTGACGATCAGCCGGCGAGCGGCGGTGCAGCGCTGACCCGCCGACAGGTAAGCCGACTGGACGATAATCGCCGCGGCGGCGGCGACATCGGCTACGTCCCAAGCGACGATGGGGTTGTTGCCGCCCAGCTCCAGCGCCAGGATTCTATTCGGAGTATCGGCAAACTGACGGTGAAGGGCGATGCCAGCGTTAACCGAACCGGTAAAAAGTAGTCCGTCAATTCCATCCTGTGCGGCTAGTTGCTTGCCCTCCGCCGGTCCTCCGACAAGGAGCCTCAACACCCCTTCAGGGACGCCTGCCTCGTGAAAGCACCGGACGAGGAACTCGCCGGTTGCCGGGGTCTTTTCTGAAGGCTTGAAGATGATCGCATTGCCGGCGATCAGCGCCGGAACGATATGGCCGTTGGGCAGGTGGGCAGGGAAGTTATAGGGCCCGAGCACAGCCAGCACGCCATGCGGCTTGTGGCGAACCGCGACCTTGTTGCCCATCGCAGCTTCCAGCCGGCGTGTCGGCGTACGCTCACAATAGGCCTCGATCGATATCTCGACTTTTCCGACGACCGCGGCGACTTCGGTCTTGGCTTCCCATGAAGGCTTGCCCGTTTCCCGGGCGATGAGGTCGGCGAATTCGGCTTCCTTGGCGCGAACAACATTGGCGAATCGGCGAAGCGTCTCCATCCTGAACGTCACCGAATGCGCGGCCCAGGCTGGCCAGGCGGCGCGCGCCGCGGCCACTTCGGCCGCCGCGTCCCCCACCGGTCCGGACCAAAGTTCAACGCCCGTCGCAGGCTCGGTCGAAACGATCAGTTCGCTCATTTACTCTCCAACACCCGGTGGCGCGTTCCCATGCCCGGAGCGTCGGGTCAAGCAGCGCCGTCTGCCGTCATGGCGTCGCCCATCCGCCTGACGGCGCGGATCTTGGTTTCGAACGGAGCCCAATCGTCATGTTCGGCGATCGCCGCCCAGATCGACTCCACTTCCTCGATCAGCATCGAACAGGGAGCCGGATCGGTCCAATAGGAGTGAAGCTGCAGCCGCTCGCGACCCTTCAGGATCGTGCGCAACGTGTCAAAGGGCGGGGCGCTGTAGTGTTCCGCTTCGGGCATGCGTCCCGCGCGCCAGTCGAAGAAGAAACGGTCGATACCCACCATGCGCGATCGGAGCGCGGTTAGCATCGCGGACAATAGCACGCGGTCCGAGGCATCGTCGCTTGGCGCAATCCCCAGCCGCCCGAGCATGCGCTCCACCAGCGCCGCCTCGAACCGTGCCGGCCATTGGCCGAGCAGGTCAGACAGGGCCGGGGCCTCCCCGATCAGGGCCAGACAGCCCGCCAGCTGGGCAACGTCCCAGTGAATCGCCTCGGGCTGGCGACCGAACGCATAAAGTCCGCCGTGGTCGAAATATGCCGCCGTGAACTGCTCGTCCCACTCCGGCGCGAAGCGCCAGGGGCCATAGTCGAAACTTTCCCCGGTGATGTTGATATTGTCGCTATTGAGCACGCCGTGGACGAACCCGGCGGCGATATAGCTCGCCGCAAGTTGCGCGGTGGTAGCGCAAACATGATCGAGCAGGCGTGTCGCATTGTCCGCATCGTCGCCGACGGGCAAGTCGAGAAGGTGCCGCAGGCAATAGCGCGTCAGTTTCGCGATATTCGCGGCGTCGTTGAAAAAGGCTAGCCGCTGGAAGCTGCCGATCCGGACATGGCCATGGTTGAGACGGGTCAGCACCGACGAGCGGGTCGGGGAAGGCTCGTCCCCCCGCCAAAGCGATTCCCCGGTTTCGAACAGGGCGAAACTCTTCGAAGTGTTGACGCCCAGCGCTTCGAGCATTTCGGTTGCCAGGACTTCGCGCACGCCGCCTTTCAGGGTCAGCCGCCCGTCGCCCTGCCGACTGTAAGGCGTTTGTCCGCTGCCCTTGGTGCCGAGATCGAGCAAACGCCCCCGGTCATCGCGCAGCTGCGCGAACAGGAACCCCCGCCCGTCGCCGATATCGGGATTGTACACCCGGAATTGATGCCCGTGATAACGCAGCGCGAGCGGGGCAGGCAGATTTCCGGCAAGCGGTTCGAAGCGCGCGAAATGTTTTTCCCAGTCGATGTCGCCAAGACCGACGCGTTGCGCCCAGCGGCGGTTGACGAAACGTTCGATCGCCGCCGGGAAGTCGGCCGGGCTCACCTGATCGTAAAAGGCATCGCCAAGCTTCAGGATCGGCGGGCTGCTATCCGCTTGCGGTGAAGACATTGGACCGCGATAGGGGAGGGAGCAATCCGGGGGAAGCGTCAATGGCCGGCTGGACCGACCGATATTGGTATAGTGTTGAAGGGCTGAAGCTTCATTACCGCGATTATGAGGGGCCGCGCGACAAGCCTCCGATCCTGTGCATTCCCGGCCTGACCCGCAATGCGCGCGATTTCGAGCCGGTGGCCCGGCAGTGTGCGGGTGACTGGCGGGTGATCTGTGTTGACCTGCGCGGGCGAGGCGAAAGCCAGTACGACCCCGACCCGAGCCGCTACACGCCCCATTATTATGTCGCCGACATCCTGAAATTACTCGATCAGGAGGGGATTGCCGATGCGGTGTTCATCGGCACCTCTCTTGGCGGGATCTGCACCATGCTGCTGGCCTCGACCGACGCCGAGCGGATTGCCGGCGCGATGTTGGTCGATATCGGTCCCGTGGTCGACAGCAAGGGCCTCGACCGTATCGCAACCTACGTTGGGCAAGATGTAAGATATGCGGATCTGGACGATGCCGCGGCAAAGCTCGCTGACCGCAACCGCGCCAAATTTCCGCACTGGACCTCGCAGGACTGGCGGACCTTCGCGTCGCGGGTATGCCACCAGACCGACGATGGCGTCCGGTTCCAATACGACATGCGGATCGCCGCCAATTTTCGCGCCGCGACCGAAGGGCCGCAGGCCGAACTATGGCATCTCTACTGCGCGCTGGCGGGGCGGCCGGTGACCATCCTGAGGGGCGAGAACAGCGATCTTCTGTCGGTCGAAGTCGCCGAAAAGATGGTCGCCGCGCTGCCCGGGGACGCCGAACTGGCGGTCGTACCGGTGACCGGCCACACGCCCAACCTTGAAGAGCCGCAATCGCGCGCTGCGCTGGAGCGGCTTCTCGACCGGGTCATCGCAGCAGAATAAAAAAGGGCGACCCGAAGGCCGCCCTTTTCCCAATCGAACCAGCTGTCGCTTAGAAGCGGACGCCGGCGCCGATGACGGTCTGGTAGGCTTCGCCGCCCAGCTCGTAGTTGGTGTAGCGCTGTTCGGCCTTCACGAAGAAGTTGCGGGCCGGAGCGGCTTCGACACCGAGGCCGAAGCGAACGCCGTCGACCTTCAGGCCGTCGAACACCTTGAGGTTGGCATAACCGACGGTGGCATAGACCAGCGCGTTGCTGCCAACCTTGGCGCCAACGCGGCCGCCGGCGAAGAATTCACGACCGGTTTCGTCGGTGTCCTGGAGACCGACGGTCAGGCCGGCAACGGCTGCGCCGAGGTCGAAATCATAGCCGGCGTCAACGCCGTAAGTGAAGGCTTCGGTGCCAAACAGGTCGTCGTCGGCGAGGCCGATTTCGGCACTGACGCGAGCGCCGGTGAAGGTGGTGACCGGGGCCGCGTCCTGCGCGAAAGCCGGGGTGGCGACAGTGGCGGCCAGAGCCGCCGCAATGAGAATGCGGTTCACTTGAGAATACCTCGTTCAAGAAAAATGCCCGCCAGGAAAGGCGGGCCGCGCGGCTCATACTATCGCAAATTTAAAACGCAATACCGCAATCTAGATTTGTTCGACGAACGGGCGAGCTGCGTCGGCGTATTACAGCAGTTAAACAGTCAGCCGCTGCAATTTCTGAAGTGCGACGGCTTCCCCTTCCTCTGGGGAAATGGTCGACTCAAACCCCCCATTGCCGTCCATCAGGAAGATGGTCGCCGTGTGGTCGACGCTATAGCCGCCCCCACCGGCGGGGACCTTCTCGGAATAGACGTTGAACTGCTTCTTGACCTGCTCGACCTGCGCCGGAGAGCCGGTCAGCCCGATCACCGGCGTAGAGAAAAGCTGGCTATACTTGCCGACGTCTTCGGGCTTGTCCCGTTCGGGATCCACGCTGATGAACACGATGCGGAAGGCATCGTCGCCCTTGCCAAGCTGCTGGCGAAGCCGGGCGAGCCGGGCCAACGTCGTCGGACACACGTCCGGGCAATGGGTGAAGCCGAAGAAGATCGCCGCAGGCTTGCCGTTGAGCTTTGCGCTGCTGAACGGCTGTCCATGGCCATCGACCAGGGTGAACGGGCCGCCAATGCTGGTCATCACCGTTTCTTGCGACGCGGGCAGCGGCTGCGGCGGCTTGAGCGACAGGTAAATCCCGGCGAGCGCGGCAAGGCCGACCAGAGCCCACAGCACGATGCGAAGCTTGGCCATCGGCTCAACGGGCTCCGGGCTCGACCACGGTGACCGGAACAACCTGGGCGCCGGCCCTGGCGAAGCGCAGCTCAAGGTCGAATGTCTCGCCGGCGCTCATCGGCTCGGTGCCGTCCAGCATGACATGAGTGCCGCCCGGCCGGAGTTCCACCGTTGCCCCGGCTGGGATCGCCAGCCTTTCAAGCATCCGCATCCTCGACAAGCCATTTTCCGTGCGGGTCTCGTGGACCATCGCCGTCGCCGCCCGGTCGGTTGACAGGGCGACCAATTCGTCCGCCGTCGCGCCCGGATTGTCGATGGTGAGATAAAGGGCGCCGGTCGCCTGGCCAGGCGCAGTGGCACGGGCCCAGACGTCGGTCACGACGACGCTCGCCCCGGCCTGCCCAGCCTGCTGGTTTTGCGCTTCGGGGGTTTGCTGGCAGGCTGCCAGTACCAATGTCAGCGCGATTAGCGTTCGATACATAGGGGCGTTGCAACCCTGGCCATAAGCAATCTGTCTGGAGGCCCGACCGGGAATCGAACCCGGGTGCAAGGATTTGCAGTCCTCTGCGTCACCACTCCGCCATCGGGCCTCGCGGGGCGGCCTTTGGCGGCAGGTGCCGCCGCTTGTCAACCAACGCTTTCGACGAACGGGGGCGGCAACGGCTTGGCGCACCTTGCGTCAAAGGATATGGGGGCGCTTGAACATCGACTGTATTAGTGCAATATAACAGTCGCGCATGAACGAGGATCCGATGCAAGATTTCGCCATTGCCCGCCGAATGATGGTCGACAGCCAGCTTCGACCGCTGGGCGTGACCGACCGTAACGTGCTGGCCGCGATGGCGCGCGTCGAGCGGGAGCGGTTCGTTCCGGAAGAGGCCCGGGCCTTCGCCTATTTCGACCGGCCGCTGAAGACCGGCAACGGGCGGGCGATGATGCCGCCGGCTGCGCTTGGCCGGCTGTTGAGCGAGGCTGCGCCTCGTCCCGGCCAGCGGGCCCTCGTGGTCGGATCGGGGACCGGCTATTCGGCTGCGATCCTCGAGACGATCGGGCTTGATGTCACCTCGCTGGAATCGGATGCCGATCTGGCCGCGATCGCCGCCGCCGCGAATATCGAATCCCGCTCCGGCGAACTGACCAAGGGCTGGCCCAAGGGTGCCCCTTACGACCTGATCCTGATTGACGGCGCGGTTGCGGATGTTCCGGATGCCCTCGTCAAGCAGCTTGCCGATAATGGCGTGCTCGCTTGCGCGATTGTCGACCGCGGCGTGACCCGCCTCGTGGTCGGCCGCTGTGCCGCCGGCCGGTTGGGAATGCGCACCATCGTCGACGCCGACGCCGCCGTTCTTCCCGGCTTCGAAAGACCGCCTGTTTTCATCTTCTGAAGGCATCCAGAAGGAGCCATGCTTGTGACCCGTAAGTTTGCCGCCGCGTCGCTCCTTATCTTGCTCGCCAGCGGCACGGCCTCGGCCGATACGCTGCGCGATGCGCTCAATTCGACCTACCAGGCAAATCCCACGCTGACCGCGCAGCGCGAATCCTTGAAGGCGACCGATGCCGGGGTAGCGATCGCGCGCGCCGCCGGTCGCCCGCAGGTTTCCGCCACGGCTGGCCTGACCCGTGACCTCACCCGCAGCGGCCGGTTCGATACCGGGGGGACAAAGGGGCCATTCCTGACCGGCGGTGTCGACCTCAGCTATCCGCTGTTCCAGGGGGGCAGCGTCCGCAACAATATCGAGGCAACCAAGACCCGGGTCGAAGCCGGGCGGGCGACATTGCGCGCAGTCGAAGGCGATGTCTTCACCGAGGCGGTAGCCGCCTACATGGACGTTATTCGCGATCGGGCGATCGTCGAACTGAACGAGAATCAAACCCGCGTCCTTGATACCAACCTGCAGGCGACCCGCGACCGTTTCGAGATCGGCGACGTCACGCGGACCGACGTGGCCCAGTCGGAAGCTCGGCTGCAGCTGGCCAACAGCAGTCTGGCGCTCGCCCGGTCGCGCCTCGTCGCCAGCGAAGAAAATTACCGCCGCGTGATCGGCCGCAATCCCGGCGTGCTGCAGCCGCCGCCGCCGCTCCCGCCATTACCGGCGAGTGCCGATGAAGCTGTGCGGATCGCGCTTGCCAACAATCCCGACCTGATCGCCGTGGCCCGCCAGGCCGAAGCCGCTGGCTACGATGTCCGGTCGGCGCGGGGCGCGCGCCTGCCAAGCGTTTCCGGCGTGCTGTCGGGGGATTATGCCAACACGTTGTCGGGCAACACCGGGCCGCTCCCGCGGTCGGGCACTGCGACCAGCGTCGGCGTTTCCGCTCGGGTCCCGCTGTATCAGGGCGGCCTTCCGGCCGCGCGGATCCGTCAGACGCAGGCGCTGGAAGGCCAGGCGCTGGAGCAGCGCATCGGCACCGAACGGGCGGTAGTTGCCGCCACCCGGTCGGCGTTTGCCAGCTTTCAGGCCGCGACCAATGCCATTGCGTCGAACCAGACCGCAGTGAGCGCCAATGAACTGGCCCTTGAAGGCGCGCGCGCCGAAAACAGCATCGGCACCCGCACCATTCTCGAGGTCCTCAACGCCGAGCAGGAATTGCTCAATAGCCAGGTGGCGCTGGTTACCGTGCGTCGCGATCAATATGTGGCCGGCTTCCAGTTGCTGAACGCCATGGGACAGGCCGAGGCTGACGACCTTGGACTTGACGGCGGCCCGCTGTACGATCCGCTCGGCAATTATCGGCGCGTTGCCAATAGCTGGAGTGACTGGGCCGGCGAGCCGCGCCACGACCCAGTGGCAACCAGCACGGTGACGCCGGAAGAGCAGCCTCAGGGCGTGACTCCCGCTTCGCGATAGGCAATAGGGTTGGCCATGGCTGCCCGCGAACCTTCGATGGAAGACATTCTCGCGTCGATTAAACGCGTGATTGCCGAGGAAAAGGAAATCCGCGCTGCGGCGCCTCCGGTCGAAGCTGCCGATCCGGATGACGAGGACGTGCTCGAACTCGACGCGAGCATGACAGCGCCCGAAGTTCCGCCGCTTGATCTCGGGCCGCCGCTGCTCGAGGATGGTGCCGCCGACAGCAGCCGTCAGAGGCTCGAAGCACTCGCCAGCGTCGCTGCTTCCGCCCCGCCGCCCGCGCCGCAGGCCAATCCTTTGGAGGAGATGGTGCGCGACCTGCTTCGCCCGATCCTCAAGCAATGGCTCGACGACAATCTGCCGGGCATCGTTGATGAACATGTGAAGCGCGAAATTCACCGTATTACCGGGCGCCCGCTCTAAGGCTTGGCAGCGGGCAGCGTGGCTTGCTACGCCAGTCCCCATGTTGAAGCGCATCGCACTTGCCGCAAGCGTCGCGGCCGCCGCCCTGATCTCCACCCCGTCGCTGGCCCGGCCAATGACCGCCACCGACATGCACATGATGCGGCGGCTCGGGGCGCCGAGCGTTTCACCCGACGGCCGCTGGGCAATGTTCACCCTGTCACAGACCGACCTGTCGGCCAACCGCCGCCGCAATCCCATCTACTTGCTCGACCTCAACGGCCGCGGCGCCGCCCCCCGGCAAGTGGCGGGGACTGAAGGCGGGAACAGCGCCGCATGGGGCCCCGATGGCGCGATATATTTCCTGAAGAGCGTCAACGACCGGACCCAGCTGTTTCGCTTGCCCATCGGCGGCGCGGCGACCCAGATCAGCGATTTCGGAGCCGAGATCTCGGGGTTCAAGCTGTCGCCTCGGGGCGACCGGGTCATCGTCTGGGCGGATCGCCCCGATTGCCCGGACCTGGCCTGCGCTGCGACCACTTTCCCGGCCAAGCCCGAAGGATCGGGCCGGACCTATGACCAGCTGTTCGTCCGCCATTGGGACAGCTGGGTTGAACCCGGCGTCCGTTCCCGAATCTATGCTTATCCGGTCGCGGACGGAAAGCTGGTTGGCGGCGGCGTTCGTCTGACCGGCGACCTTGATGGCGACACCCCTTCCAAGCCCTTCGGCGGCGGCGAGGAAATCGACTGGTCGCCCGATGGTCGCACCGTCTATTTCACCCTTCGCGATGCCGGCCGGATCGAGGCCACCTCGACCAATCTCGACATTTTCGCGGCTCCAGCCGACGGTAGCGCGGCGCCAGTAAACCTCACCGACGCCAATGACGCGACGGACACGCTGCCGACCGTGTCGCCTGACGGGCGGACACTGGCCTATGTCGCCATGGCGCGGCCGACCTACGAAGCCGACCGGCAAGTGTTGATGCTGCGCGACATCGCCAGCGGCCAAACCCGCGCGCTGACCCAGGGCTGGGACCGGTCGGTTGGAAGCGTCGCCTGGGCCAAGGACGGCAGGAGTCTCATCGTCGGGGTGCAGGAAGTGCTCGAACATCCGCTCTACCGGATCGATGTTGCAACCGGACGGGCGACGCGTCTGACGGCGGAGGGAACCGCGAACAATGCCGTCGCGCTTCCGGGAGGCGCGGTGCTGTTTACTTCGAACAGCATCAAGGCGCCAGACGACCTTTATCGCGTCGACGCGCGCGGCAAGGTGGCGCAACTGACCAACGTCAACCGCGACCTGCTTGCAGAGCTCGATCCGGTGACCTTTGAAAAGTTCAGCTTCACCGGTGCCAATAATGATAAGGTGTGGGGCTTCAAGCTTAAGCCGCAAGGCGCGGCCGGCAAGCTGCCGATCGCGTTTGTTGTCCATGGCGGGCCGCAGGGCAGTTTCGGAAACGGCTGGTCTTACCGCTGGAACTCGCGGCTGTTCTCGGCGCCGGGCTATGCGGTGGTCAGCGTCGATTTCCATGGCTCGACCGGTTACGGCCAAGCCTTCACCGACAGTATCCAGAACAATTGGGGCGGCTGGCCACTCGAGGACCTGCGAAAAGGCCTTGCCCATGCGCTGGCCAGCGATGCGCAGCTCGACGGAAGCCGCAAGTGCGCGCTCGGCGCAAGCTATGGCGGTTATATGATGAACTGGATCGCCGGCCGCTGGCCCGATGCGTTCAACTGCCTCGTCCAGCATGACGGCGTGTTCGACCAGCGAGCCATGGCCTATGAAACCGAGGAGCTTTGGTTCACCGAGTGGGAGCATGGGCAGAAGGCCTATCATGAGGACCCGGCGGCCTATGAAAAATGGAACCCGGTCAACTATGTGACCGAATGGAAGACGCCCATGCTGGTAATCACCGGCGAAAAGGATTTCCGCATTCCCTATTCGCAGGGACTGGCCAGTTTCACCGCACTCCAGCGCAAGGGCATCCCGTCGCGGCTGCTGGTTTTTCCCGATGAAAACCATTGGGTGCTCAAGCCCAAGAATTCGATCCAATGGTATGACGAGGTGTTCAGGTGGCTCGACCGCTGGATGGGGCCGGCGGCCAACTGATGTTGCAGTGCGGCGCTACCCTGTTTAGGCGCGCCGCATGACCGAGCTTTCCAAGACGTTTGAACCGGGTCCACTCGAGGCTCGCTGGTATGCCCATTGGGAGCGTGAGGGGCTGTTCCGCCCGGCGCGCGACGAGGCGGTGCCCTTCACCATCGTCATGCCGCCACCCAACGTTACTGGCTCGCTCCATATCGGCCACGCGCTCGACAATACATTGCAGGACATCCTGACCCGCCATGCCCGGATGCAGGGCAAGGACGCGCTGTGGGTGGTCGGCACCGACCACGCCGGGATCGCAACCCAGATGGTGGTCGAACGCAACCTCGACAGCCAGGGCGTCAAGCGCGCCGACCTCGGCCGTGACAAGTTCCTGGAGCATGTCTGGGAATGGAAGGCGCAATCGGGCGGTGCGATAACCCGCCAGCTTCGCCGGCTGGGCGCATCTTGCGACTGGTCGAACGAGCGGTTCACCATGGACAAGGGCTTTTCCGCCGCGGTCCTCAAGGTGTTCGTCGAGATGCACCAGCGCGGCCTCATCTATCGCGACAAGAGGCTGGTGAACTGGGATCCCAAGTTCCAAACCGCGATTTCGGACCTTGAAGTCGAGACTCGCGAAGTCGCAGGCAAGTTCTGGACATTGCGCTATCCGCTTGACGACGGCAGCGGCGCGATCGAGGTGGCGACGACCCGTCCGGAAACGATGCTCGCCGACATGGCGGTCGCCGTCCATCCTGACGACCCGCGCTACACGGCGATGGTAGGCAAGATGATCCGCCAGCCAATTACCGGGCGGCTCATTCCCGTCATCACCGACCAGCACGCTGACCCCGAACTGGGATCGGGCGCGGTCAAGATCACCCCGGGGCATGACTTCAACGATTATGAGGTCGGAAAGCGCGCCGGACTCAAGCCCGGCGAGATGCTCAACATGCTCGACGGGCAGGCGCGGGTTTGCCAGGTACAGGACGGACTGATTTCGGCGGACCTGATTGGCCTCGACCGCTTCGACGCCCGCAAACAGGTTGTCGAGCGGCTGGAGGCCGAGGGCGCGCTGGTCAAGGTCGAGGACCGGACCATCGCCACGCCCTATGGCGACCGATCGAACGCGGTCATCGAACCCTGGCTCACTGACCAATGGTATGTCGATGCGGAAAAGCTGGTCGGCCCGGTGCTCGACGCGACCCGGGCGGGCAAGATCAGGATCGTGCCGGAAAGCTGGTCGAAGACCTGGTTCAACTGGCTTGAGAATATCCAGCCTTGGTGCGTTTCGCGCCAGTTGTGGTGGGGCCATCGCATCCCCGCCTGGTTTGATGCGGATGGCAATGTTTTCGTGGCAGAAACAATTGAGGAGGCGCAACAGCATGCCGGCGAGGGTGTTGCCCTGCGTCAGGACGAGGACGTGCTCGATACCTGGTTCTCCTCCGCCTTGTGGCCGTTCGCGACGCTCGGATGGCCGGAACCGACCGCCGACGCCCAGCGCCACTATCCCAATGACGTCCTCATTTCCGGTTTCGATATCCTGTTCTTCTGGGACGCGCGCATGGCGATGCAGGGCATCGAATTCATGGGCGAAGTTCCCTGGAAGACTCTCTATCTCCACGGGCTGGTGCGCGACGCGCAGGGCGCCAAAATGTCCAAGTCGAAGGGTAATACGGTCGACCCGCTCGGACTGATCGACAAATATGGCGCCGATGCGCTGCGCTTCACGCTGGCGGCAATGGAAAGCCAAGGCCGCGACATCAAGCTCGATGAAAAGCGGGTTGAAGGCTATCGCAACTTTGCCACCAAGCTGTGGAACGCCGCCCGCTTCCTCCAGGGCAATGGCGTCGGCGCATCGCACGCCATCGCCGCGCCCGAGGCGCAGCTTCCCGTCAACCGCTGGATCATCGGAGAAGTCGTCGAGACGCTCGCTCGCCTCGACAAGGCGTTCGACGAGTTGCGCTTCGACGGCATGGCGGACGCCATTTACCAGTTTACCTGGGGCACCTTCTGCGACTGGTATGTCGAGCTGGTGAAGGGCGCCTGGGACGAGGAGACCCGAACCGTCGCCGCCTGGGCGTTCGACCAGATCCTGGTCATGCTCCACCCGTTCATGCCCTTCGTCACCGAAGAGCTGTGGCATTCGATGGGGAAGCGGCCCTACGATCTGATCGTTGCCAAATGGCCCGAGCCGCAAGCTGAGGTCGATCGAGAGGCCAAGTCGGAAATTGAATGGCTGGTCGCGCTGGTCGGCGAAATCCGTTCCGCCCGGACCGAGCTCAGCGTCCCTCCGTCGGCTAGGCTTAGCCTGTTCGCCGGTGACGCCGACGACAAGCTCGCGGCGCGCCTCGAGCGGCACCATGCAATGCTGTCGCGGTTGGCGAGGCTGGAGTCAGTCCAGCTTTCTCCATTCGCGGAATCAGGCGCGGCGCAGGTTGTCGTCGAAGGCGCGACCTTCTCGCTTCCGCTGGAAGGAGTGATCGATCTCGGCGCGGAGCGGGCCCGGTTGTCGAAGGCGGTCCTTTCGGCAGAGAAGGAACGGGACTCACTCGCCGCCCGCCTTGCCAATTCCAATTTCGTCGAGCGGGCCAAGCCCGAGGCTATCGAAAAGGCGCGCTCCGACCACGAAGCTAAGTCAGCGGACGCCGAACGCTACCGGGCGGCGCTTGAACGGCTGGGCTGACTAAAGTGAAGCTCGATCATGTCGTCATCATGGTGCGCTCCCTGGATCAAAGTCTGCCTTGGTATTCGACGATTCTTCCGCTTCTCGGCTTCGACAAGACCCGCGACCACGTTTGGTACGACGGGGGCGTAGCGATCGACCTTAAGAAGGCGCGGTCCGGAACGGCAGACTATGAACGCTATGGTCCCGGCCTCAACCATCTCGGTTTCACCGCGCCCAACGAGGCGGCTCTCGACCGTGTCCGAGAAGCGATGGCAGTCGCCGGTTTCGAAGTGCCCGACAAGCAGCGACTCGGGACGGAGATCGCCACCTTCTTTAAGGACCCGGACGGAATGCGGCTGGAATTGACGGTCTACGGCTGATCGCTCGCAGTTGACTGCGCCCTGGTTGGGGCGGCGATGTCGATCGCCTCATCCGCAATCTTGACGCTGACCGGGGTCTTGGCGGCAATTTCGCCGTCGATGCTGATCTTCTGGCGCGGCCTCGCTTCCAGCCGAAGCGATTGGCCCCACCATTCCGTTACCGTCAGCTTGCGCCTGCGCAATTTGAACAGGGTCGCAAACCAGCTCCAGGCGAGGCCCCACAGGCTTTTGCCGGTTACCGCCTGAATGACGATCTTGCCGCTGTCGAGCGACTGGTCCTCGACGAGTTCGACTCCCCCATGATGGCTGCCGTTGGCGATCCGCGCCTCGGTAGCCCAGGCCTTCACCACGCGCCCGTCGTCCAGCGTCACCCGCAGGCGGAATGGTCGGAACTTGAACGCGACCCGCATAGCCCACAGGAAATAGCCGACCATGCCGAGATATTTCTTGAGCTTGTGCGGCACTGTGTCGGCGATCAGCGGGCTCAGGCCCAATGCTGCGGCATTCACGAAATAGTCGCCGTCGATCACGCCCAAGTCGATCCGCCGCCGCCGCCCGTTGGCTATGACCTGGATCGCTTCATCAAGGTCATCGCTCATCCCCAACGTCTTGGCAAAGCTGTTGGCGGTGCCCAGCGGCAAGAAGGCGAATACCGTGCCAGTCCCGACAAAATGATCAACGTTGGACGACAGCGACCCATCGCCTCCGCCGACGATGACCATTGGCGCCCGGCTGATCGCGTCGATCACCGCTGCATCCATCTTGTCGGGCTCGGTTACGGCGATCGTATCGATCAAGGTCACTCCCGCCTTCGCCAGCCCGGCACATGCTGTGTCAAAGGCATCGGCGCCGCGGCGACTCATAGCGTTGACGACCAGGATCGCCTGTTTGGGCAGCGCTTCGTTCATGACCGCTCAATGCGCGGCACCGGCTTTATTTCCTTCACGCTTTGCCGCTACAGCCATGCCATGGTCTCGCCCTCCTTCCCAGCGCTGCGAATGCGGCGCGGCCGGTCCGCTCCATGGATCCGCGCGATGCTCGCCGAACATCGGCTTCATCCCACCGATCTCATCTGGCCGCTGTTCATTTGTGATGGCAAGGGCTGCGAGGAGCAGATTCCGACGCTTCCGGGGGTCAGTCGCTGGTCGGTAGACCGTCTGGCCGACAAGGCCCGCGAGGCGCGCGACCTCGGCATTCCTTGCGTTGCCTTGTTCCCCAACACGCCGGCCGGCCTTCGCAGCGACAATGCGGGCGAGGCGCTTAATGCCGACAATCTCATTTGCCGGGCGATCAAGGCGATCAAGGATGCGGCGCCCGAAATCGGGGTTCTGACCGACGTGGCGCTCGATCCTTATACCGCCCATGGCCATGACGGGCTGGTCGACGAGCGCGGCTGCGTCAAGAATGACGAAACCAGCGCGATACTGGTGGAGCAAGCTCTGGTTCAGGCCGCGACCGGAGCGGACATCGTTGCCCCTTCCGACATGATGGACGGCCGCGTCGGCGCGATCCGGGCGGGACTCGAACGCGAAGGATATTGCGATGTTGCGATCATGGCCTATGCCGCCAAATATGCCTCGGCCTTCTATGGGCCGTTTCGCGACGCGGTCGGGAGCCGCGGGCTGTTAAAGGGCGACAAGCGCGGTTACCAGATGGATCCGGCAAACGGCCTGGAGGCGCTGCGGGAAGTGGCGCTTGACCTTGCCGAAGGCGCGGACATGGTGATGGTGAAGCCGGGACTGCCCTATCTCGATGTCGTCGCCGCGGTGAAGCGGGAATTCGGTGTCCCGACCTTCGCTTACCAGGTGTCGGGCGAATACGCGATGATCGAGGCCGCTGCCTCCGCAGGCGCAGGCGACCGCGACGCGCTGGTCCTCGAAACATTGCTGGCCTTCAAGCGCGCCGGGGCGACAGGCGTGCTCAGCTATCACGCACCGCTGGCTGCCCGGCTCCTCAGCGAAGGCTAATGCTCGAACCCGATCCCCGATCGGCGCGGACCCGCCGCGACATCGGCATCTGGGGCGCATCCTTTCTGGCGGTGAACGGCATGATCGGCGCGGGAATCTTCGGGTTGCCTGGCGTGCTGGACAAGGCAGTAGGCAGTTTCGCGCCGATGCTGCTCCTGCTTGCCGGGCTCGGCGTGATGCTGATCGCCCTTTGCTATGCCGACCTCGCCGGCCGGTTCGACTCCTCGGGCGGGCCGCAGCGCTACGCCGGCGCGGCCTTCGGGCCTTTCGTGGGGTTTCAAGCAGGGTGGATGCTTTACGCCGCCCGCGCCGCGGCGCTCGCCGCCAATGCCCATGTCCTTGCTGCCTACGCCGGGGCCTTCTGGGCGCCGCTCGCCGGGCCGTTGACGATCATCCTGACCATTGGCGCGATTACGCTGGTCAATGTCATCGGTGTTCGACGCGCGGTCGATACGCTGGGCGGGATGACGATGCTGAAGCTCGGTCCGCTGATCCTGATCGCGGCGCTCGGGCTCCTTCTCGGTGACCTGCCGCCGCCAGTGCTGCCGCAATTTTCGACAGTCGAAAGTGTCGCGCTGGTCGCGCTTTACGCTTTCGTCGGCTTCGAAGCGGCAACCATCCCGGCCGGCGAGACCGAGAACCCTAAGCGGGCCATTCCTCGGGCGCTTTTGCTTACCGTCGCCGGGGTGACATCGCTTTACGTGCTGGTGCAGCTGGCCTATTCGGGCGCGGCGATAGGCGACAGTGAAGCGCCGCTTGCCGACCTCGCTGCCCGCTCGCTCGGGCCGATTGGTGCGCTGCTTCTTGGCGTCACGGCGATCGTGTCGGTGCTCGCCAACCAGTTGAGCGCGGTGACGTCTATCTCGCGGATTACCTCGAGCCTTGCCGACCAGCACCTCCTCCCAAGCTGGTTCGGGCGCGTATCGCCGCGCTATCATACGCCGGCGAATTCGATCCTGACAGTTGGTGCGATCGGCATACTCCTGTCGCTTTCCGGAACCTTCGTTACGCTGGCGGTGATCAGCACCGTGTCGCGGCTGGGCGTCTATCTCGCCTGCATCGCCTCGGTGCCGCGACTGGACATGATCGCGGGCCGAGTGCGCTGGGTCCGGGGTTTCGCCGTGCCGATTGCGGCGCTGCTGCTATGCCTTTGGGCAATGGCGCAGTCGCGGGCCGAAGAATGGCAGGCCTTCCTTGCCTTTCTGGGGGTCGGGACCTTGCTATACCTGTTTGCCCGCCTATCGGGCCAGGCGGCCGCGGATCCGGTCGATCGCCACTGACTGGCGATCGGCAAGCGCGGCAACGCTTGCCGAGGCTTGGGAAATTGCCGCTTGGTCGGCCGGGGAAATCCAGCGTTTCGTCCCGAGCTGCTCTCCGGCCAAGGCGTCGATGTCCGCGCCGGCCCGCGTCGTGACGCCAAATTGTTCGATCAGCCGCGAAAGCGCCTGCTGCGCTGCAATCCAGCTTTCACCTCCTTCCGGTCCGGCCGCGGCGGCAAGGCGGGAGGCGTTCGCCTCCAGCGCGCTGAACCGCTCCACGCCTTCGCCAGCCCTGCCGGTCAATTCGGCCAGGCGGGCGATCAATGCCGGATCGGTCGCGCCGACGGGTTCGCTGCTCGCCACCGGCAGCCGCGGGTCGATCGCTTCGGCCGGCCGGGGAGCAAGGCTGGGTTCCGGACCTGCCGAAGGCATCGAGCAACTGGCGGTCGCGGCAAGCGCGGCGAGAAGGATAAGGGTTCGCATCGCCGGATGGTCTAGAGTTGCGGCCCGGGCCGCGCAATGGCGCGGCCAAGGGCAGTAAAAGGGGTTGCGCGGCGGACCCTCGCCCCCTAATGGACCCCCGGCACGCGCCCGTAGCTCAGCTGGATAGAGCATCAGACTACGAATCTGAGGGTCGGACGTTCGAATCGTTCCGGGCGCGCCATTTTCCTAGAAAAATTAGAGTTGCTTACGGTCGGCGGTCCCGGAGTGGAGTCCGGGCTCGCAGCTCCTGCATAAGCGAACCATAAGCGTCTTCCATAAAATCGTGGATAACTATCGCGGGGGCCTTACGGCCCGCCAGGTCCCTTCGTATAGTTTACAAACAGAGCGAATCTGTTATGAGAACATAACAGGAACAAGAATCAACACACGATGGAAACGGGGCGCTGATGTTAACCTCACTTGAGCTTTGTGCTGGGGCTGGCGGACAAGCGCTTGGACTTGAAAAGGCAGGCTTCAAACATTCGGGATTGGTCGAGATCGACCGGCACTGCTGCGACACGCTTCGAGAGAACCGCAAGAAGTGGAATGTCATTGAAGACGACCTGAAGCTCTTCAAGGAGAACGCAGCCGATTACGCAGGTGTCGACCTGGTTGCGGGCGGGTTGCCGTGTCCTCCATTTTCAGTGGCTGGGAAGCAGCTAGGCGCACTCGACGAACGTAATCTGTTTCCAGATGCGCTTGATGTAATCGATGCGATCCGCCCGAAAGCGGTAATGATCGAGAATGTTCGGGGCTTTCTTGATGCTGTGTTCGAGGACTATCGCCTCTACCTGAAGAGTCAGTTGAAGAAGCTCGGATATGAGACTGACTGGCGGCTCCTTAATGCCTCCGATTTCGGCGTGCCCCAACTTCGGCCGAGGGTGGTCATCGTGGCCACACAAACGAAGTACTGGGATGATTTTGACTGGCCGTCCGTCAAGAAGGCGAACCCAAAGACTGTAGGCGAGACGCTTCATAAAATGATGGCAAGCAACGGCTGGCTTGGCGCGGATAAGTGGCGTGAGCGTGCGAATGACATTGCACCGACCATCGTGGGTGGATCGAAGAAGCATGGTGGTCCGGACCTTGGACCTACCCGGGCAAAGAAGGCTTGGGCTTCACTCGGCGTGAATGGTCACACTCTTGCCGAGGAAGCACCGGATTCTGATTTTGTGGGAATGCCGCGGCTGACCGTCCCGATGGTAGCCAAACTTCAAGGGTTTCCGGAGGACTGGAAATTCGTCGGCCGGAAAACGGCAGCTTACCGACAGGTCGGCAACGCGTTCCCGCCTCCAGTTGCGGAGGCAGTCGCGAAGCGACTTAAGAAGGCGATTGCTGCACAGAAGTCAGTGCGGGTCAGCCGATCCCGAGACGCCGCATAATCTCAGGCCGATTTGCGGGCTTCTCCCACTGCCTAATCAATCGCCGCCAGTCCGGAGGGAACTCGCGCCAGTTTCGTAAAGTGTAGGTGCTGCGAGTGAAACCCTCGGACGTGCGATACCGGCCACTGTCGATTTCAAGACCAATCACAGGATAACGAAGTTCGCGTAGCCGCTTCTGCCAGTCCTCTTGTTGCTCCGTTGCGTTGGCCACGAACTCAATAACATTCGAGTCAACTGCTCGGTCCATGTGCATTCGCAATAGATGAGCAATGCGTTCGTGGACTGACTCAATCGCTAACAATGCCGCCATCTCGTTCGCATCATAGGAAGCGAAATGATTGCGCTTGCCGTTGTTGCACGGCTCGCAGATCGCCCAGAGATTTTCGATGACTGTAAGGCCGCCCCAGTCCTGCGGCACCTTGTGGTCAATCTGAAGTTTTATGCTGTCCTCTGCCACGGTTTTTCCGCACATCTGACATCGGCCCTTCGCTCGATTCAGCGCTTCTGCCCTCAATCGACCTGAGATGGCGCCGGAATCGGTCGCCATCTCCTTGCGCTTCCCCAGGGTGTAGACGAAGCGTGGACCGACCTGTCTTCCCGGCAAGTGATAATATTTTCGCAGGCTCCTCAAACGTCGGTCGAGGTGCATCTGGTCTGCACCAATATTCAACATCGCCTTAATTTGGTCGATGTCGAGGCCGTCAGGATTCGTACGCAACAGGTCTCGAATACCACGTGACACGTGGTTGAGCTTAGCATCTATATCTTCTTCAATTCCTCGCATGATGGAAAAGCTGACATCGGCCTAAAAGCCGGTCAACCTGGAAGATTGCGTCAGCTGGTTGCGCGCTGAACTTTCTTTGTGTTTCCAATTGTGCGAACCCGCAAGCTCCTCTCGTGGAGTGTATTGCGTTGAAGAAGAAGATTCCGCCTAGCAATGTGCAGCCTGGTCACCCGGACTTTGATTTGCTTTCTAGGCTTGGCGCCGAAATTACGCGCCTTGCTGGAGGTGCTGATCAGCTCGCAATCGATGTACCGGAGATGCTCCGTGAGTGTATAGATTATCTGATCAACACACCTCGCACTGGCCGACGCGACTTTGAAGAGTTGGAGAAAGTCGAAAAGACTTTCATCGCCACTCAGGTCGAGATCGTCGTGCGCGAGTACCTAAAGCTTGAATCTGGCCTATTGGACACAGTAATTCTAGGCCACGATGTTGATATTAAATTCACTGTCGGCTCCAATTGGACCATCCCGCCTGAGACGCTCAACCATCCCTGCCTGCTTATAGCTGCAGATGAAGTGACTGGTCTTTGTTACATGGGTCTTTTCGTCGTTCGCTCTCAGTTCATGCACGGTGGGGATGGCAACCGTGACGAGAAGCGCGGCATCACTGCGGCAGGCTTTAAGGAGATTTACTGGCTCCTGCTTGCGCATCCATATCCGCCGAACTTTTGGCGGAAGCTTGATGCGGACGTGGTTGAGCGCATCTTCGCTGGTCGCTCCGGGAACGATCGTATCGTTACGTTATTTCGAGAGGTTCAGAAGCGCCCCGTCTCAAGAGATGTTATTCACTCCGTAGCTCGCCAGCTGGATTTCATGAGGCGAAGTCGTGCCGACAAGGGCAAACGCGGACTGGGAAGTCGCGAGAGATTGAAGAAAGAGGGTATCTTATTGCTCTCAGGCACCAAGCATTCCAAATTGATCAAAGCACTCAATCTTCCGCGATGTGGTAGAAGCGATTTCATCTCTTTTACGCCACGATCAGCGGCTGAATGGCGCTTAGCCGAGCAGTTCGGCATACCAAGGAATGGCTGATAAGCTGACGTCGGCCCGACGGTCGGTTAACATGGCGAAAATTCGCTCCGGCGACACTAAGCCGGAACTGATCGTCCGCCGATTGCTTCATGGGCTGGGCTACCGCTACCGACTCCACGGGAAGGAGCTGCCGGGAAAGCCCGATCTCGTGTTTTCGAAACGCCGAAAGGTCATCTTCGTCCATGGCTGCTTTTGGCATCAGCACAATGCCACAGCCTGCCTTGATGGACGAAAGCCGAAATCCAACACTGCCTATTGGCACCCAAAGCTGGCTCGTAACGTGAAGCGCGACCGGGAAAATCTTGAGAAGGTCGCGGCGGCTGGCTGGGAGTCACTTGTCCTTTGGGAATGCGAACTGCGTGACCAGGTTGCATTGTCTGCTCGGCTCCAAAGCTTTCTCGGTCCCACGCGACACGTCGGCACCTCTCGCAACAGCACTAAAGTCAGTAGATCGCGAGGGTTTCTTCGCTAGTGTAGCAGTTGAAAAAGGGATCAGGAGGCGTCTGCGTGGCCGCTCAAGTGTTTTTATCGCTGTCGTACGTCGATGCTGAGTTCGTCGCTGATGTGAAGAAGAGGCTGCCATTCGGCCTCGCTCACTTTTACCCAGAAAGCTTTGAGAACGGGGAAAAGATTATTCACGCGATGCAAAAACGCGTGGAAGCATCTCGCTTGTTCGTTCTCTTTGCGTCTCCTGAAGGACTAACGTCAGCCGCCGTAAAGTATGAAATGGCAGAGGCGGAGAAAAAGATTGCATTCGATCCAGCAGCGCGACTTCTAATTTTTCCGACGGCGCCGGAGGTAACGTTCAAGGACTTACCTAAGTGGATGCAAGATTATTGGATGGGCTCAGCTGGATACAGCTCAGCTGATATCGCTCGTTACATCACAACATGTCTGCTTGCGCCAAACGAGGGGCTTGCGACGGCCGCGACGAAGGTCATCGGCAGGGGCGAGACGCTCAATCGTCTAGAGAGTTTGAGCGCTGAGCTCCTTCACCGCAAGCGGGTCGCTCCGCGGGTATATATTCTCGCGGGCTTCTCAGGGATCGGACGCAGGACATTCGCCTCCTATTTCATGAGAACGTCACTCGCGGGCGAAGCCGCGCTGGCCTTTGGTCCAACCATCCGCTTGGCGGCTCAGGCGGATCTGATCGATCTTTATCGGGAGTTGAGGGACGCGATCGACGACAACATTGCTCCCGAAGACCTGCGTAACGACCAATCAGCATTCGGATCGCTGGATCTCGGCGCCCAAGTTGACGAAGTCGCACGCCTTTTGACTCATTTCTCCAAGTTGGGGCAGGCGGTGACATTCGTCTCGACTAGCGGGTTTTCAGAAGACTCAGGCGAACCGAAAGATTGGGTTCGCGCCCTGATCCCTCGGCTACCACAAGACCTAACCGTCTTTATCGTTTCGAATCGGCAGTTCCCCGAGGAATTCATCGAGGAGCTTGGCATCGCAGTGCAGATGCGAGTTGAGGAGCTAAAAGATCGCGATACCAAGACCCTTATGATCTACACGGCCGACCGCTTGCGTGTTGAAGATCTGTCAGTGCCGGATGAAATGATCAAAGCGATAGGCGGCCATCCAGATGTCGCCAATGCAGCAGTCCGACTAGCTAAACAAAAGGGCATGCATGCACTCTCGAACAACCCAGGTTATCTCTACAATGTACAAAGAACCATACTAGGAGAGGCGTTAGAAGAAGAGGCGCTCTCCACAACAGACCGAGCTATTCTTGACACGCTTTGCTGGGTTCCAGCGTTGGGCGGCGACATCGTTCAAGAGATTGTATGTAATGTCGCTAGTATCTCTGACGATCAGTTCATTGACGCTTGCCAGCAGCTCGTCATGGGCTGTTTGGTTATCGCGCAAGGCTACAGCTACTCCATCGCTAGTCCAATTAGGCAGCTGTATCGCCGTTGGTACGTGACCCCTCCCGAGACGCTTACTGTAATCGCCACTACGCTTGCGGCTCACTGGAAAGAGGCTGAGAAGTCAGGGAAGTTTAGAGAGGATCTCTTCGAAGCCTTTGTTTACATGCACGCCTTCAAGGGAGAAAAACTACCAGACGAACTTAAGGGTCTTCTGTCCCCAGGTACGCTCGAAGGCGTCGTGTCTGAGACGTACAACAGAGGCAAAAACGAGGACGATCCAGAGCTTTTGGAGCGTGCTGTCACATGGGGCAGTATCGCAGAAGACATGGAGATGTCTGCCTCAGTTCGCGAAGAGATTCTTGGCACCGTGGCACGAGCCCAAATTAGGTTAGCGCAATGGGACCAGGCCCAGCATACTCTGAACAGAATCAAAGAAGCCAACTATCAGTCATACCACTTCCTTCAAGGACACTTCTATCGACGTCGCGGCAACTTTCAGAAAGCTACGGATTTTCTGGAAGTTGCTGCTGAAGGACGAAAATTTAAGAGATCGGCGGTTCACGAGCTCGCGATCACTTACTCTAAGCGCGGCCGCGACGATAAGCTTGACGCGCTCTTGCACCGGCACAGTCATCTAATTGAAGACAGTGCAATGTTCTTGGACTTCTCAATCGGCCAGAAACTCAAAAAAGACGACCTTAAGGAAGTGTTCGGGATGATTCGTCGTCTGAGGGCGATGGGAGATGACGAGGGCAAAGCTGACAGGCGGGAAGCCCAGCTCCTGATACGCGAGGGCCGGGCGAGGGAAGCGAGGGTATTGCTCACAAAGATTATCGAGGAGAGCAAGACTGGCCATTTCCATCTTCGGAGTTTGCGTAGCATAGCCGCCTCGAAAGATAAGGACTTCGCACTCGCAAAGAGGGATATCGATTTCGTCCGATCGCTGCGCGGGCGCGAACATGTTGCATTCAGGCTCGAAGCTGAAATGCACTTGGAGGCAGGTCAACCTGACAAGGCCACAGCTTCTCTTAAAGGAGTTGAGCCTTGGTATCCCGAAGATTGGAAACTTTACGCCCGAATTTTAGAAGCGAAGTGGGAGGCATCATCAAGTCTCACTGACAGGTCAGCGCTCAAGAAAGAGATCGACGAGATCAAGGCTCGGTATGGCACGAGCGTCAGCTTGGACTTTTGATGATACAGAGCCGACGGGCGCACGTGGATTTTAGGCGACGCGCATTACGGACGACCCGCTGCAACCCAATCACGAAGCTCCAGGAGCGTGAATGGATCTAGTTTCGATTTCCGATGAGCACGTCGGTGACAAGTGGGGCAGAGCACCAACAGGTGTTCAGCATGCGTGGTTCTCACACCTATCGCCAACGGCGTTGGATGATGCACATCAAACATCGCGGGATCACTATGCCCAAACAGGCAGGCCTCGCAGGTGATCTGCCCATATTTTTGGACGTTTAGTCTTCTTGCTTCTTTCCTAAGTTTCGGATCGCGTTCGACTTCCGCTTGCAACTGGAAAATGCGCTGACCCTCTTCACCCCGGTCACCACCAGGGGGCAAGGTAAGCGCGGGTTCGCTCGGACTTTGTGGTGGCGTATTGCCAGGTTTCATTTGGCGCTCGGGCAAAGGCACTGCCCCTTCAAGCGCATTTGTTGGATCGGTCGCGGCCCGTTGGTCTAACTCAACGATGTGCCTTCTTATTCGCGCGGCGGTTGCTTCGCCGACATTTCGAGCGGGTTTGTAACCTTCAATCCAAGGGCGCTTCATACCTCGCAAAACAGATGAAATATTTTGCATCCGGTATTCTATGGACCCGGAGGAGCGATTTCGGAGTGCACCAGCCAGAAGCTGTTTACGAACCTCGGTTTTCGAATAGGCGCGCCCGGCCAACTCATCTGTCAGCATAAGAAGGTAGGCATCAACTGAGGCCCTCAATTCTTGCTCAGTCCATTCCGCCACTGATTCCAACCGTCATCTCCTCGCAAGCAAATTATGGCCAACCACCAACCTGCAACATGATAAGGCGCAGGATGCGCACCTGTCGTCTGATTGTTTGTCTGGTGACTGTCGTTAAATGGCCCAGCCTTCGGGCGCGATTGCACGATAGAAGTTCCGTGCGTCGCAATCTGGGCCTTGGCCAAGTTTCTCGCATCTCGGATTGAGCACATTCACGAGGCTTAGATAGTAGGCTGCCTCACCCTGGTAAGCTTCGTTTTGAGTTTGCAATTCAAGGTGTCTGCGGAACACGTACGATAGCGCATCAGACACCTGTACCAACGATGAGTGGGTCGATTTAATTGCGAAAGCGGTGTTCACAATGTGATCGTACCGGTTGTCGGCGGTTCGAGGTACCCACGTGACTTTTCGCTTTTTCAGCCGTCTCCGCTGATAGAGGCAATCAAACCAGGGAAACGGCGCGTAGATAGCATCAGACAGATTTGCCATCTCCATCTTGTTGTCGTCCATAACGAGAACCGTCAGGCCCTTATTCGCCGGATCGTCCTGATGCTTCTTTTGAATGAGGCCAGCCACGTACATTCCCGCAGCGTGCCAATATGACCGGAGTGTAGGGTGAGGGCCTTCCGGCAAATTGGCATTGAATCGCTGAAAGGAAATGGCGCTCACGAACAGCTTTCCATCTTGGGCCGCGAGATTGCAGACAGAAGTTAGAAAGTTCTTCCGGTCTTGGGCATCGACGTTACTCCAACCCCCATTGCCATTAATAACGGCCTTGGTCTTCAATTCGACTGGGTGATTGGGATGTTGGGCCAAGAAACCGCGGAGCAACTCGTCAAAATCAGCCGTAATTCGCCTCAGTCGATAGGCATCGACTAGAAAACCCACCATTACAAAAATGTCTGATTGGGCTTGGTCACCACTCTCGTCCACGTACGCGAACTTCATGCCACTCGCTCCCCTCTCGCGAATAGATCGGCACGACAGACTCGTATCAGGGTCTGCAGTTCGGCGAAACTCTTGACCTCGGGAGAAAGTCTGCAGTTCAGCGATCAGACTGGAACCTTGTCAGGCTGTTGCTCGGCGGGTTTCCCGAAGTCTGCCAAGTTCTAGCGCAAATGGGTGGTGACTGTTGTGATCCAAGTTTAATGGCAACAGAAGTTGCGCGATTAGTTCCTTCTCCGTCTTGCCGGGTTGGGGATCCAGAGCCCAACAAACCGAGACGTGTTCATCCATCCAATTCCGAATCCTTGCAGCGCCGTCTCTAGAAGTGTGGAACTTCAAATTGCCTCGTTCCAGCTTTTGGACGCAGGGACCCGCGAGTTCGGGCATTAAGGCTGCAAGAGTTTGGCAAACAGTTGAGCGGCGCTCATTACCGCCGAGATGATGGTCGCCGAGCCGATTACGAAGGTTGCCGCCTTTTGTTAGATCCGCGCCCGCTGTACCTACGTACAGGAGGGTCAGTCCGTCGCGTGTGAGGCACCCCTTCGCTGGTGCGATCCCCGGAGCTAAGTCAAAAAAGAGGCCATAGACCCCCCGCTCGCGCGGCAGAACGGACTTGTTTCGTCGCAATTCACGAATGCGATAAAGCGGAGCAAATTCTAAGAACGTGACCACGGCACACCTCGCTAGCATTCCAGATAAGCAAAAGCTTGGTGAATCGATTCAAAAAATAGCAGGTGGGCGACGCTTTCAACTCATACCAATGTTAATGGGTTAAAGTGTTGGCGCGCAGTGCTACGGTATGTTTCGCGGCGTGTTTCCCGACGTTAGTCAGACCGCCACTTACGCTAGGCTTATGAAGCTTAATGTTGCGAGTACAGTTGCACCTCAAAAATCCCTGAAGACCCGCAGATGTTGTATATGGTGCCGCGATCGCCGTTGCGTTTGCCCCCCATGAACCCAGCTGGGCAACAACGGTAACGACGGTAACAGTAAGTGCTTTAGGGCATCTAATTATCAAACAACTGTTACCGTCGTTACCGATGTTGCCACCAGTAGCCGTAGGGGGTGTTGGTAACGCTAATCTCGGGTCTGCTTGCGATAAATCGCCTTATTCTGCGGGCCGGTGCCGATTACTACTTTGAGCAGAAATTCTTGAATTCTCAGCCGGGCATCAATCTTAGCCCATTCTCTTCGGCTAATCTCTCGGCCCAAACGTTGGTGTACCTGCTCCCGCGTAGCGGGCTCATTGGTGGAGTGGACCAACACAACGGCTTCGACTGCCTTCTCTACTAACGTAACTTTGTGACCTACCCCGCCGGTATCATCACCATCGATGCGCGCCTTGCGGGTGGCATCTTTAAACAAGTCCATAGACGCGTCTTCGCCCCAGACCAGTTCGCCAATTTCGACGCGGCACAATACAGAGTCTGCGCCCTCACCGCGCTTATAGAGCGTATGGATTGGTACGGTGTGGTAAGTCGCGGCGAAACGCGTCGTAATGTTCGACTTCGCTACGCGCAGCACGCAGGAATATTCCTGGCGAACGTCGCGGGCATGGATGAACGAGAGTCTCGGTGAGTTCGTCCAAGCTGTGGCGCCAGCAACGGTGTCTGCAAAATAGTCGTGCTTGCCCTTATTCGAATGCCCAATGATGATTATCGTCACCTCGAACCGCTCTGCGAGACTTTGCAGAAGAGCTAGCAATCGCTTCACGGATGCATCGTCATTTGGGCTTTCGCCCTTCCGCCACGCCGTCAAACCGACTGCGGTATCGAGCACCACCAACTTGAGCGGACGGGGACGGTAATAGACCCGTTCACACTCTTGTTTCGCCTTTGCGATCGCCGCCTCGAGGTGTTCGTAGATGTCGAAATTCGACTGAACCACTCGACCTTGATTGTCGGTTTTGCTCGCGACGGCTGCTACTGCAACTAGCGTGCCTTGATCTCCGCCAGCCTTGATGTGCCTGACCTTGATCCAGTCCTTGGGCTCCTCAACGCTGACCCAAAGGGTCGAGTATGCGGGGCTTATCTGGACTGCCATCGTAGCCGCGAATGACGATTTTGCTGTGGCGCCGCGCCCGAACAATCCTACGACGCAATTACTAGGTAGGAATGGATCAACCAGGTAGTCGAATTTCGTAGTTTCCGTGTCGCTATTCATTGCGAACTCTAGTCGAATGGCGCGGACGGATTCGACTGGCGGCGGTGCGGAGATGGCCGCTTTCAGGTTCGCAACGTCGGCCTTGGCTTCTTCAGCCTGTCGCCAATCATCGGACAATCCGGCGAGATGCTCTGTTCGTCCTTGGCAATCCCGTTCGTCTTGAACGAAAGGGTTGAACGGAAGCTGCGTCGAGGCCTGCCGCTTAAAGGCTTCCCATCCGCCCGCGGGATTAGAGGTTTTCCGTTCAGTCACGACGCGCCCCTCCCGGTATGACGGCAATTTGAGAACAGGCGACGGCTCGCCCGACCTCTTCATCGCGGCCCGATTTTTCCGCACTGGCGTACGCGCTGGTGCTCGCGAAGGAGCGTTCATTCAGCCACACTGCCAAGGCTGCGCGGTGGTATCGAATTGGCGCCTGCTTGGACGTTCCAAGCTTTAGGAATGGCGGCGACTTTCCCTTAGTCCGCCAAATTTCAAGTGTGGTGGGTTTAATCCCAAGCAGTTTCGCCGCCTGCTCGTTTGTGAGCAGGTCGTCTAGATGGACGGATTCCGTCATCAACAGTCACTCCGGCCACTGCCCTGGCCTAAGGGAGTTTCGGATCTAATTGAACCGGGTAGTTGGGCGGCTCGCCCCACGCGGAGGCGAGCCGTAAGGTTATGCTAAGCGAAAACTATACAGTCGTGTTTGACAATTGGGGGCGGTCAACCTCGTCTACGGCGGTGCGTCCTTCACCTGCGGAGACCGCCAGGGCACAGCTGATTTCCCGTTCGTAAGCTAGCAGAAGATCGCTCCACGAGAACTGTTCGGGCAGCGTGTGAATCGCCGCCTCAAACAGATCGACGGCATCGTCAAATGTCAGCAGCGGTGCGTTTCGGATTCTTTCACTAAGCACGTGAGCACTCCTATCGAATGCTCGTCCGCAAGGGACAAAAAGGGCCGACGGACGAGCAATTGCTGTCAACGCCTGCCTTGCGGCTGTTTCCTACGCCGGGAATCGGCGCATGGCTGTGGGGAGCGGAAGTGTACTTCGATCCCGAGCTCTACGTCGATGCTAAATATTCCCATTCAAAAATTCGCGGCGATGAAGACGGTAGCTGGGGATGCTCAATCCAAATGTATCGTTTATGGCCCGGAAGGAGGCCCTCTTTCGCTGCGGGGCCGCTACAGGCGCGGTCACCGCTAATATGCCCCTAGCTTGGCGGTGCGCCACCGATCGCGCTGTAGCGGGGCGCTACGTGGCCCCAACAGCGTTTAGCACCACCACGTTATTACTGGCCGCGATAGCCGCTTGCTGCTCTATCCAATCGCCGATTGCTTGCACTTCCATGTGGAAGTCACGGAGGTCCGAGGTCGCCAGATAATGACGAGCTGTAACTCCCTGCGGCACGTGATTGGTGAGCAACTCAAGCTTCGCGAGGTCAAGGCGACAACCTTTTACTCCCGTGGTCACAAATGTTCTGCGCAGGTCGTGAGCGCTTAGTCGAGCCATGCCAATCTTCTTACTCAATTGCTCAAGCGGAGCGCGAGTATCTAAGATGTGACCTGCCTTGCTTCGCGAAGCAAAGACGTACGGGTTGTCCTTCACAGGCTCCCGGGATTGGATGACTGCTACGGCCTGGGAGGACAACGGCAACCACACTGGATTTCGATTCTTCGGGTCGGGAATGTGCCACCAGCAGTTCGTTGAATCCATCTCGTCAATGTTGACGCGATCCCAGGTTAGCGCGGCCCCTTCGGATCGGCGCGCTCCGGTGAGCGCGAGGAACATGATTAGGTCGATACCTGCCAATGCGTCACGGTTTCTTGCCGTGGCGCGCGCCTCAATCAGCAGGTTCCAGAATTCGCCAACATTTCGCCGATCAACATGTCGAGTGCGGGGAGGTGAGGGCCGGAGGTCCTTCTTTAGGATGCTAACTGGATTGTGTTCAATGATCGGCTTGCCATCCAGGCGCTTGTACTCATTCATCGCGAAGTTGATGAGCGTTCGGAGGGTGACCATGGCGATTGCCGCTTGAGTAGGCGCGGGGCCACGCCCTCGAAGCCCCTTGGTTGCGAGCTCCTCATATCGCCGACGGCAATCGGCTGGGGTGATCGCCGCAATTGGTTTATCCTTCCAAGCCTCGAACGCCTTCTCGACGTGGCGATTCATCTCCGACTTGGTGCTTTCTTTGAGCATACCGGGACGGGCGAAGTAGGCATCGGCGACTTCCCTAAGCGTCACCTTTGCTGCTTGATCCTGGCGTCTCAAGTCGCGGGGGTCGATGCCGAGGCGCATTGAGCGAAGATGTTCTCGCGCGACATCGCGCGCTTGATCCGGCGTAAAGATGCCATAACTGCCGATGGTAAGCCGCGCTTCCCTGGCCGAGCCCTCAACGCGTCCTTGCACGATGAAACTGATTTTGCCCGTGGGGCTGACTCGCAAGCCAAATCCCTTCACCTCGGTGTCCCAATGGAACTGATCTTTTACCCCTGGCTTCACCCTATCGACGTACCCCTTTGTGAGTTTGCCTCGGTTCGTCATCTGACACTCCTCGTAAGCAGTTCGTAAGCAAGCCGCGTAAGGTTGCGACAATTTGCGTACGGCTCTTCGGAAGCATCAAGCAACTGATTTTAAATGATAATATGGTTACATGAGGTTGCGTGATGGCTGCGTGAGGTAAGCCTGGCAGAGACTACGAATCTGAGGGTCGGACGTTCGAATCGTTCCGGGCGCGCCACCACCAAAAAGCCATCCCGGTTCGGGGTGGCTTTTTTATTTGGGGATCGACTGCCCTCCGTCGTGCCGGGCCATGAAGAAACGGCCCGGGAATTTCTCCCCGGACCGTTCCTGCCCCCTTAGCGGCCGAAGCGAAGCTCAGCCACTCTGGCTAGTGCGTGGCCCTAACCGCGTTCGGGTTCGGGCAAAGGCGGTGGGGGGGGCGGAGGCGGCGGTGGCGGCGGACAGCTGTCCGTCAGCAGGATTACCGATCCGTCCGGGCAAGTCTGCGTCGCCGGCGCCGGAGGTGGCGGAGGCGGCGGTGGTGGCGGAGGAGGCGGTGGCGGCATCCTCACGAAATTATAGGTCATTGTCGCCAGCAGCGAATGCGACCGGAAACGGCCGGTCAGGTCGACTCCTCCGTCGACGTCCGCGGTTTCCCGGATTCTGCTTGGACGGAAATAGCGATATTTGAGGCCGACATCGACATTCTGCGATACGGCATAACGCAGGCCGGCGATCAACTGCCATGCCACGCCGCCGTCGCGGAAGCTCTCCGACCCGCCATCACCGTCGTCGATGCTGAACTTGCCCCATGCGAAGCCGAGACCCGGCCCGGCATAGAAGCTAAGCCCGTCCTCATTGCCGACATCGAGCAGCAGGTTGGCCATGATCGCGATGTAACGGGTGCGCCCGTCGCCATCGAATGTCTCGTTGCCCTGGCCGAAGTCGAATTCATATTCGTCATGCGAGGCGCGTTTGTAGGAGAGGTCGAGCTCGGCGCGGACCATCCCGGCGTCGTAGCCGAAAATGAGCCCGGCATCCCAACCGAGGTTGTGGTCAATCCGCGCATAGTCGTCGAACTCGATGTCGCCATCTCTGAATTCGGCATCCAAGCTGAGGTCGCGAGCCGACATCAAGCCAGCCTCGACCCCGACATAAAGCGACTTGTCGCGAGCGACCGCCGGTGTGGCGACCATGGTCCCGGCAAGCAATGCTAGGCAGGTGCGTTTGATCATCCTAACCCCCGTTTTTGCGTTCATAACGAACCCGGATTGTTTATCAGAGTTAAGTTTGTTCGGCTAGGCAGCGGGGAGTGCGTATCCGGGGGTCACGTGGCGCCCGGAATGGCCTTCAATGTCAGTAGCTTATAACAAACAGCCCGGTCCCGCCGGACGCATCTGGAATCGAAACTGTTGCATTAAACGCACGACGGTGCACGGGGTTCGCGGAGTCGTCAGGCGACCGCGGTCAAGGCTCCATGTTCCGAGGCGCGGCGGGCGAAATCCTGGGCAAGCTTGCTATGCCATTCGCGGGCCTGCGGCGTGATCGCGCGATGAGCAGCGGTTCGTTCTTCCGCGGCCCGACGCAGATAGAAACGCTGGTTCGACTCCATCTCGCTAACCTCCCCCGACCATCGCGGTACCCCGGCATCCTTGCGCAACAAAGGTAAAGCGTTGGTTACTACCCCGCGGGAATCCCCGTCCCCGTACGGGACGGAACGTTGCACGGTGGTGACAGGCATTGCGAATCCGCCTATCGTTGAAACCTAACGACTCGTCGCTCGTTCAAGCTGATATGCGGAGGAACGACATGTTGAGCTCGGTAACGCCATTTGATCCTGCTCGGCGAGGCTATCACGCCGTGTATCGGGAAAATGAGATTAATCGCTGCCCTGGTTGCGGACGGACGCATTGGCTGGTGGGACGGACGCTTGCGGAATGCGGCTTCTGTTCGACGGCGCTTCCCTTATCGGAGAGCTTTCGCCAGCCCGCGAGTGCCGTCTTTATCAGCCGGTCCGGAGGGCAGCCCAATCAAGCCTTCGCGGCCTAGCCGCGTGGGGCCATGGCGCGCGCCCGATGAGTGGGGCGGGCGCGCGTCATCCCTTTGAACCGGCCCGCACATTCCTTTATATCGTACGCATGAAACGCTTCATCGTACCGCTCGTCGCTGCAATCATCGCCTCATCACCGGCCATGGCCCAGTCGGGCGCGGGCAACTTCACCCTCGTCAACCGCACCGGGGCCGACATCGTGTCGCTGATGATCCGGCGCGTTGGGACCAGCGAATGGCAACCGCTCAATGGCAATCCAGCAATGGGATCGCGGACGGCGGTGGCATTTGCCAATCCGGATTGCGCGTTCGATGTCCAGGCCCGTCTGTCGGACGGCAAGACCGCGACCTTTACGGCGGTCAATCTGTGCGATGTGACGACGGTAACGCTGAACCGCGGGCCAACCGGTAATCTCTGGGTCGATTACGACTGATCCGGCGCGGCCGGAAGTGCCAGGAGGTTCTCGCCGATGCGCGCGTGTCGGGCGCCGTGCTGGCTTCAGGCCGGACACTATCGAGCAGCTTGGCGCCGGCAATAAAGGGTACGCCGAGGCAGGCGGCAAATAGCAGCCAGCCGGCGAAGCCCGGATAATTTTCCATGTAATGAATGCCACGCTCGATCGCGCCGACCGCGATTGCGTAAGTGACCAGATACGCCTCGAGACGCGTCTTGATCGTGAAAAGGCGGGCGAAACGCTTCAACATGGTCCAATCGTTAACTGAACGGCGGGCCGGTTCCCCGGTTCCGCCAGTTTCGGCCTAACGATATTGGTAAAGCGAAAATTAATACGAAGCGAGTCCGCCTAGATCGAGTGTGTCGAGAAGGGACAGCCGCGCGGTTTCTACCGTCTTCACCAAGCTGGCGCGCTGGATATCGCCAATCGCGACTTCATCGGGCCAACAGCTGGAAATCACGGCGGCAATCCGGTCAAGCCTGGCCTCGTCGACCAGGAAGCGTGGGTCGACCTTATCGGGATCGCATTGGACGCGAAGACGCAGGCATGCCGGCCCGCCGCCATTGGCCATCGACTGGCGAACGTCGACAAATTCGATCCGCCGGATCGCCCCGTTGGATGCCAAATGGCGATCGATCCAGCCCTTTACCGACGGCGTATCGCGGCATTCGGTCGGCGCGACCAGCGTCATTTCCCCGCTGGGGGGAGTGACCAGCTGGGCGTTGAACAAATAGCTGCGGATGGCGTCCGCCAGCGGAACTTCGCTGTCCGGGACCTCGACCAACTCGAACTCCGCCAATCGTCCGGCAAGCTCGGCAACAAGCGCGTCGCGATCGGCGAATGCTTTCTCATGCGCGAACAGTACCGGGCCGTTCGCGACCGCGACCACGTCATTATGGAAGGCGCCGGCGGCAATCGCTTCCTCGCTCTGCGCTGCAAAGATGGTTCGAGCAGGATCGAGACCGTGAAGCCTGGCAATCGCGCGGGAGGCTTCGACATGCTGGCGGGCCGGATAGGGGCCGCCAGTCACGCCATAAATGAAGACCTCGATACCGGGTTCGCCGTGCGACGGGGCAAGGCGCATGTGATTGGCCGCGCCTTCATCGCCGAAGGCGGGTGGAACCGGGCTATGCACTTGGAAGGCGGGATTGGCGAAGGCCAGCTGCAACTGGGCCAGCGTATCCGGCCATTCATGGCTGCGGTGCGCCATGCTCTTGAGATTGGCCACGGTGAGGTGGCATTTGCCGTCGCCGGTATCGGGCGCCGGGCTGACCGTCGCGGCATTTGCTGCCCACATGGTCGAAGCGCTCATCGCGTTGGCGGCGATGACCGGATCGGCCGAAGCGATGTCGGTGCCCAGCGCCGCCAACCAGCGGTGGGCCGGGCGCGGAGGCGGGACGAGGATGCCCTGGACCAGGCCCAGCGCGATATTGACCCGCATCTTGTCGATACCCTGCAAGGCCGCGGCACGGGGCCGGGAGACTTCACCCGCGTTGCGGGCGGAGGCTAGGTTGCCAAGGCTCAGGCCGGCATAATTATGGCTCGGTCCGACCAGCCCGTCGAAGTTGATTTCCCGGATCATCGGGCGACCGCCAGCACGCGGTCACCCGGCCCGATACCGAGCATTTCCATCGCCACGGGATCGATGAGCAGTTCGCCGTTTTCGGTGCGGCTGGCGTGACTATAACAGGCCACGAAATCATGCATCACCCCGGCCGCCAGCATCATCGTCGGGCCGCCACCGCCGTTGGTCCCCGCGACACGCAGCCATTCGGCCTCCGTGACGGTCTTGATCCGGTCGGTGCGCGCGGTAACCGTCGGGCCGCCGTCGAAAATGTCGATATAACCGTCCCAGACAAAGCCTTCATTCTCGAGCATTTTCAGCGCCGCCCGGCCGGTCGGGTGTGGCTGGCCGATGACCGAGCGCGCGCTTTCGGGAAGCATGGCGACGTAGATCGAAGTCTTGGGAAACAGGTCGGCAATGAATTGCGTGCCATGGACCGCGTTGAATTCGTCGGCCTCGGGGAAATTCATCCCGAAAAAGCGGCCGCCAATGGCGTCCCAGAAAGGTGAATGGCCTGCCTGGTCCATCACGCCGCGAAGTTCGGCAAGGACCGTATCGCCGAACCGCGGGCGGTGCTGTTTCATGAACAGGTAGCGCGATCGGGCCAGCAGCATGCCGAGGCCACCGGCGCGTTCGTGAGGATGGAGGAACAGGCCGCCGACCTCGCTCGACCCTTCAAGGTCGGTCGTGAGGTTGAGCGTCTGGTTGCGGAAAATGCGGCCCAACTCCTCGCTTTTCTGTGTCAGCGTCGAAATCAGGTAGCTGTAGAAAGGCCGGTCGGTGCCGACCGCGCCGAACACCTGACAGGTTCCGCGGATCTGCTTGGTCGCGACATTCTCCAGCATGAAGACATAAAGATCGTCGCCGGGATTCTGGCCCTCACGGGTGAACCCGGCTTCGGACCGATCGAGCTTTTGCTCCAGCGTCGGCCGTTCCGCCGGCAGGTTGGTGAACCCACCGCCGGTCAGCTTGGCAAGGTCGTAAAGCGCGCGAATATCGTCGGGCCGCGCGGCGCGGATGCGAAAGCTCATGCGCCTTGGCCCAGCCGCAGGATGGTCAGGGCGGACAGCGCGGCGCGCTCGGACAGGGACTCGACGATCAGATATTCCTCCATGGAATGAATGCTGCCGCCGCGCACGCCCATCGTGTCGATGACCGGCACGCCGCAGGCGGCGATATTATTTCCGTCGCACACGCCGCCGGTCGATTTCCATCCGATCGGCTGGCCAAGATCAGCGCCGGCCTGCTTGACTAGCGTAAACAGCGCTTCGGCCTCGGGCGTCATCGGCTTTGGCGGGCGGGCGAAATGGCCATGAACTTCGACCTCGACGTCATGTTCGCGCGCAATTTCGGCGGCCAGCCGCGAAACCAGCGACTGGGCGCGTTGCTGCTCGTCGAGCGTGTCGGGGCGGATATTGACCCGCAGGATGGCAAGGTCAGGGACGACATTGTTGGGACTGCCGCCGTCGATCCGCGCCGGGTTGACCTTGAGGCCGGGCCCAATTGCTGCCTTGACCCTGAGGGCGAGGTCGGCGGCCGCGATCAGCGCGTTGCGGCCGTCTTCGGGATTGCGTCCGGCATGGGCCGAGCGGCCGCGGATGGTAAAGTCGAAATTGCCGCTTCCGGGCCGGGCTCCGGCAAGGGTTCCGTCGGGAAGCGCGGAGGGTTCAAAGGTCAGCGCGGCGCGCTTGCCTTGGGCAACCTTCGCGATCAGCGGTGCAGAACCGAGCGACCCGACCTCTTCATCGCTGTTGATGATGACATCATAGCCGATCGTCGACGCGGCGGGACTGGCCTCGACCGCCTTCAATGCCGCCAGCATGACCGCGATTCCCCCTTTCATGTCGGCGACACCGGGGCCGTTCAGCACCTTGCCCGGTTCCAGCCAGCGAAGCGCCTGGAACGGATGGTTGGCCCCGAACACTGTGTCCATATGGCCGGTAAAAAGCAGCTGGACCGGTGCATCGGGCCGCACGCTTAGGCGGATGTTCTGGCCATGCGCGATGTCATGGCTTCGTCCCGCCGCGTCGATCGCAGTGACTGGGGCCGCATCGATCATCGTCAATGTGCCGGGCAGGGCAGAAAATTCTTCGGCCAGAAGGCCCGCGATGGTCGCCAATCCCTCGAGGTTGCGTGACCCGCTGTTGACGGCCGCCCAGCGTTCGACCTGGGCAAGCATCGGCGTTGCCGAGGCTTCCTCCACGCAGGAGCGTTCGATGCTGGTCAGTTCCCCCATCGGCCGCAGCCTCTAGCGCGGAGACGGACGGAAGGCCACACCTGCCGCAGGTCACAGATGTTCGGCGAATCCTTTGAGGATGGCGCGGTACATGTCACGCTTGAAGGGCACGATCAGCTCGGGGAGCAGATGCGGCTCGACCCACTGCCAGTGGCTGAATTCGGGATGTTCGGTGGCAAGGTCGATATCGCGGTCCTGGCCAAGGAACCGCGCAAGGTACCAATCCTGCAACTGCCCCTTCCACTTGCCACCCCATAGCCGCGAAGCGATCGCGGCGGGAATATCATAACGCAGCTGCTGCGGATGACAGGCGATCCGCTCGACAAGATGCGGGGCGATCCCGGTTTCTTCCTGCAGTTCGCGCAAGGCCGCCGGCCAGCTTTCTTCGCCCGCGTCAATCCCGCCCTGCGGCATCTGCCAGGCTTCGTCCCGATTATCGATCCGCCGACCGACGAAGACATGGCCATGTTCGTTGATCAGCATGACGCCGACGCCGCGGCGATAATGTCCGTCCGGTTTGCTCATCGCTGCTCCCTAAGCGCGCGCGCCGGGATCGCCAAGAATGAAACCATCGGAAGCTGGGCCGCGATCGCGGGACGTCAGCGCGGGTCATCGTCCAGCTGGTCGATCACCGTATGGGTCTGCTGTTCGAACAGCTCCATGTTCGACAGGAAGGCCGCAACCGCCGCGCGGTGCCAGCGCAATTGTTCGGTGAGCTGGGGGCGAGATCGAAGCCGAGCGGCGGCCGTCGACCAGCGCGCGTCTGGAAAGTCGAGATCGCACCGGCGGGGGAGCGCCTGGGTCAGCGGCTTGCCCGGGATCACTCGATCGCCGCACTCGGCGCGGATCGCGTCCTGGATGTCTTCGGGAATGACCTGGCGGACGTTGCGGCGATAGTCGGTGTCCACCGCGGGCGTGTCGATCAGTTCGAAGTTGAGGGTCATCAGATTAGCCAGGCTTTTCTTCAACTCGGGCTCGTCGACATGCTGCAGCTGGTTGCCGCCGAAGATTTGCGTCCAGTTCACCGCGTTCAGCCCAAGCGAATAGATCTGGCTGGCCTGGTAGGCCCCGATGACGAATTGCTCGTCGCTTACCGCCGGGTCGCCTTGCCAGCCGCCGAAGGCCGCCTCGGAATAGTCGCGCGTGGTTGCGTAATAGATTTTCGCGGTTTCGAAAAAATCGACGAAATCGGTCAGCGCGGGGCGCAGTTCGCGCAGCATCTTGGCGGCATCGCGCCGTTCCAGCCGGTCCTGGTTCCAGTTGGCAACCATCGTGCCGATGAAGACGCCAACCACCACGATCAGCAGCTCGATCGTGATCGCCGCCCAATTCTGGGCCCGAAGCCTGGCGATTGAACGCTTGAAGATCATGCCCCGTCCCCCGATCGGCGCGGAACCTAGCGCAGCGCCGCCAGCGAGGCGAATCGCGGTTCGGGCTGGTATCGAGCCGCTCGCAGTCCTAAGGGCGGGGTGTATTTCGTTGCTTTCGAGGACTCGCCTGCCAATGACCCAGTCGGCCACCCACGTGCTGACCCCTGAAGACGCTCACGCCAACCCGCCGCGCGAGGCGGTTGTCGTCCGCTTCGCGGGTGACAGCGGTGACGGGATGCAGCTGACCGGCGGGCAGTTCACCCTGTCGACCGCGCTGGCCGGCAACGATCTTGCCACCTTCCCGGATTTCCCAGCCGAAATCCGCGCGCCGCAGGGTACGACCTTCGGCGTCAGCGCCTTCCAGATCAATTTCGGATCCTCGGCGATCGAGACCGCGGGCGATGCGCCGGACGTGCTGATCGCGATGAACCCCGCGGCGCTGAAGGTGAACGCGGGACATTTACGCGAAGGCGGACTGATCATTGCCGACGAGGGCGAGTTCACGCCGCGCAACCTAGCCAAAGCCGGCTATGCGGTAAGCCCGCTCGAGGACGGCAGCCTCGCCAGGTGGCAACTGGTGCATTTCAACATCTCGCAACTGACGCTCGACGCGGTGAAGCCGTTCGGCCTTGGCAACAAGGAGGCGCTGCGCTGCAAGAATATGTGGACGCTGGGCCTGGCGCTGTGGATGTTCGACCGCGACCGGCAGCCGATCATCGACTGGCTCAACGCCAAGTTCGCCAAGAAGCCGGAACTTGCCGAAGCCAATATCGCCGCGCTCAATGCCGGTCATGCCTATGGCGAAACGGTCGAAATCGGCGGACAGGTTCACCAGCAGCATCTTGCAGCGGCGCCGGCGGAGCCGGGCCTCTACCGCACCGTCACCGGCGCAGAATCGCTGTCGCTCGGCCTGATCGCAGGCTCGCAGCTGGCGGGCCTGCCGATGTTCTTCGGCGGCTATCCGATCACCCCCGCCTCGGCGATCCTGCATCATCTTTCACGCCTCAAGGAATATGGGATCACTACTTTCCAGGCGGAGGATGAGATCGCTGCCATCTGCGCCGCGATCGGTGCCAGCTATGCCGGGCAGTTGGGGGTCACCTCGTCCTCGGGTCCGGGCATCGCACTCAAGGGCGAGGCGATGGGGCTGGCGATCATGACCGAGCTGCCGCTGGTCATCGTCAACTCGCAGCGCGGCGGTCCCTCGACCGGCCTTCCGACCAAGACCGAACAGTCCGACCTTTACCAAGCGGTCTATGGCCGCAACGGCGACGCGCCGATGCCGGTGATCGCCGCCCGCTCGCCCGCCGACGCGTTCGACTGCGCGATCGAGGCGGTGCGCATCGCCACACGCTATATGACCCCGGTGATGCTGCTGACGGACGGCTATATCGCCAATGCCGCCGAGCCGTGGAAGGTCCCGGACATGAGCGGCTATCAGCCATTCCCAGTCAGCTTTGCCGAAGCTTCGGCGATCGAACCCGACAATGACCAGGTCATGCCCTATCGCCGCAATGGCGATCTGGCGCGCCCGTGGATCAAGCCCGGTACGCCCGGCCTAGAACATCGGATCGGTGGCATCGAAAAGCAGCCCGGCACTGGCAACATCGATTATTCGCCCGAAGCCCATGCCGAGATGACCCGGTTACGCGCGGCCAAGGTCGCCGGCGTCGCCGAATCGATCCCCGACCAGGACGTGTGTCTGGGTAACGAAGGCGGCAAGCTGGCGATCGTCGGCTGGGGTTCGACCTTCGGCCCGATCCACCAGGCGGTGCGCCGCGCCCGGGCCAAGGGCCAAGACGTCAGCCACATCCACATCCGCTATGTCGCACCATTCCCGAACAACCTCGGTGAGCTGCTTCGCAGCTATGACCGGATCATCGTTCCGGAAATGAACACTGGCCAGTTGAAGACGCTGCTGCGCGACCAGTTCCTGGTCGATGCACGGCCGCTCAATAAGGTCAGCGGCCATCCCTTCCGCATCGCCGAAATCGAAGCGGCGATCGATGAGGCGCTGGGATGAAGCCGATTAATCCATTCCCGCTGATCGCCATGCTGTTGCTGGTGGTCTTTCTCTATCTCTGGCTCAACGGCTATCTGGTATGAACGAAGTGACCAAGCTGACCACTGCCAAGGACTGGGCCTCAGACCAGGAGGTTCGCTGGTGCCCGGGCTGCGGCGACTATGCTGTGTTGAAGGCGGTGCAGCGGACGATGCCCGACCTTGGCGTCGCGCGCGAGAAGACCGTGTTCATCTCGGGCATCGGCTGCTCCAGCCGCTTTCCCTACTATATGGCGAGCTACGGCTTCCATACTATCCACGGCCGCGCCTGCGCGGTCGCGACGGGGACCAAGCTTGCCAATCCCGAGCTCGACGTGTGGATCATCACCGGCGACGGTGACGCGCTCAGCATCGGCGGTAACCACACGATGCACATGCTGCGCCGCAACCTCGATTGCCAGCTGCTGCTGTTCAACAATGAGATCTACGGCCTGACCAAGGGCCAATATTCCCCGACCAGCCGCGTCGGCACGCGCAGCCCCTCGACCCCGTTCGGTTCGGTCGACAGGCCCGCCAACCCCTGCGCCTTTGCGCTGGGCAGTGGCGCGCGCTTCGTCGCCCGCGGCATCGACGTGCACAAGAATCTGCCCGAAGTGCTCAAGGCGGCGCACGCGCACAGGGGCGCAAGCTTCGTCGAAATCTTCCAGAACTGCGTCGTCTATAATGACGATGTATTCGCTTCCTTCACCGACAAATCGGTCGCCGCGGACAAGCAGCTGTGGCTGAAGACCGGCGAGAAGATGCTGTTCGCCGCGGGCACGAAAGGCCTCGCGCTCGATATGGACCGCCACATGTTGAAGGTGGTTGACGGAGACAGCGACGAGGTGCTCGTTCACGACCCGCGCAACCGGGCGATCGCGCATATGCTGGTGGAAATGCCGGCCAGCGCATTCCCGGTCGCGCTCGGCGTTCTTTATGAGGACCCAGCGCCAACCTTCGATAGCGCGGTAACCGAGCAGAACCAGTTCGCCGCCAACGGCAAGGCCGCCGACCTCCAAAAGCTCGTCAGCCAAGGGCAGACTTGGCAGGTCGAAAAGGAACCGCGGGCTGAATAGCGCCCGACTACGTGGATAATCTTACCCATGGCCTTGTCGGGGCGATGCTCGGGCAGATGGGACTCAAACGGCTCAGCGGCCGGGCCATGGCGACGTTGGTCATCGCGGGAAATATCCCCGATATCGATGCGCTGACCACGCTGGTCGGTACGGAAAGCCTCGCGCTGCGCCGGGGGATCACCCATGGGCCGATCGCGCTGGCGGTCCTGCCCGTGCTGCTGGCGGCGCTGGTGATCGCCTATGACCGTTGGCGGCCTTGCAAGGTCCCGCTGCGGCCCGGGCCGCTGATCATTGCCGCTTACATTGGCACCCTCAGCCATCCTGCTTTGGACTGGCTCAACAGCTATGGCATTCGGCTGCTCGAGCCTTTTTCTAGCCGCTGGTTTGCCGGTGATACGCTGTTCATCATCGACATTTGGGTGTGGGTTGCGCTGACCCTCTCCTTCCTCGCGGCGCGGCGGAGCGAGAAGCGCGGCGGCGATGAGCGGCGGATCGCTTGGATGGGGTTCGCGGTCGTCGGCCTCTATATCTTCGCCAACGGCCTTTTCACGGGTCATAGCGAGCGGGCAACGACAGCACTGCTTGAACAGCGCGGCGTCCAGCCCGCGCTGGTCGTTGCCAACCCGGTCCCCGGCATATTCTGGCAGCGCAAGATGCTTTGGCGCGACGCGCAAGGATTTGGCCAGGGGCAGTCGCTGCTGCTCCATGGCATCCGCCTTCCTGGCAGTCGGACCCCGCTTGGCCTCGAAGACCCGTTGCTTGCAGCGGCTCGCGAGCGGCCCGATGTCCGCGCCTTCCTGTTCTGGTCGCGAATGCCGATCGTCATCGACATTGAGGGGCGGCGGGTGCTGACCGACCAACGCTTCACGGACCGCGCTGGGGGAGAAGCGCCGGCGCAGGAAGGCAATCGCTTTCGCTACAATCCGTTTACCATCCCGCTCGAATGAGCGCTGAACCAATAGGGACTTGCGTCGTTACCGCCGGACGCCGAGGGTCGGCCGCATGATAGGAGGAATGGGATGGCGAAGGCGAAGTCAGCGGGCGAGGGGCCCAAGAAGAAAAAGGCCAAGGACGCGGCTAAGACCAAGCCGGCCCCCAAAAAGCGCGCGACGAAGAAGGCCGAGCATCGCGGCTTCGACGCTCTCGCCAAGATGGCCGACCACCCGCTGGTCGCCGACCTGCTGGCCGTGGGTGCAATGGCTGCGGTGGCGGCGATTGCCGAACAGGGATTTTCCAGCAAGGAGGCGGGCAAGAAGGGCGGTGGCTCGTCGCGCGCCGTCAAGGCAGCTGGCCAGGCCGCTGCGATGGCGATCGGCAAGCGGCTGATCACTGAATTCGAAGCCGTGAAGAAGGATTCGAAGAAAGCCTAGCGGCGAAGCAGTGTCAGCCGCGCCCGGCCGACGTCGCGGATCGCGTCAACAGTCCAGTCGGAAGGCGGTGCGACCGCATCGCCGCGCTGCGTTTCCACCGCCATCCAGCCGCCGTCCTCCAGCCAGTCCGCCTTGGCAATCGCCGCGGCGACGGCGCTACCCGATCCCGGCGCATAGGGCGGGTCGGCCAGTACGAGGTCGAACGGTCCGCTAGCTGGGAGCGCCGTTGCGGAGGTCGGCCGCACCGAAACCCCGGTCGCACCGAGTGCCGCGATATTGGATTCGATGGCGCGTAGAGCAGCTCGGTCGTTCTCGATGAAGGTTGCCTCGGCCGCGCCGCGCGAAAGCGCTTCAAGCCCCAACGCACCGCTTCCGGCGTAAAGGTCGGCAACGCGCAACCCCTCGAAGCTGCCGAGCCGGCTGACGAGCATGGAGAATAATGTCTCGCGGGTCCGGTCCGCAGTGGGGCGGGTGCCGGCGCCCGGCGGCGCGACCAGTTTTCGCCCGCGCCACCGCCCGGCGATGATCCTCATTTCAGGGTCTGGCGAAAGCGGAACAGATCTTCGCGTTGTACCTCGATAATGTCGCCAGGTGCCGCTCCGTCGGCACTGAACGGGCCATAGGCGGTACGGATCAGCCGGGACACCTGCATGCCAAGATAGGCCAGCACGTTGCGAACCTCGCGGTTCTTTCCTTCGGTCAGCGACAATTCGATCCAGCAATTGCGCCCGGTGCGCCGTTCCAGGTTGGCGTCGATCGAGCCGTAGCGGATGCCGTCGATGCTCACCCCTTCCGACAATTGTTCGAGCTGCGCCTGGGTCACGTCACCGAACGCCCGGGCGCGATAGCGCCGCACGACCCCGGTGCTCGGCAGTTCGAGCTGGCGCTTCAGCTCCCCGTCATTGGTCAGCAACAGCAGCCCCTCGGTTGCATAGTCGAGGCGGCCGACCGGCATCAGCCGCGGCAGCCCGGCGGGCAGCTTGTCGTAAATGGTCGGTCGGCCCTTGGGGTCGCGCGCCGCCGTCAGGCATCCGGGAGGCTTGTAGAACAGGAAGAGCCGCGCCGCGCCGGCGGGCTTAACCGGCTGGCCGTCGACCGTCACCCCCGCCAGGCTTTCCAGCAGCGTGGCGGGCGTCGTCAGCGTTTCTCCGTTGAGCGCGATCCGTCCCTCGGCGATCATCCGTTCGATGTCGCGGCGCGACGCGATCCCGGCGCGGGCGAGCAGCTTGGCGATTCGCTGCGGACCTTCGTTGCGCGCCGGTCCCGGCTTGGGACCAGGTGCTGGCCTGGGGCCTTTCGATCGCCGTGGCACTGCTGGGCGCTTCGTTCGTTGCGGGGGAGGATTGTTTTTCATACGGGTTAAAGATGCTGTTCGGGAAGCGTAAGCGGATCGTCAATAGAATCCTCATCGTCGAGGACGAGCCATTGACGGCGTTCGACAATGAAAACCTCCTCGGCGACGAGGGGTATGAGGTGGTGGCGACGCTCGATCGTTTCGCCGATGCAGTCGAAACACTGGACAAGGAACAGGTTGACCTGATCCTCTCCGATGTCCGGCTGACGGGCGAGCGAAGCGGGATCGACCTTGCCAAGGTCGCGCAACAGCGCGGCATCCCGATTGTGTTCGTTACTGGAATGCCGCCCGAAAATGCGTCGGAACTAGTCCTCGGCTGCCTGCTAAAGCCTTATAGCGATCGGACATTGAAATCGGCACTGGCCGCGGTCGAACGTCATCTCGCGGGCGAAAATGCCCGCCCGCCCAAGGGGCTGACGCTCTACCCGCTGGCAGAATCCTGAATCGCCGTTTCGATCTTGCGGTGGAAATCGGCGATTCCGTTTTCCAATGTTCCAATGACCACGTCCTGGATCTCGCCCGACTTCAGCCCGCGATGGCATAGCGCGGCGGCGTGAAAGTCCTCGGCGCCGAAGGTCCCGCCGTCGAGCAGTTCCCAACTTCGCTGCCAATGCGCCTCGGCCTCGTTGGTCGCCGGGGGTTCGGGGATCAGCATCAGGTCTTCGACCAGCGTCGTTCCCACCGTCTGCGGCATGGCGATCAGCAGGTTGATATAATCCGGGCTGACGATGATCACCGAGGAAGGGAACAGCTGGTAGGTATAGGTCACCGCCTTGCGCAATTCGCCCCAGTCATCGCGGTCGATTTCCGTAAGGTAGGCCGACCGACCGACCGCGGCACGCTGGTGACATCCGATGGTGTCGGCGGTGGTGATGCCGTCGGCGAAGAAGCTGGCGATGGTCGCGGCGTGGAGCCGCTGGACATGATAGCTTTCAAGGAAGGCGTCGATAATCAGCTTCCAGTTGGCCGCCACTTCATGCGTCCTGCGCCTGTAGAGGTAAAGTTCACCGAGCCCGAACGCGTCAAGGTCGGGCGTCAGCAAACGTGCGTCGCTGAAATCGGCGCCTTCGTCCTTGGCCCACCAGATCAGTCCGCCTTCTTCCACGCAGGGGAACTCTCTCAACCCGTGGCTGGCCTTGTCGAAATCGGGGAAACAGTCGGCCCGCGGTATCCCGGTCAACTCACCGTCGGGCTTATATGCCCAGGCATGATAGGGGCAGACGATCCGCTTGGCCGGTACGACCTCGTGCGTGTCGATCAGCCGCGTGCCGCGATGGCGGCAGACATTGGCGAACACATGGGCGCGGCCATTATCGTCACGGGTCAGGATCAGTGGGGTGCCATAGCCGTCATGGGTCACCGCCTGGCGCGGTGCCGGCAATAGCGCGGATGGGGCGAGAAGGTGGGGCACCTTGTCGAACAGGGCGCGCTGCTCGGCGCCGAAACGATCGGGGTCGGTGTAAACCGAGGCGGGAAGCGCTTCGACCGCACTGCCTAGCGCGGCTTCACCGCGGGCAAGCGCTTCGGCGAGCGCGCGTTGGCCGGGGGTCGGCCGGCGCGGGGTCCTGGGGAAGTCCATGGCCATGAAGACTGCGCTCCCCTGCGATGGCTTGCAAGGCCGAGCCGAACAGATTTTCGGCACCACCTGCCAATGTTTGCCGCTTCCCCTTGGCCCAGAGGCTGCTAGGTTCATCGCGAACGGTTCAGGAGCAAGATATCTATGGCAACGGCGGCCATTGGCGAGCAGCCAAAAGGACTGGGTGTGCTTCGGGCGGCGCTTGCCAATCGCAAGACGGCCATCATGCTTGTTTTCGGCTTCGCCGCCGGCCTTCCCTATACGCTGCTGATCGGGACATTGAACGCCTGGCTGGGCGAATGGCAGATTGACCTCGCGACCATTGGCGTATTGTCCTGGATCGGCCTGGCTTATGCCTTCAAATTCCTTTGGTCGCCGCTGGTCGATCGGGTGCGATTGCCACTGCTGGAACGGCTTGGCCGGCGTCGTAGCTGGCTATTGCTGTGCCAGCTGCTGCTGAGCGCGACATTCCTGGCCATGGCCTTTTCCGATCCCCGGCTTGACCTTGGCTGGTTCGCGCTGGTCGCGGTGATCGGTGCTTTTGCGTCGGCGACGCAGGACGTCGTCATCGATGCCTGGCGCATCGACGTGGCGGACGAGAAAGCCCCCGTGGAAATCCTGTCGACCATTTACCAGTTCGGCTACCGGATCGCGGCGCTGGTTGGCGGGGCATTGGCGCTGGTGCTGTCCGAACGGATCAGCTGGCCGACGGTCTATGCGGTCATGGGCGGGTTCATGGCACTGACTATCATCGCCACGCTGATGGCCCCGGATACGCCGCGAACCGCCGAAGAAAGTGAACAGGGATGGCTTCGCCGCAAGGGGGCGGTCCTTCCCAAGTGGCGGGCCGCAGGGCTGGCGATCGTCGGCACAGGCTGGGTCTGGGCGATCTGGACCGTTGCGGCCTTCATGATCCGGGTGGTCACAGCTTCCCCCAACGACCCCAATCCACCGGCGGTGGGCGACTTCACCCGGAGCATGGGGCCGTTGATCGTTGCCGCTACAGTCATCCTACCCGCGATCGTCGCCGCGGTGTTCAACTGGATGAGCTTCCGCGCCGACATGACCCTCGACGCGGACGACGATCGGCCGGACGCCGGAGCCCGCGCCGCCGATCATGCGTATTCGGCGCTGATCCTGCCGCTCGCCGAGCTGGTCCGGAGGATCGGCTGGGGGGTGATCATCGTCCTCGGCCTGATCCTCAGCTATCGGATCACCGACAATATTTGGGGTTCGTTCGCCTTCCCCTTCTATCTTCAGGAACTGCAATACACGGGGGACGAGGTCGCCTTCGCGTCGAAGATCTTCGGCGTGTTCATGACCATGGCGGGGATCGCTCTTGGCGGCATCCTCTTCGCGACGATCGGGCGGATGCCGACCTTGCTGATCGGCGCGATCGTCGCGGCAGCGAGCAACCTTCTCTATGCTGACCTCGCCTCCGGCGCATATTACATCGACGCCTTTGCCCGGCTGTTCGCGCTCGATAGTTTCGGGCCCGACCTGCGAATGGTGCGGCTGCTGATCGCGATCTCGGGCGAAAATATCGCCGGCGGCCTCGCGGGCGCGGCATTCGTCGCCTACCTGTCGTCGATCACCTCGCGCGAATTCAGCGCGGTGCAATATGCGCTTCTATCATCGCTGACCTTCCTGATCGGCTCGCTCGGCCGGGCCGCGATCGGCGAGGCGATCGATCAGATCGGCTATGCCCCGGTATTCCGCTTCACCGCCGCCATCGGCCTGATCGCTGTGGCTTTCGTCATCCTCGAATGGGCGAGGACGGCGATGGCCGGGCGCCGCGAGGCTCCTATTCGGGAAGTGGCCCGTTGAGCGTCAGCAGCTCTCCGGCAAGGTACAGCGAACCGAATACCAGCACCCTGGCGGGCTGGCGTAGCGCCGCCATTGCGTCGGCGAGACCAACCTTGGCGCGCGCAGTACAGCCCATCGTTTCGGCAAGCTGCTCCAGCGCTTCGGGCGAGCGGCAGTCATGACCGTCGATCCCCAGCGTCAGCACTTCCTGGGCCAGCCCGCGGAACGGGCGAAGGGTTCCTGCCGCATCCTTTGACGCCAGGCTGGCAAAAACCAGTACCAGCCGCTTGCCGTCCTGCCAGTGGCGACGGGCATGGTCGGCGATCAGTCTTGCCGCTGCGGGATTGTGGCCGCCGTCGACCCATAACTCGCTTCCGCGCGGCAGCATGTCGAACATCGGGCCGGCCGTCAGCTGCTGGAGCCGCGCCGGCCATTGCGCCCAACCCATCGCCGCGGTCAGCGCCGGCGGCGGCACAGCGATCGTGGATTGGTGGCGCAGCATGGCGACCGCAAGTGCGGCGTTCATTGCCTGGTGCTTTCCAGCCAGCCGGGGCGTGGGCAGTTTCAACATTCCCTCGCGATCGCGATAGTTGATCGCGCCATGACGAAGACTTGCAGTCCAGCTCGACCCGCGCGCCTCCACCGGCGCGCCGACGGACCCGGCGATCCCGGCAACGGCCGCGGCGATGTCGGGCGGATAAAGCTGGGTCACCAGCGGCACTGCGGGCTTGGCGATGCCCGCCTTTTCGCGAGCGACGCCGACCATGTTTCTGCCGAGGAACTGCTGGTGGTCGAGGCCAAGGCTGGCGATCCCGCACACCAGTGGACGCTCGATTACATTGGTCGCATCAAGTCGACCGCCAAGCCCGACTTCCAGGATGCAGGCATCAGCCGGCGTGTCGCGGAACGCCAGGAAAGCGACCGCGACATTCACTTCGAACAGGCTGGCGCCAATCTCCTCGTTGGCGTCGAGCACTGCAGCCATCCGTCCGCCCAGTTCAACATCGTCGATCAGCGTGCCGGCAATCCGGATGCGCTCATTGTAGCGGACGAGGTGCGGGCTGGTGAAGACATGGACCCGCTTGCCCGCGGCCTCCAACGCGGCGCGAAGGAAAGCGCAGGTCGATCCCTTGCCGTTGGTGCCTGCGACATGAAGAACAGGCGGCAGCGAATCCTGCGGGCGACCAAGCCGGTCGAGCAGCGCACGGATGCGACCAAGGCCGATTTGGTCGCCATCGGCCGATTGGGCTGCCTGCCGGGCGATCAGTGCGGCGATGCGCGGATCCGACGAGCGGACCACCTCCTTCATCAGGCGGCCTTCTTGTCCTTTTCGGGCGCAAGATAATCGATCAGCCGGCCGATCCTGTCCTTCAGGACGTGGCGATGGGTGACCATGTCGATCATGCCATGTTCGAGCAGATATTCCGCGCGCTGGAAACCATCAGGCAGTTTCTCGCGGATCGTCTGCTCGATGACGCGCTGTCCGGCAAAACCGATCAGCGCGCCCGGCTCGGCAATCTGCACGTCTCCAAGCATCGCATAGCTTGCGGTGACCCCGCCCGTGGTCGGATCGGTCAGCACGACGAGATAGGGAAGACCGGCCTCGCGCAGCCGGGCCAGCGCAACGGTAGTGCGCGGCATCTGCATCAGCGACAGAATGCCTTCCTGCATCCGCGCGCCGCCGGCGGCGGTGAACAGAATATAGGGACATTGAAGTTCGATCGCCCGGGTCACGCCGGCAACGAAGGCCGCGCCCACGGCAACGCCCATCGATCCGCCCATGAAGGCGAAATTCTGCACGCCGACGACCGCCTGCCGGCTTTCGATCTTGCCGACTGCGTTGATCAGCGCGTCGCGGTCTCCGGTGGTCGAGCGCGCCGCCTTGATCCGGTCGGTGTACCGCTTGGTATCCCGGAACTTGAGCGGGTCTTCCCGAACTTCAGGACTGGGCAGAATTTCGTATTTGCGACGGTCGAACAGGGAATCGAAGCGAACCGTCGGTCCGACGCGGTCGTGATGGTCGCAGCGCGGACAGACGTAGAGATTCTCTTCCCATTCCTTGGTGAAGACCATCGACCCGCACTTCTTGCACTTGTGCCAAAGATTGTCCGCGGTCTGCCGCTTGGTCAGCGACTGGATGCCTTTGCGGACGCTGCTCAGCCAGCTCATTCAAACCTCATTTCTTGCTGCGGGCGGGAGGTAGGCGCGAAGCCGCGCCATGTCCACGCCTTGCGTTAAAGCGTGCCGGCGATATCGCGCAGCGCCGCGTCGGGGTCGGCGGCGCCGGTGATCGGCCGGCCGATCACCAGGATCGAGGCCCCGGCATCGATCGCTTCGCGCGGGGTCATCACCCGCTTCTGGTCGCCCACGGCGCTGTTCGCGGGCCGAATTCCCGGGACGACGAAATAGCCGTCCTTCCAGAAAGCGCGGGCCGCGGCCACCTCGCTTCCCGAACAGACGATGCCGTCGAGCCCGGCTTCGCGCGCCAGCTGGGCAAGGCGCTCGACCTGGCCGTGGCTCCCGCCCTTGATGCCGATGGAATCGAGGTCGGAACCGTCGAGGCTGGTCAGCACGGTTACCCCGACAACCTTGGTCCCGGCGGGCGCCGCGGCCTTGGCATCCTCCATCATCGCCCGGCCGCCCGCGGCATGAACGGTCAGCACTGCCGGGGTCACAGGCGAAAGCGCCTGGATCGACTTTGCGACAGTATTGGGAATGTCGTGGAACTTGAGGTCGAGGAAGATCGGGAGTCCCAATTCCGCCATTTCGAGGATGCCCGCGCGGCCGTTGTGGCAGAAGAATTCCAGGCCCAGCTTCAGCCCGCCGGCATGGCGCCTGACCGACGAGGCGATGGTCCGGGCGCGGTCGAGGTCCGGGGTATCGATGGCGACGAAGATCGGGCTGGTCATGCCGGCTCGTCGTCCCTGGCAGGCGGCGGCGCGACGGGAGCGACGGTGGGGCCCTGCGATAGCATCAGCTTGCGCTGCAAAGACCAGATCCGGCCGCGCATGATAAAATAGGTCGGCAGGAATCCGATCAAGAATGTCAGGAGCAGCAAGGCGGGCAACTTGATGTCGGCCTGTATCCCGCCCCACAGGCTGACCGACACGTCCGTCCAATTGCGTGTCGCGAAAATCGCCAGCGACACGGCGACGACTACCCAGAATAAGGTCTTCAAGAAGTTCATGTCTCTCCCCGGCAGGGGCTTTAGGCCGTTGCGGCCGTGCTGACCAGTCACCCGTTCGCCGCTCCCCGGCGTCGGCTCGCCGCAGGGAGATTCCGGGGGGTGTTGAGCGTTGAGTGCGCAACGGTCACAGCAGTCCTCGGGGAGGAACTGGTTCGTTGGAACGCCAGCACACGCTTGGTTTGGGCATTTTCGCGCTTTCGCTCGGAGCGATCGCGCTCGCGTCGCCATTCGGCGATTCGGAGCCGATCTCGCCGGCCGTGGCCCAGCAGGAGGCCGCAGCCGCGACGGCCCGGGCAACAGCCATGCTGGCGAAGGTCGAACCCGGTCATCGAAACCGGATCGATTATGCCAAGCTCGATGCGCGGCTTCGGCGAATGGTCGAAAAGCCGACGATGGTCGGCATGGCTGTCGGCATCGTCGAAAATGGCCGGATCACCTTCCTGTCGGGTTATGGCGAGACCGCCGAGGGATCGGGCGAGAAAGTTTCGTCGGATACGATCTTCCGCTGGGCCTCGGTGTCGAAGGGGGTCGCCTCGACCATGGTCGCCAAGCTGGAGGAGCAGGGGCGACTGAGCTTTCACCAGCCCGTCGCGACTCTTGCACCCTCGCTTCACCTGCCGGGCCGCAACGAGCAGGTGGCGACCGTCGGCGACGTGCTGAGCCATCGGCTTGGCCTTTATCGCAACGCCTTCGACAACAAGCTTGAGGAAGGTCAGGACGTCCGCGCACTGCGGGGGACGCTCGCGACCCTCAACAGCATCTGCGCACCGGGCACCTGCTGGAGTTACCAGAATGTCGCCTATGACGCGGCGTCGGAAATCTCCAGCAAGGTCACGGGCCTGAGCTATGACGAACTGGTTCGACGCGATTTGTTCGCTCCGCTCGGCATGACGTCGGCCAGCATGACACTCGAAGGGCTGACCGGCGCGAAAAGCTGGGCCCGGCCGCACAGCGTTGGTCGGCGCATCCTTACCCCGAACGACAATTATTACCGCGTCCCCGCCGCTGGCGGCGTCAACAGCAATATCAAGGACATGGCGGTGTGGATGCTGGCGCAGATGGGCCAGATGCCGGCAGTGCTAAGCCCCAAGCTGCTACGGACGATCCATGAACCTCGGGTCAAAACGCCGGGCGAACGGCGGCGCATGCGCAAATTCCTCGAACGGCTGGGCGATGCGCAATATGGCTATGGCTGGCGCAGCTACGACTATGCCGGGCACCGTCTAGTAGGCCATCGCGGCGGGGTCGACGGCTATCGCTCGCTGATCCTGTTCGATCCTGAGCGCAAGAGCGGAGTTGTCGCGCTGTGGAACAGCAACACTTCGCAGCCCGGCGGGCTGGAGTTCGAAGTCATGGACATGCTTTACGGGCTTGAGTTTCGCGACTGGATGGAACTTGACCGCGGCGGATCGGCGTCGGGTTCTAGCACTATTGCATCGGGCGCCGATCGCCGCCGTCGGGCTTAGGCCTTTAGTCTCCCTAGGACCGGACCCGCGCTTCATGGTATAAGGACTCCGTCAGGGGGAGCGCGGGCAATGCAGCCCGGCAATCAATGGAGCTGGCGATGAACCCCGCGGAGGATCGGGACTATCATCTGGAACGCGCGGCGCAGTGCCGGCGAATGGCCGAAGAGTCTGTCGACCCGGACGTGCGCCGGTTGCACGAGGAACTGGCCCAGTTCCATGAGGCCGAGGCGGAACGGGAGGAAGATTTCGCCGAACCCGATGGAGACACCGTCTAGACTTGGCGGCACGCCCTGTTTCACCCATGATGGTGGAAGAGGAGGAACGCAAATGGGAGCGAGACGGGGTTTGGCGGTTGCGACGGCCGCGCTGGCCTGGTTCGGACTGATCTTGCAGTTCGTCATCTTCGCCCAGGCCGTGGGACTTGCCACCGCCGGCTGGCGGTTCATCGGCTTCTTCACCATTTTGTCGAACTTCGCGATTGGCTGCATCGCGACCGCAATCGCGGCGGGAGGCGAGAACCGGCTGACCAGCCCGCGGGCAATGCTGATGGGCCTCACCGCGATCATCACGGTGGGCTTCGTCTACTCGCTTCTGCTGCGATCGTTATGGGACCCGCAGGGCCTTCAGAAAATCGCCGACGCGATCCTGCACGACATGACCCCGATCCTGTTCGCGCTGCTCTGGGCAATTGGACCGCATGGCGCGCTGCGCTGGACCGACCTTAAATGGGCGCTGGTCCCGCCCGCGCTCTATCTGGCCTATGCCATGACGCGCGGAGCTTTCGACGGCTGGTATCCCTATTATTTCCTCGATCCGGCGCTCCAGTCCGCCGCTGAACTGGTCACCGGGATCGGTGGCGTCCTAGCCGTCTTCGCGCTGATCGCCGCCAGCGGCATCGCCATCGACCGTCGCCTCGCGGCGCGGCGGGCGGAGGCTAGGCCGGGGTAATGAAGCTATCGAGCACCCGCTTGCGACCGGTCTTTTCAAACTCGATCTCAAGCTTGTTGCCCTCAATCGCTTCGATCTTGCCGTAACCGAACTTCCCGTGGAACACGCGCTGGCCCACGCTGACGTCGTCGCGACCCTTGTTCCCAAGGCTGACCGCTGAGGCGCGGGCCTCGACGATGCGTTGGGGCTGGCTGTTGAAATTGCCAGCAGCGCGTTTCCAGCCTGGTCCGCGGGTCGCCGACCGCATCGCCTGGGCTGGTCCCAGATGGGCGAAGGGATCGGACCGTTCGCTCCACTGAGCGCGCCATAGCGACTCGCCCCCGGTCATGGTCGTTTCCTCCTCGACATGCTCCTTCGGCAGCTCGCCGACGAAGCGTGAGGGGATGCTGCTGGTCCATTGGCCGTAGATCCGGCGGTTCGCGGCATGGAGCACGGTCGCGCGGGCGCGGGCGCGGGTGATCGCGACATAAGCGAGACGCCGTTCTTCCTCGAGGCTGGCGATCCCGCCTTCATCGAGCGCGCGCTGCGAGGGAAAGACCCCTTCTTCCCATCCGGCGAGGAACACCAGGGGAAATTCCAGACCTTTCGCGGCATGAATGGTCATGATGGTGACCTTGTCGCCGCCCTTCTGCGCGTCATTGTCCATGACCAGGCTGACATGTTCGAGGAAGGCGCCAAGGCTGTCATATTCTTCCATCGCACGGGTAAGCTCGGCGAGGTTCTCGAGCCTTCCCGCAGCCTCCGCGCTGCGTTCGGCCTGGAGCATGGCGGTATAGCCGCTCTCATCGAGGAGGATTCGTGCAAGCTCCGGATGCGGCAGGTCGGCGGCCATCTGCCGCCAGCGCGCGACATCGGCGACGAAGCGGCCAAGGCTATTGCGGGCGCGGGCCTGCAACTCATCGCTATCGAGCATCTGCGCGGCAGCAAGCAGCAGCGGCTGGCCCGATCGGCGAGCAAAGTCGTGGATGGTTGCTATCGCCTTGTCGCCAAGGCCCCGCTTCGGCTGATTGACGATCCTCTCGAACGCCAGGTCGTCGGCAGGTTGCGCGACAAGGCGGAGATAGGCGAGGGCATCGCGAATTTCGGCGCGTTCGTAAAAGCGGAAGCCGCCGACGATCTGGTAGGCCAAGCCGATCGCGATGAACCGCTCTTCGAATTCGCGGGTCTGGAACTGGGCGCGAACCAGAATCGCGCAATCGTTGAGGCGTCCGCCATGTCGGGCATGCGCCTCGATCTCCTCGCCGACCCGCCGTGCTTCCTCGGGCCCGTCCCACACACCAATCACCTTGACCCGCTCACCCTCGTCCCGGTCGGTCCACAGCGTCTTGCCGAGCCGGCCGGCATTATTGGCAATAAGGCCGGTGGCGGCGCCGAGGATGTGCGGGGTGGAGCGGTAATTCTGTTCGAGGCGGACGACCTTGGCGCCGGGAAAATCCTTTTCAAACCGAAGGATGTTCGCGACCTCCGCGCCGCGCCAGCTATAGATCGACTGGTCGTCATCGCCGACGACACAGATGTTGCGCCTGGGTTCGGCAAGCAGGCGAAGCCAGTCATACTGGCTGGCATTGGTGTCCTGATATTCGTCGACGAGGATGTAGCGGAACCGGTCGCGATATTGCTCCAGAATGTCCGTATGCGTGCGCAAGATCGTCAGCATGTGTAGCAGCAGGTCGCCGAAGTCGCAGGCGTTGAGCGTCCGCAGCCGGTCCTGGTAAGCGGCATAAAGCTCCTGTCCCCGGCCATTGGCGAACGCCTCGGACTCGGCGGCATCGATATGCGCCGGGGTCCAGCCGCGATTTTTCCACCGGTCGATCACGCCGGCAAGCTGACGTGCCGGCCAGCGTTTTTCGTCGAGGTTGGCGGCGATGATCAGCTGTTTGAGCAGGCGCAACTGGTCATCGGTATCGAGGATGGTGAAGTTCGATTGAAGGCCAACTAGTTCGGCATGGATGCGCAGCATCCGCGCCGCGACCGAGTGGAAAGTGCCGAGCCACGGGAGGCCTTCAAGCGCTCCCCCCGACAGCGCGGCGACCCGCTCCTTCATTTCCCGTGCCGCCTTGTTGGTGAAGGTCACCGCCAAAATCTGCGACGGCCAGGCGCGGCGGGTCGCAATGATGTGCGCAAGCCGCGCGGTTAGCGCCGCGGTCTTGCCGGTACCGGCACCGGCAAGCATCAAGACCGGCCCTTCGGTGGTCAGCACCGCTTCGCGCTGCGGTTGGTTCAAACCGTCGAGATAGGAAGGGTCGGGCAGTGGAGGCGAAGAGTCGGACACGCCTTCCAGCTAGGCAGATGCGAACGAAACGGCAACCTTCGGGGTTGCAGCAACCACGCGAGCAGCTAAATGACCCGGCGAATCGCCATTCTGGGTGGAGTCCCGCCGTGCGATTCCCGACTTATTCGCGATATCCCCGCTATCCACAGGCAAAGACTCGTTTTTTTCGCTTTGCGCGACTCGGAAAAGCGAGTCAGGTTCTAATTGTGATCGGGACAGAAGTCCCCGCCTCCCCGGAGGGCCGGAAACGGCAATAAGGGTCGGCAGGTGGCGGAAGGACCGATCTCCACCGGATGGCGATGAGGAGGAACTTCGGTTCCAATTCGGACCACCGGCAGAGGCGCCGGAAGAGCTGATCTTTCTGTCGCTGTTCGCGGCTCCTTCGGGAGCAAGCGACGCGAAGGGGTCAGCCCAAGAAGGGCCGCGGAGGGTCGCTGAACCTGCTTTCGGGCAGGACCACGATCGGAAGCGACGCCTGAGCTGGTGAGCCAGGATCGAAGAGCGGAGGGCCCTCGGGCCGTCAAGCTAGCGAACACCGGCAGATCCATGTCTCGGCGCAGATGGGGGCTGGCAGCAATGCCGGCCCCCATTTCTTTTGGCGCGCTCCCAGACTCAGTCCCGGTCGCCATCGATTGCAGGTCCGTTCCCCCTCAAGAAAAGGGGCGGCGGTGCTGGCAGCCCGTCGCCCCAAGGGCCCGCCGGGAACGATCAGACGGCGAGCACCATACCAACACAACGTTCGACCCGCGCGATTGCTGCGCGGCCTGGCCCGAAAAGCTTGCGATTTGGCGCTTCTGCGCGGCGCTGCGCGGCGCGGCCGCGATCCATCGTCCGGTTCCTGCCGATGACCAAAATCGGCCTCTGGCCTAGTGGTCGTCCGGCAGATAAGCCTGCTGCGACGGCAGGAGATAGGCATGGGCGGCGGGGCGGTTCGGGATAGAGCGGAAAGGGAAGCCGGCAAGGGGCCGGCGGCTAGGCGGTCGACCTGGCTGGTCCTGGCGGCCTTGATTGTCGGCCTGTTCCTGGGAACATTGTCGGCGCGTCTTGGCGACGGAATCCGTGAACCGCTGGTGACCACTGCGGCGATGGTCGGCGGGCTATGGCTCGACGCGCTGAAGATGACCGTCATCCCGCTGATCATCGCCCTCCTGATCACCGGTATCGTTTCCGGGGCCGATCATGCCCGCGCCGGCGGGATCGCCGGTCGCTCGATGTTGTGGTTCGTCGCCGTGCTGACCCTGAGCGCGCTGTTCGGACTGATCGCGACGCCGGCATTACTCGAAATCTTCCCACTCCCGACCGCTGCGGCAGAGGCGTTACGCGCCGGGCTTGCCAGCGTTGACAGCCAAGTCGCCGCTGCCTCGGTCCCGAGCCTGCGCGACTGGCTGAAGAGCTTGATTCCCACCAATCCCATCGCCGCCGCCGCCAACGACCAAGTCTTGGCGTTGGTGGTATTCACCGCAATTTTCGCCTTTGCAGTGACCCGCATCGAAACCGAAGGCCGGCAGGCGATCGGCCGCTTTTTCAAGGCGGTTCAGGACGCCATGCTGGTGGTCGTCGGCTGGGTCTTGTGGCTGGCGCCTGCCGGCGTGCTGGGGCTGGCATTCGCGGTTGGCGCGGGCGCCGGAGGGTCGGCGTTCGGAGCGGTGGTTCACTATGTGCTAATCGTCACGGCGATCGGCATCGCCGTCATGTTGGCAGCCTATGTCATCGCCGTCATCTTCGCCCGGTGGCGGCCGGGTGACTTTGCCCGGGCGATGATCCCGCCGCAGGCCGTCGCCATTTCGACCCAGTCGAGCCTCGCTTCACTGCCGGCGATGCTGCAGGCATCCCGGCGGCTCGGCCTTCCGCAGCGCAACGCCGACGTCAGCCTGCCGCTTGCGGTCGCGCTGTTTCGGGCGACTGGACCGGCGATGAACATCGCAGTGGCAATTTACGTCGCCCACTGGGTGGGCGTGGAACTGAGCGCCGGCAACCTCATCGCCGGTTTCGCGGTCGCGTCGGTCGCAAGCTATTGGGCGGTCAGCCTGCCCGGCGCCCTGTCCTTTGTCACGTCTATCGCGCCGATCGCGTTGGCGATGGGCGTGCCAATCGAGCCACTGGCGCTTCTGATCGCCGTCGAAGTCATCCCCGACATATTTCGCACGCTGGGCAATGTGACAATGGACGTCGCTGTGTCGGGCGCGGTCGCCAAGGGCGAGCGCGACTGACCGCCGTTCGTCGTCCCTGCAGGTATGTTCGTTACAGGGGCGCGGCGTTGGTCGACACTGGCCAAGGCCCGGTCGATGGCCGGGTGCATTGCCCGATCGTCCGGGCAAAAAGGAAGATGCGACGCGGGGAGGGGAGACCCCTGACATCCCGACCCTCTTACGCGTCGCAACCCTTCACAATCATGAAGGCGGCCAGGTCGCCGCAGGGTCAGCGGCCGGCGATCGCTCGCACTTGGTCGGCGTAGAGACGGCCGACCGGCTGTTCGTTGCCGTCAGCAAGACGTGCGATCCAGCGTCCCGAGGAGTTCCGGCTGAACCCGGCGATGAAGTCGCGCCGCACGATCGCCGAGCGGTGGAGCCGAACGAATAATTCCGGGCTCAGCCCTTCTTCGAGCGCGGTCATCGAATGATGGATCAGCCAACTGCGCTTACCGACATGGAGCCGCATATAGTCGCGCTCCGCCGTCACCCGGTCGATGTCGCATGCCGAAATCCGGACCAGTCCCGAAAGGTCGGAGGCCCAGAACTCCTCCAGCCAGGGCGAAGTGTCCGGTGCGGCCGTTGGTGGGGGCTGCTGGGCACGGCTATCGAGATAGGCGCGCGCGCGCTCGATCGAGCGGCCTAGCCGATCCGCATCGACCGGCTTCATCAGATAGTCGATCGCCGCCACGTCAAAGGCCGCGACCGCGAACTGGTCGAAGGCCGTGACGAAGACGACGGCCGGTGATTGCGCCTGCCGCGAAAGGGCGCGAGCAACCTCGATCCCGTCGAGGCCGGGCATGGCGATATCGAGCAGCACCAGGTCGGGCTGAAGCGCCTCGGCCATGCGCACAGCGCTTTCGCCGTCATGCGCGGTGCCAACCAGGTTCACGCCTTCAAGCCTGGCCAGCAGCATCTGCAATCGCTCGGCCGCGAGCGGCTCGTCGTCGGCGATCAGGATCTTGAGGAGCGTATCAGTCATCTTCCTCCAGGGGCATTGCGATCGAAACCTTGTACCCGCCAGGAATGGGACCAAAACGGCAATCGGCGCTAGTACCGAAATGCGCTTCGAGCCGCTGACAGACGTTGGACAGCCCAAGTCCGGTTCCCGCGTGAGCAGGCACCGCCTTCGAGCCGCTGCTTTTCCCGGCTTCGCGGTTGACGATATCGAGCTGCATCCGGCCACCGTCGAGCGGGCGTGCCTCGATCGAAAGCTCGATCCGCTTGGTCGTCGCCGACACGCCATATTTTATCGCATTTTCAACGATCGGCTGAAGGATCAGTGCGGGGACCCGCGCTTCGCGAAGCTCTGCAGGAATATCGATGTGGACGGTCAGCCGGTCCGGGAAGCGGACCTTCTCGATGTCGAGATAGAGGCGCTGGAGGGCGATTTCCTCGGCTAGGCTGACATCGGCCGACGGATCGATCGACAGGCTGGTACGGAAGAAGGTCGACAGCGCCATGAGCATTTCCTCGGCGCGGTCGGCGCGCCCGGACATAACCAGTGACGACAGGCTGTTGAGCGTATTGAATAGGAAGTGCGGATTGACCTGGTAACGGAGCGCCCGGACTTGCGCCGCATGGGCCGCGGTCTCGGCTTCGGCTAGCCGCAGCTCGGTGACGCGGGTGCGATGCTGCTGGGTCATGGCGATGAAAAAGGCGCACCAAGCGGCCAGGAGGAAATACCAGGTAACTGTGCCATCGGCGATCAGGCGCGGCATTTTCGATGCAATGATCTGGTGGACGGGCGGAAGGTTGACCTCCATTTCGGCGCCGTCCTGCTTGACGATGCGCACGTTGCTGCCGCGCTGGACGATGGCGATGCCTTCCTGCGTGGTGATCCGCGACGGCGGTCCCATCGGGTCGGGCTGCGTAGCCATCCGGAGGCTCGCGACGGACATGACCACCGCTGCAGGAAGCGCAGCTGTCGCCGCGACCAGTGCCATTCGCCGGATACTGCCTTCCCTCGCGAAAAAGCGGATCGCGGCATAAATCAGGAAGGTCAGGACCAGGCCGATCGCGGCATTGATCGCGCGATAGCCGATCGCCGACGCCGCTTCGGGGCCAAACAGGCCCCGCAACAGCACGGTGACGAGGTAGAAAGACCAAAAGCCGATGATCGACTGCGCGGCGAGCCGCCAGTCTGCAAACCGCCCTTGCGCGGAGAAAGGGGAAATCAATGCCATTGCCAGTCTCATTAGGGAGTGTTTGCCAGTTTTCACAATTGGCCGCTGGTCCATTGGCAGACCGCTGGACACCCCCGGTCGAACAATGTCGATGATTTTCGCTGGAACGTGCGGCGCAAGTGTCCGTTTTGGAAAGTGAAAAGCGAACTGGAGAGCGTGGCAGATGATCGACCGAAAAGACGAAAAGCCGACCTCGACGACCCTGTCGGACGACCCGAGCCGGGAGCTGGAACTCAAGGTGAAGAAGAATCCGCAGGACAGTGACGCCAAGGTAGACCTTGGCAGTGACGAATCGATGGATGCGTCCGATCCCAGCTCCGCGACGCAGCCATCGTCTTCCGAACCGGCGCCTTCTTCGGGTTTTCCCGATTGATTTTTCTGGGGATTATTTTCTCGGGTCCCCGAAAACCTTGGGACAACGTGCCCTGAAGAACACAGCCGCCGCAAAGTTGGCGGCTTGGTGAGAATTTCATGTTGCGGGCCGGACTCGCCTCTGATTCAATCATGAATGGGGGGTGGGATTACGGTTAAGCCATTGGAAACCCAATTGGCCGCATGATCCAACCCAGGGCAAAAGGAGTTGGATCATGACGACCAGGACGAGCCAGCCTGCCGGTGGTGCGCTGCTCATTTCGGAAATGAAGGAATTCGCTTCCTTCCCGAAAGCCACGCAGCGTTACATTCGCCGTTCGCTCGACGTCGCTTATGGTCGCTCCGACCCGACCGTCATCTGGGCTCGGGACGACGTCGAGGTCGCCGCGATCGCAGCGCAGGCGCGCTTCTACAAGCAGGTCGATCATCTGCGGATGCAGATTCCGGACGATAGCGGCCTCGACATGATCGAGCCGTTCCTCGGGATGCTGGTCACGCTCGCCGCCTTCGACCTCGGCCAGGACCGGCTGCAGAATTTCGCCTCGTTCCGCTTCCTCTATGAGCGGTTGCTGGGCGCGGGGGTTCGTCCCTGGCTGCCGGCGGCGTTTTGTGCTGCCGCGGCCTTGCCGCACCTTCACCCCGATCGCCGCCGCACGCTGCTTCAGTCGATCAGCGAGAATGCGGCGACTGCGCCGGGCTGGTCGACCCGCGAACCGGTGTTCTGGCCGGAATGGGTCGAGAAGGTCGACGTCGCCGCTGCCGCTTAGGCCGGCGCCTTCACCGAAGGATAGATTTCCGCAAGCTGCCGGAGACTGTCGCTCGCGCTGACATGATGAATGAAGGTGCCGCCGGCATTTGCCCATGCGTCGCGATGCGTTGCGCGGTCATCGACGAGAACGTCGCGCCCGGTCATGTGACGAAATTTGTCGCGCGCCATGCAGGTGATAATCCGCGTTCCGGGAAAATGGGTCGCGGCCCACCGCTGTTTCTGCGGCGCAGCCCAATTGCCGAGCGGAAGGCCGGTGAGAATAATGGGATCCAGATGGGCGACCGCGTCGAACAGCTCGGCGGCGTCCGGCAACGGGTCCAATGTTCCGTAGAAATCGGGGGCGCGCGCGATCCGGCGCCAGAATTCCCGCTTTCCATGACGCGCCTCGAAAGCCGCCGGGCTCATTCCGAGGAGCGCGCGCGCGCCGCCTTCAAAGTCCGCCAGCACGCCGTCGCAGTCAAGGAACAGCTGTGACATCAGAAGCGTGCCGGCTCGATGCGGATCGGGATTGGGCGGTCGATCGGCTGCCAGCCATTCTCCTTCAGCAGGTTATTGCTCTCGCGTGCCTGTCGCTTGGACCGGTCGAGCGACCAGGTGATGTGAAAGGTTGACCCGTCGGGACGGTCCGTCGTTCCATCCACCGACACCACCAGGCATTCAAGGCTGTCGCCGTCGTCAGCCCGGCCGACAACTTGCGCGTCGACCTCTGGCGGCAGATCGGCGCCTCGAGGCTGACGGGCGAGCGTTACATGGTCGGCATCGGTGTCGGCGTATTGCGGCGGAAAGAGAGCAAGGAGTTTCGCCCGATCATCGCGATCGAGCTTCCAGCCAGTAACGGACCCACGGCTTGCCATCCGGGATAAATGGCCACGCGCGGCTCAGGTTCCGAGGCGCGCAACCAGATCGGCGGCAAATTCGCCGAGCGTATCGTCCCGCGCGCCGAGGATGGCGATCGTGTCGCCGGGCAGCGCCTCGCCCATCAGCCGCTCGCCGATGCCGGCGCGCTCCGCGACATGCTCGGCCTGGCCGCCCGCCTCACGGATCGCGGCTGCGAGCCATTCAGAACCGCGCGACCTCTCGACCGTCCCGCCCTGATAGACCGGGTCGGGCAGATAGAGCCGGTCGCCGTCGCGAAGCCCCTTGGCGAAGGTCGCGGCCAGCTCCTCGCCCATCTTGGCGAGCGGACCGTATCCATGCGGCTGGAACATCGCCAGCAGGCGTCCCGGACGCGCGGTCAGGGTCGCCAGCGTCGCGGCGATCTTATCCGGGTTATGGGCAAAATCGTCGATCACCGTGACGCCGCGGGCGACGCCGACGGTTTCCAGCCGCCGTTTCAGCCCGGCAAAGCGGGTCAGCGCGGCGCCGGCTTCGCCCAGCGGGATGCCGATCGCATGAACCGCCGCAAGCGCCGCCAGCGCGTTCATGGCATTGTGGCGTCCGGGAACCGGCAGGTCGACCTGATGCTCTTCGCCCTCCAGGCTGACCGAGAAGCTGACGCCGTCAGGCTTCAACTGCAGCTTGCGCGCCTTGAGCATGGCGCCGGGATGATCGAAGCCGAAACCGACCAGCCGGTTCGCCGGCAGCGAATCGGCGATGATCCGGCTTTCGGGATCGTCGAGGTTGACCGCCGCCCGGTCGGCCGCCGCGAGGAAACTGCCGAACAGTGTCCGCAGCTCGTCCATTTCCTTATGGTCGAGGCTGATGTTGCCCAACACCGCGACGGTCGGCCGGTAGAGCGCGATCGAACCGTCGCTCTCGTCGACCTCGCTGACGAACAGCTCGGGATCGCCGACCAGCGCCGAGGCAAAGGGCGCCTGAGGCGAAACGAAATTCTTCATCACCGCGCCGTTCATCACCGTCGGTTGGTGATTGAGGGCATGAAGGATCCAGGCGATCATGCCGGTGACCGTCGACTTGCCGCTGGTCCCGCCGACCGCGATGCTGCGCTGTGCATTGTTGAGCAAGCGGGCGAGCAACTGCGGCCTGGTGACATGCTCCAGTCGCAATTCGCGGGAGCGCACTACGTCCGGAATGGTTGGCTCGACCGCTGCCGAAGTGACTAGCGTCATGCCGGATGCCACTCCCGAACCGTCCTGTGGCGAGAGGCCGATGCCGAGAGAGGCAAGATAATCGAATTTCGAGGCCAGCCGACCGGCGTCGAGCGACCGATCGGAACCGGACACGCGGGCACCTTGGGCGCGAAGAATGGCGGCAAGGGGCAGCATCCCGCTGCCGCCGATTCCGCAAAAGAAATAATGATCAGTCATGGGCGCGATGGCCTAGGCGGGCGCGCGGGCTTGTGCAATTCACCTTACCGATGAAGATCGCCGTCGTTGCGCCGAGTTGCACGCTCAGGCCCGAAGCCGCCGAAGCGGTGGCCGCAATCGCCGCGGCCCGCGGCGATGCCGAACTGGCCATCCATCCCCAATGCTTCCTGTCCGAAGGGCATTTTGCCGGATGCGACGAAGCCCGGCTGGCCGCGCTGCGCGAGATGATGGCCGACGATAGTGTCGACGCGATATGGTTCGCGCGCGGCGGTTATGGATCCAATCGCATTGCCGAGGCCGCCGTCAGGAATTTGCCCTCAGCTGCTCGGGCCAAGACCTATCTGGGCTATAGCGACGCCGGCTTTCTTCTGGCGGCATTTGACCGGGCCGGCCTGTCCGTCGCCCATGGGCCGATGGTCCAAGACATCATGCGCAGCGGAGGGGAGGCCGCGATTCACCGCGCACTCGACTGGCTCGTCCGCCGCGATTCTGCCGCGCTGGAGCCCAAACTGGCCGCGGGACGGCGGGCAATGGCCTTTAACCTGACCGTACTGTCGCATTTGCTGGGCAGCGCAATCGAGCCCGATTTTAATGGTGCCGAACTGATCATCGAGGATGTCGCCGAACATGAATATCGGGTCGATCGGGCAATGTTCCATGTCACCGCCAACCCCGCGGTCCAGCGCGCCGCGTCACTAAGAATGGGGAGAATTAGCGAAATTCCGGACAATGATCCGGCTTTCGGTCGCGACGCGGAGGCAATCGTCAGCGACTGGTGCGCGCGGCATGGAATCCCCTTCGCCGGCCACGCCGACGTCGGCCATGACGCCTCCAATCGGGTGGTTCCATTCGACCTTGCCCGAAATTAACCAATTTGATCGCACTCCCCCCCTTGCAACCAAGGGGAATCGCGTCCTATCGTTTCTTTAGAACAACAGGAGGGCCTCATGGCAAAAGCATCGAGCGGGACTGGTCGTAAAGCAGGGGGCGGTCTTGCCCGTCCGGTGACCCCGTCGTCGGACCTCGCCGCGATCGTGGGTTCAAACCCGCTGCCGCGTAGCGAAGTCGTTTCGAAGGTGTGGGATCACATTCGTAAGAACAATTTGCAAAACCCGAATAACAAGCGGGAAATCCTTGCCGACGACAAACTGAAGAAGGTCTTCGGAACCGACAAGTGCACCATGTTCGAAATGAACAAGCATCTGTCCAAGCATCTTAGCTAGTTCGCTCGCCGCCTCTAGCCGCGGCAAGCGAATGAGAGGGGTTCCGGCATCGCCGGGACCCCTTTTGCTTGGCCGCGCGATTCGCGCCTAGCTGCAGCGGCGCCAACCGCTGGCGCCGCGGCCCGCCTGATCGAGGTGGAAATGATCGGCATGAGCGTCATTATATTCCGGCGACAGCACGGTTGCGAACAGGTCGCAGGCGCCGTCGCGGACCTCGCGCAGGAAAGCGCCAGCAGCGCCGCGTTCGTTCCAATCGTCCAACACCGATATCCGCCGGCCGTCGGCCAGCCGGAAACCGGTGATGTCGACCGCGTCGGCGGTGGCATGTTCGCTGAACCGGCCTTCGCTGCGGCCGTAGATGCGGCGGCAGCTATAGCTTCCGGCATGGTCGATCGTAGCGATGGCGGCGCCGAAATGGCGCCGCGCGGCAGGCCCGACTACGTCGCGCTCCCACAGCTTCAGCGCGGCGACCACTGGGCATGCGGCGACCAGTCCCGACGGCCGGTATTTCGGTCCCGATAGCGCATCGACGCGAACCCCGTCACTGACCCGGCACTGCGGATTTGCGACACTGCCGAGCAGTTGCCGGGGGACGTCGCCAAGAAGCGCGAAACAGCGATCGGGCGCGCCGGTCAGCGCGGCGAGCTTGCGGGCCGTGAACGGGCCGATCGGATCGGCAAGCGACAATGGGGTCCAAGGAAATTGTTCGGGATGTTCCCGCAGGAGCCGCTGATATTCCGTCCATCCGGCCAGCACCGCTGCAGCGAGCACCAGCAGCAGCAGCAGCCAGCATCCCCACCGCCGGCCTTGGCGCCTAGGCACGGAATGCGGTGGCAAGCGGTTCGGAGGTTACCGGATATCCACGGTCGGCGGGGATGCACACGTGCGGCTCGCCGCCGATTTCCGCCACCCAAGGAATGATCGTGTCGAGCGGATGAGCCTCGGCGTTCCTGCAGGCCGCGGCGAAATCCACTTGCGCCGCCAGCCGTTCGAGATTGCGCTTGGTCGGAAAAATCGCGCTGGCTTCCGCCCGCTCGATGCGGGCGAGAAGCTCGGCCGGACTGGCCCATTCGGCCATGACGCATTCGCCTGGCTGCGGAAGCGGGGTCCAGGCGCCCGGCGGCGCGGGTGCAAGGTAGAATAGCGTGTCGAATTTTCGCGGCTGCTTGAAGGCGGGCATCCAGCGCGCGAAGGGCACCAGCTTGAGCGGGTCGAGGGTCAGGCCCGCTTCCGCCAGCATCGTCTCGAAGCTGGCGCCGCCGAGCAGCGCCTGCTGCAATTGCGCGCCGAGCGCGGGATCGACCGGCTCGGTCATGGCCGGGACAACCGCCGTTTCCTCGATCGTTTCGCGGATCGCGGTGATGCGGGCGGCCTCCCCCGCGATCCCCAACCTTTCGGCGAAGGCATGGTCGGCTTCGTCGACCCGTCCGCCGGGAAAAACGAGTGCTCCTGCCGCGAAGGCCATCCGTTGCGACCGCTCGACTACCAATATCTCAGGCGTCAGGCCGGGTTGGTCACGCCACAGCACAAGCGTGGCGGCTGGAATTGCGTCATCGGCCATGGCGAAAGCTCCTAACGGTGCTTGGCCCATGAAAAAAGGGCCGGCAGCGCGAAGCTGCCGACCCTTTATCCACCCCCGAGAGGGAGTGGTATCAGCCTTACATGGCGTTGACGGCCGCCGCATTGACGTCAGCTTCGTCGATCGCTTCTTCCTTGCGATCGCCTTCGGCTTCAAGCGCGTCGGCCTGGTTTTCCAGGGCAGCGGCTTCGGCCGAATTGGCAGTGTTGTCAGCCATCGCTTCCAGGTTGTCGGCGGCGGCGTCGTAGTTGTCTTCGATGTTGTCGCCGAGGGCGTCATCACCCTGACCACCGCAGGCTGCAAGAGCCAGCGCGGCAGCGCCGACGATCGCGAACGAAAGCTTCTTCATCAAAAATCCCCTTTTTCCAGTGTGGTGGCGCTATCGCCCTCCGCACATGAGCCCAACAAACGCAACCACATCCGTAACGGTTCCCCGACGGACCCGTTTTTGTCAATGTCTTGAACATGCGGCCATGCCACCGTATCTTGGGGGCGCCGGGCGACCGGCTATGTCGGTAGACTATCGGGTGGAATAGGCATTTCGGACCCGGGGGGCAGTACCCCGGCGCCTCCACCACCAGCGCGACGCGCATCGCGGCGCTGCTGATGGGGGCGAAACAGGATCGACGAGTGCAATAAAGGCCTGGTTGCCGATCGGATTGGTCCACCGCAACGGGCCATTCACACAAGTGCCAACGATAATGAGGCTCTTGCGATTGCTGCGTAACTGAAGGCCTAACGGTCTAAGTTACAATGACAAAAGCGCGGTCGGACCCCACCGGGCAACAGAAGGGGATTCCAGCGGCTTGGGGAGGGCCGGGCAACAGAACCTCCCCACCCTTTCTCCAAGCTCCTCTGGCCCGAGCAACGGCGCCGAGCACGGGACAACAGAAATTCCCCAACAGATGTCCCAGCCGTTCGTCGAACGACGGCTTGTCGGCATCCGCGCCGCGTCGCAGGGTGCGCCCTGTTCATTCCCGGGGGAGTCGTTTCCATGTCCGTTCGCCATATTGTCCTGGCCCTTGGCCTGTGCGCCGCGCCGATCGCGCTCCAGTCCGCAGTGGCCCACGACAGTCACGCCCGGGCGGCAGCCGAGGCGAAACCCACGCCAAAGGATGCGTTGCTGAAGCCGCCTGCGGATGCGGTCCATTATGTCGTGGTGTCCGACGCCGCCAAACATGGCGATCAATGGCGCTGGCAGCTGCCCGACGGCCGCACAGCCTATCGCTGGTCGGAGGAATTGCGCGGCTGGATCAGCGAGGTCGACCAAGTCGTGACGCTCGACAAAAACGGCGTTCCGAGCGCGATGGCGGTTCGCGGGGTAACTTTCAGCGGCGATGCGGCGGAAACCTTCTCGATCTCCGGCGGCCAGGCGTCATGGACGAGCACCAGCGACAACGGCTCCGCTCCCGCGGACGGCCATTATCTTCCGGCAGGAGGCATTCGCCTGGCCAATGAGACGCTGGTCAACCAATTGGCCGGCGCCGGGGAATCGGGCGTGGCGCTGCTTCCCAGCGGCAAGGCGACCCTGAGCCTTGGACCGACGCTCTCGATAAATGGGCCGAAGGGCGCCAAGACCGTCCAGCTGGCCTTCGTGCGCGGCGTTCTTCCGACTCCTTATCCGGTGTGGCTTGACGAAAATCGTCGCTATTTCGCCGAGGTCGGCTGGATTTCGCTCGTTCCCGCCGGATATGAGGCGGCGGTCAAGGCGATGCGAGACCGCCAGGATGAGGCGACCGCCGAGGCGGTGAAATCCGTTGCCGCCAAATTCCTGACACCGCAGGCCCGGCGGCCGGTGCTGTTCGACAATGTGCGGCTCTTCGATGCCGAGAAAGGCCAGTTCCTCGCCAATCAGGCGGTCCTTGCAAGCGACGGGAAGATCAGTCGGATCGGGGCTGCCGGGTCGATCGCGGCGCCGTCGGGTGCCCAGGTCATAGACGGACGCGGCAAGACGCTGGTTCCCGGTATCTGGGATAGTCACATGCACATCGGCGACGATTGGGATGTGCTGGCCAATATCGCCAACGGAATGACAAGCTTCCGAAGCCCGGGAACGATGGTGGATCGGGCGCAGTCGGTGGCCGCGCGCCGAGCCAACAACCAGCTGCTGATGGGAGAACCGTTCGTTTCGGTGATCATCGACAAGAAGGACCCGCTTGCGGCTCAGGGGTCGGAAACCGTCAGCAGCGAGGCGGAGGCCATCGCCGCCGTCCGCAAGATCAGCCAGGCCGGCCTGTGGGGCGCCAAATTCTATACGTCGATGAATCCGGCATGGATCGCGCCCGCGGCCGCCGAGGCCAAAAAGCTTGGGCTTCACGTTCACGGTCACGTCCCGGCTTCGATGCGGCCGAGCGAGGCGGTCAGGGCGGGCTATGACGAACTCACCCACCTCAACTTCGTGGTGATGGAATGGATGCCCAAGGACGTGCTGGACAAGGCCAACACGCGGCAGCGGATGGAAGGGCCGGCCAAATTTTTCAAGGATACCGACCTTGATTCCGCGCCGGTCAGCAATTTCATCGCCGAGCTTGCGTCGCGCAAGACGGTCATCGATCCCACGATCGTACTTTTCGAACAGATGCTGACCCAGGACGGCGGTGCCCCGGGTCCAGCCTATGCCCCCTATATGGGCATCATTTCGCCGGTCCTGGACCGTTCGTTCCGGTCGGGCGGCTACCCGCTGGTCGAAGGTTACAGCCGCGACGACTATCGCAAAAGTTTTGAGAAGATGGTCGATCTAGTCGGCCGGCTGCACAAGGCCGGGGTGCCCATCGTCGCCGGCACCGATGGTTCCGGCGTGGAACTCATCCGCGAACTGGAAATCTACCAGCAGGCGGGGATGAGTGCGGCCGAAGCGCTGCAGACCGCGACCATCGTTCCCGCCCGCGTGGTCGGGGCCGACAAACGGACGGGCTCGATCGCGATAGGAAAGGAAGCGGACATGGTGCTGGTCGACGGCGACGTTTCGACCGATCTCGGCGCGCTTCGCCGGGTCGTGACGGTGGTCAGCGACGGCTATGTGATGGACGGAGACGCGCTGCGCGCCGCCGCCGGGTACAGCGGACGGCCCAAATAGGGCCGCCCGGCAAAGGTCAGCGCGTCTTCAGCGCGTCGCGAATTTCCTTGAGCAGGTCGACTTCGGTCGGCCCGCTCGGCTTGTTTTCGGGTTTTTCCATGATCTTGTTGGCCTGGCGAACGATGAGGAAGATAATGAACGCCAGGATCAGGAAGTTGATCACGACCGTGACGAACTGTCCCCAGCCAAGCACCGCGACCCCCGCTTCCTTAAGGTCGGCATAGCTTGCGGCATTGCCCTTGAAGCTGTCGGGGATCGGGCCGAGCAAGGTGAAATAATTGGAGAAATCGAACCCACCGAAGATTGCGCCGACCGCAGGCATGATGACATCGTCGGTCAGGCTGGCGGTAATGGTGGCGAACGCGGCCCCGATAATGACGGCAACTGCAAGGTCGAGAACGTTGCCGCGGGCAATGAAGGCCTTAAATTCGGACAGCATGGACATCCCCTGTTGCGTGGCGTTAGGCCGGCAAGCCTAGCGCGTAACAGCCCAAAGAAAAGCATCGCCGGCCGCGCGTGTGTTGTGCGCCTAAAACAGCTTCTTGTATCGACGGCCCGGGGCCTCTACCTTTCTTCCGAGACAATTGAGGGGTGTGAAACGATGACTGTCATTCGCCGCGGACTGTTTTTGGCGCCGGTCGCCGCGTTGAGCTTGGCTGGTTGCGGCCTAAACTCGGTTCCCACGGCCGAGGAAAACGTCAATGCCAAATGGGGCAATTTGCAGAGCGAATATCAGCGCCGCGCCGACCTCATTCCCAATCTCGTCGAGACGGTGAAAGGCTATGCCAACCAGGAGCGCGAGGTGCTGACCGAGGTGACCAATGCCCGGGCCAGGGCCACCAGTATCCAGCTGAGTGCCGATGACCTCAACGATCCGGCCAAGGTTCGCGCTTTCAACGACGCGCAGAGCCAGCTGGGCGGATCGCTCGGCCGGCTTCTGGCAACATTCGAGGCCTATCCCGACCTCAAGTCCAACCAGAATTTCCTGACCCTTCAAAGCCAGATCGAGGGCACGGAAAATTCGATCCTGGTTGCCCGGCGTGACTATAATGAGGCGGTGCAGGGCTATAACACCCGGATCCGTACCTTCCCCGACGCGATCGGCGCGAAGATTTTCTACGGCGCCGAGCCCAAGGTGCCGTTCGAGGCGGCCGCCGGTTCGCAGCAAGCTCCGTCGGTCGACTTCAATAGCGGAAGCTGACGTGCCTGCCATGGCCCAGGCCGGCGGCTGGCGGGGGGGCGTGCCCGCCGCCGACGGCATTCGCCGGACGTTGTTGCTCGGGCTGCTGGCGCTGTTCCTCTCGTGGGCGGCGCCTGGCTGGGCGCAATCCTTCCCGGAACTTAGCGGACGGGTCGTCGACCAGGCTGACCTGTTGACGCCCGCCCAAGAAGTCGAGCTGACGTCGCGGCTGGACACGCTCGAAAACCAGACGGGTCGGCAGCTGGTGATCGCCACGGTTAAGAGCCTCGAAGACCGGACGATCGAGGATTATGGCTATCGGCTTGGCCGGCATTGGGGGATTGGCCAGAAAGAACAGGACGACGGCGTCATCCTGCTGGTCGCGCCCAACGAGCGGAAGGTCCGTATTGAGACCGGTTACGGCGCTCGAGTGTTCCTGACCGACGCCGTTTCAAGCCTGATCATCCGCGAGAGCATACTTCCGAAGTTCAAGGCTGGCGACATGGGTGGGGGCATTATCGCCGGTACCGATCAAATCGTCACGATGATGGAATTGCCGCCCGAGGAGGCCGCGCGCAGGGCCCGGGAAGCCGGCGCCAGGGAGGATCGCACCGCCCGGTCCGGCGACATCAGCTGGTTTCCGGTCATCCTGATGGTGGTATTGTTTTTCACCATCATCGGGGCGATCTCGAGCCGGGTCAGTGGGCGCCGCTATCGGGGCAAGCATGGCAAGGGCAAGGGCAAGCGCGGGCTCGGCGCAGATGATGTCGCGGTAATGCTGTGGGGTCTCGATCTGCTTACCCGGGGTGGCCGCGGCGGCGGCGGCGGATTTGGGGGCTTTGGCGGCGGCGGGGGAGGCGGCTTCGGCGGCTTTTCCGGTGGCGGCGGCTCGTTCGGTGGCGGCGGAGCCTCAGGAGGATGGTGATGCTCAGGATATCCGCGGAGGATCATGGGCGCGTAAGCGAGGCAATCGCCGCAGCCGAGCAAAAATCGGACGGCGAAATCATCGCGATCAGCGCTGAACGGTCGGATGCCTATCACGATGTCGGCCTCCATTATGCAGTCCTGGTCGCCTTCCTCGCGCTGGCCTATTTTGCGGCCTTGCCGGGCCAGCTGGAATTTTGGTGGACCTTGCTGATGGGTTGGACCGCTGAGCCCAGCCCGCGCCAGCTGCTGACCCTGCTTTTCGCGATCGTCCTGGCCAAATTTCTCGCCGTCCTCTTTCTCCTTAAATGGCAACCGTTGCGGATGCTGCTGACGCCGGGTTCGACCAAGTCGCGGCGGGTGCGGCGGCGGGCCGTGATGCTGTTCAGGACCAGTGCGGAGCGGCGCACGATTGGTCGCACCGGCATCCTCATCTACCTGTCGATGGCCGAACATCGCGCCGAGATCGTCGGCGACGAGGCGATTACCGCAGTGACCACTCCCGAATGTTGGGGCGATGCCATGACCGCGCTGCTTCGCGAGGTAAAGGCAGGGCGTCCGGCCGATGGGATCATTGCCGCGATCGGACTGATTGGCGGCGTGCTGGCGACGCATTTCCCCAAGTCGAAGGATGACAGGAACCAGATCCCCGACAAGTTGATCGAACTGTGACGCGCGGCGTCGTGGAGTGGGAAGGCAAGTATATTCGCGTCGTCCGCGAGGGGAGGTGGGAATATGTCGAGCGCTGCGGCGGCGTCCATGCTGTCGTGATCCTCGCCGAGTATCAGGGCAAGATGGTGCTGGTTGAACAGCATCGCGTCCCGCTCGGCCGGCGCTGTCTCGAACTTCCTGCCGGGCTGGTCGGCGACGAGGACTCTTCGGCCGGCGTCGAGGATACGGCGATCAAGGAGTTGGAGGAGGAAACCGGCTTTACCGCCGCGAAGGTCGAGGAGCTGGGCCAGTTCCACAGTTCGCCCGGCATGGTCGCCGAAGGTTTTACGCTTGTTCGCGCATCGGGTTTGTCGCGGGTCGGCGAGGGCGGCGGGACCGAGCATGAGGACATCGAGGTCCACCTCGTGCCGAAGGGCGAGGTCGGCGGATTCGTCGCGGCCAAGCGTTCGGAAGGCTGCGCGATCGACGTTAAGCTTCTGCTCCTGCTGGCTTCGGACCTCCTCGACGGGCCTGTTCATCGACCCTGACTGCCGCTTGTCGAATTGGTTGCCGTCAGTTCAGGGCCGGGGCGCTACTGACGCCCCAAATTTTCCATTGGGAGAGCAAGTTGAAATCGATCCTGTTGGGCGGCGCTGCCGCCTTCGCCCTGGTTGCGGCGATGCCTGCGACCGCCCAGGTGGCCGCCCCGGCGCCGGCAGCGAGCGTCGCCGGCAATGTCCTGCTGAAGGAATGGACCGGTCCTTATGACGGCGTGCCGCCGTGGGACCAGGTGCAGCCGGCAATGTTCGGTCCGGCATTCCAGGCGGGCATCGATGAAATGCTCCGCGAATATGAGGCAATCGCCAAGAATCCGGCGGAACCGACCTTCGCCAACACGATTGAGGCCATGGAAAAGGCCGGCGAGACGCTTGACCGCGTCCAGTCGATCTTCGGTGTCTACTCCAGCAACCTCGCGACGCCGGAAATCCAGGCGATCAACAAGGACTGGTCGCCCAAACTGTCGGCGGCCTATGACAAGATCAACCTTAACGGCCCGCTGTTCGCCCGCATTTCGGCGCTTTACGAACACCGCGACCACCTCGGCCTCGACGCGAAACAGAAGCGCCTGCTGACCCGGACCTACGAAGGCTTCGTCCGCCGCGGTGCCAAGCTGGACGCCGCCGGCAAGGCCCAACTGTCCGACTATAATGGCCAGCTGGCGACCGCCTTCGCCGACTTCAACGCCAAGCTGCTAGCCGATGAATCGACCTACACGAAGGCGAGCGAAGCGGAGATGGCCGGGGTTCCGGCCGATGTGAAGCAGGCCGCGGCAAGCGCCGCCAAGGAACAGGGCATGCCGGCAGGCAGCTATGCCGTCGCCAACACCCGCTCAGCAGTCGAGCCGGTGCTGAGCTTCGGGACGAACCGCGCGTTTCGCCAAAAGGTTTGGCAGGCATTCGTCAATCGCGGCGACAACGGCAATGCCAACGACACCAATGCTTTGATCGCCAAGATTGTGAAGATCCGTGCCGACCGCGCCAAGCTGCTCGGTTATGACACCCATGCCGACTGGCGGATGCAGGACACCATGGCCAAGACCCCGGCCAAGGCGATGGAGCTGATGCAGCGGGTGTGGAAGCCGGCCGTCGCGCGCGTCGCGCAGGAAGTCGCCGACATGAAGCCGTTCGCTGCCAAGGACGGCGTCAAGACGATCGAGCCGTGGGACTATCGGTTCTACCAGGAGAAGGTGAGGAAGGCGAAGTACGACCTCAGCCAGGACGAAATTAAGCCCTATTTCGAGCTCAACAACCTCGTCGACGGCATGTTCTGGTCGGCCGAGCAGCTCTATGGAATGAAGTTCACCGAGAACACCGGTAAGGTGCCGGTGTTCCATCCCGACATCCGTACCTTCGAAGTGACCGATGCCAAGACGGGCGAAGTGACGGGGCTGTTCTACTTCGACACTTATGCTCGCCAGGGTAAAAGGTCGGGCGCCTGGGCGACCACCTACCGCAGCCGCGCGGGCCTGCTTGGCGACAAGATCGTGCTCGGATCGAACAATAATAATTTCACCAAGCCAGCGGCCGGCCAGCCGGTGCTGATCAGCCTCGATGACGCATCGACGCTGTGGCACGAGTTCGGCCACGCCATTCATTATTATTTGAGCGACGTGAAATATCCGTCACTTGGCGGCACTCCGCGCGACTTCGTAGAATATCCGAGCCAGGTGAACGAGAATTGGTTGCTGACCCGGCCGGTGCTCGACAAGTTCGCCCGCCATTATAAGACGGGGGCACCGATGCCCGAGGCGCTGGTCAAGAAGATCGAGGCGTCGGACAGTTTCAACCAAGGCTTCGCGACGGTTGAATATCTGTCGTCGGCGCTGGTCGACATGATGCTCCACACCACCAAGGACGGGGTTGTCGATCCCGACAAGTTCGAGCGCGAGGCCCTGGCCAAGCTTGGCATGCCCAAGGAAATGGTGATGCGGCACCGCCTGCCTCAGTTCGGCCATCTCTTTTCCTCGGACAGCTATTCGGCCGGCTATTACAGCTACCTCTGGTCGGAAACGATGGACGCGGACACCTGGGCGGCATTCGAGGCGGCAGGCAATCCTTACGATCCGAAGATCGCCGAAGCGTTCAAGACCTACTTGCTGTCTACCGGCAACGAGACCGATCGGGCCGACGCCTATCGCCAGTTCCGCGGTCGTGACCCGGAGGTCGAAGCGCTGCTCAAGCGGCGGGGCTTCCCCACCAACTAGGCAGTTGGGGCAGGGCTGGAGGCGCGGTTCATCGCCTCCAGCTTCTGTCTAAGGCTGATCGTAAAGCCATGCTCCAGCGCATGGCGGGCATCGGGATTGGCCGACAGAAAGGCGTTGATCATCTGCGCCGGCGCGCACCAAAAGCGAGCTGGGCTGGTAAGCGCGACGGTAGCGATCGCCGGCGTTTCGCCAAGCACCGTGGCTTCGCCGATCAATGCCCCGGGTTCGATCTTCCCAACCAGATGGCCGTGGGCGCGAACTTCGGCGCTACCGTGGTGCAGGTAGAACAGCCGCGCCGACCGTTCGCCTTCGCGGATCAGCACGTCGCCGGTACGCCCGTCCATCCAGAACCCCTGGTCGATCAGGCGACGGGCCTGGGCTCGGCCTAGGCCGCTCAGCGGTCCGGCGAGCATTCCCTCCTCCTCGGCGGAAAAACTTGCCCGTTTGTCGGCGACCATGACGCTGGATGCCTGGACGGCGGCGACGACCAGCATCAGCACCGGAAGGACGACTGCGAACAGGCCGTGCGCGTCGATGCCATAGGCCAGGCCGAAGGCGGCCGCTGCGCCGAGCCACAAATGGCTGGCGAGCCGCGAGCGGACCAGCAGCGCGGCCAGCGCGGCAACGAAGATGGCGACATAGAGGCCCAGTGCCGCCGTCACGACGACATTAGCCCCCGCTGCGGGTGCTGAATGTGTCGATCAGCACATCAAGCTGCGCTTTGCAGTCGGCTCGGATCAGGCTTTGCGCCATGCCTTCGAGGCCACTGGGAATGGGCGTAAGCACCTTCAGGGTCATGGTGGTCGGCTCGCCCAATCCGGTAACCCCGACCCGGTTTCCCGAGGCGACCGGAATTTCCGCGGGCCAAGGCGCGTCCCATTGCGACGGCTTGAAGGCAATCGTCGCGCTATTGCCGGCGGCATCAGTCAGTTTTGCGGTCGCAGCCGCGCTGGCGTCGGCGCGGTACAAGGTCAGCTCTCCCGGATTGGCGACGCAGACATTGCCGCTTTGCCCTACGTCGGCCTGCCAGACGCTTCGTGAACCGGCCCCCCGCACTGCCCCCAGCCGTACGCGGCGGCTATTGGTCCCGGCGGTCCGCACCGCGCCTGCTGCCGGCGCAGCGCTGGCCGAAGCACTGAAATTGCCCGGGCCTTCCAGCGTCCGCGTGCCCCGCGAATCGAGCAGCACGACCATGTCGTTGCCCTTGAGCTTGAGCGTGTGGGTGTCGGACAGCGCCTTACCTGGGGGGTAGGCCCCGGCCGATGGTCCGGATGAGCGGACTACAAGCACCGCCGCGGCGGCGGCGGAAGTCATGAGCAGTGCGGCACTTGCCGCGGACAGCAATAGGCGAACCATCGCTATTTCTCCCTCAACTGAACAAAACCCCCGGGCCCAGCTTCCCGAAGGCGGCAGGCAAACGCCGCAAGTGCGGCATCCTTATCATGGGTTAAGCAAATTTGTTCAATGGCGTCGAGGGCTCCCCGATCGCCGTGGTCGAAGGCGTACCAAAGCCGGACGAGTTCGGCCCGGTCGGCGGGACTCATTCCCGGCGCGGGTTCCCAGACCGCGATTGGGGTCGACCGGCCGCTGAGCGCGATACGGCCCATCGGCCGCAGCAAGTCGGACGGGCTGAGGTCGTGCACGGCATCGCTGACCAGCGCCACCGTCTTGAGCTGCTTGTTGGCGCTTTCCAATCGGGCGGCGCAGTTCATGGCATCGCCAAGCGCGGTGTAGGTCAGCCGCCCTTCGCCGCCGAAGTTGCCGACCACGGCGTCGCCGAAGTGAAGCCCGGCACGGGTCCGACCGAGCGGCGCGCCGGCCCCCTGATGCTCCTTGGCGAAATCCCGCGCAAAATCGACGATGGCCAGCAGCGCGGCCAGCGCCCGGTGCGCATCATCGGGGCGGGCGATCGGTGCGCCCCAAAAGGCGACCACCGCATCGCCGACGAACTTGTCGATTGTGCCCCCATGATCGAGCACGATCTTGCTCATACCGTCGAGATAGGCGTTGAGCAGGCTCGCCACCCTCTCCGGCGGGATCGCGTGACTGAGCGCGGTGAAGCCCTCGATATCGGTGAACAGGGTGAAAATCGCGCGCTTTTCCCCGGTAAGCGACAGTTTCGCGGGGTCGCGCAGGATTTGCACAGCGATGTCATGCGGCAGATATTTGCCGAGCGCCGACTGGGCGTAACGGCGCTGGTCTGAGCCGATAGCGCGGACCGCCGCGCCGGTCGCGGCATAGGCCAGGACCCAGCCGCCGAGCCATCCGAACGCCGGGAGGCCGTAAGTGTCGGTTCCGGTCCATTCGAACAGGAAGGGAGCGCCGGTAAAGAACAGCAATTGGCCAAGGATCGACAGCGCCACGACCCAGGGGCGGACATCGAGCATGGCGGTAAAGGCACCGCACAGTACGACCAGGATCGCCAGCACCCAGAGCGACAAGGGGCCCGCGGGCGACGGCAGGCGGCGATCGAGCAGTTGCGCAAGCATCGTGGCATGGACTTCGAGCCCGCTCATCGTCGGGCCATCGACACGGGTCGAGGGAATTTCGAACTGGTCACGGTCGGGGAGGTCGCCGCCGATCAGCACGGTGCGTCCCTTGACCTGGTCGGCCAGCAGCGGCGCGGTCGCCGGGTCGCCGAACAGGTCGATCGGGAGCTTGGCGAAAACCGGCCGCTCCGGATTGGCGGGCTGCCGGAAATCGATGCTGCCATGATATTGGAAGGCGGCAGGGGCTCCTGCCAGCGCCAGCGGCATGAACGGCGGCAGGCCTTCGGGCAGGGTGGGCCAGCGGCGCAAGACATTGTCGCCGTCGGCTTCGAACCGGACCGAGGTATGGCGCACCGCGCTGCCTGCCAGCCGCGCCGCCAGATCGTCCATAAACTGCTGCTGCCATTGTTCGATCTCGTCGCCGGCGGTGGCGCGGTTGGCGTAGGCCAGCCACACCGGTGTCCGCATTCCCCGCAATGCCTCCAGCAGCTGCGCGTCCTCCGCCTGGGGCTGGTCGATCAGGATATCGATCCCGACTGCCTTGGCGCCCATCGCGTCGAGGTTGGTCAGCGCCTGGGCCAGGATGGCCCGATCGAGTGGCGAGCGTTGCTCGGTCGCGCGCAGCGTATCCTGCGTATAGGGGATTATCAGGATCCGCGGGTCCTGCGGCGCCGGCTTCGCGCGCTCGCCGATGGCCTGCCTCAGGTCGAACAGCGCGCGCTCGGCATCGGTCGAGATGGGGATGGTCAGCCGGGGTTCCCCCGGTCGGGCAGGAAAATGCCATTCGGTCCGACCCTGTTCCTCGGTCGAGATGCTGACCGGCAATTCCCAGCTGAATCGCGCGAAGAGGATCGCCCACAACACGAACAGCGCCGTCGCCACCAGCCGCGCGAAGGGAACCCTTTTCAGGTCGCGCAGGACGCCCTCGATCGTCGGCCGCTCCTCGCCGGCGAGCGGGTCGGCCTCGGCAGTCCAGCGCTGCTGCGGCTGGTCCACCCTCAATCCCTTGCCCGGCAAAATCGCATCGCCCAAACCCCCGTCGGCGGTGGTCACCCGCCGGCGACTCAGGCCATCGGCGCGTTTAACCTGCGATAGTTAGATTCGTTGCTGCAATCAAAGCCGTGCGGCCAGCGCCTCCGCCCTGGCCAGCTCGGCAAGCGGCTCGGTCAGCGCCGCGGTCGCCTCGGCATGGGCCGAAGACGCGTTGCCCCGCGCCAGCCGCCCGCGGATCCCGTGCAGGATGGCGGCGATGCGGAACATCACGAACACGATCAGATAATCGAGGTGAGGGAGGAACGCGCGTCCGGTCCGGCGACAGTAGGCGGCGACATATTGCTCTTCGGTCGGGATGCCGAGTTCGGCGAAATCGAGGCCCGCCAGCCCGGTGAACATGCCTGCGGGCATGCGGTACATCATTAAGTGATAGACAAAGTCGGCCGTCGGATCGCCCAGCGTCGACAGTTCCCAGTCGAGAACGGCCAAGACCTCAGACGCTTCGTTATGGAAGATCATATTGTCGCAGCGAAAATCCCCATGGACGACCCGCGCATCGCCGCTGTCGGGCGGCAGGTTGTCGCGCAGCCAGGCGGTCAGCCAGTCCATCGCCGGCACGCGCCCGGCCTCGACATCGCCTTCATATTGCTTCGACCAGCGCGCCACCTGCCGTTCGACGAACCCAGTGGCGCGGCCATAGTCACCAAGGCCGATGGCGTCGGGATCGAGGACATGAAGCTGGGCGATGGTCGCGTTCATCGCGTCAAAGTGGGCAGCGCGCCGGTCACGGCTCATGTCCGGGAAGCTGGCCTCCCAGACGATCCGCCCTTCAACCATGTCCATCAGGAAAAAGGGCGTGCCGATAACCTCCTCATCCTCGCAGAGGCCGTGGACATGGGGAACCGGGAAGCCTTGTTGGCCAAGTGCGCTCATCACCCGCGCTTCGCGCTCAACGGCATGGGCGCCGGACAACAGCTTTCCTGGAGGCTTGCGGCGCAGCACGAAGCTTCGCCCGGAAGGCGTGTCGAGCCGATAGGTCGGGTTGGACTGGCCACCCTTGAACTGGCTCACGCGGATCGGGCCGGCGAAGCCGCTGACATTGGCGGCCATCCACCGTTCGAGCGCCGCGGTGTCGAACGACAGCGCCTCGCTGACCGGTTTCGTGCCGCTATTGGCCTGGGTGCGATCCATCGGGCGGAAGAATGGAGAGGCGCGGGACCGAATGCAATCACGCTGCGTTGGTCGCCCCATGCCCCGTTTCGTGCATCTTTCCGACCTTCATTTCGGCGCCCATGACCCGCGCCTGGTTGCCGCGGTCGCGGAGCGGATCGATGAGGCCAGACCCGACCTGGTGGTTATTTCCGGCGATTTCACCCAGCGTGCCAGAACCGACCAGTTCGCGCAGGCCTGCCGGTTCCTCGAGCGGTTGCGTACGTCGGGGCATGAGGTGCTGGGCGTGCCGGGCAATCACGACGTACCGCTTTACGATGTGCTTCGCCGCTTCCTGTCGCCGCTGACGCGGTACCGGCGCTATGTCGATGACAACCTATGTCCGTATCATGAAGTGAACGGCGCGGCGGTGCTGGGACTCAACACTGCGCGGTCGCTGACGTTCAAGGACGGACGCATCAACAAGAAGCAGGCGGCGCTGATCCGCGCGACTTTCGCGCGCGCGCCGACCGCCGCGGCGAGAATCCTGGTGACCCATCATCCGCTGTTCGCGCTTCCGGTCGGGGCCGGGCCGCAGCTGGGTAAGGCGATTGGCCGGCAGCAAATGGCGCTCGAGGTAGTCGGCGAAGCGGGGGTCGACCTGCTTCTGGCCGGCCACAACCACCGTGCCTCGACCCATCACGCCCGCGATCTCGTCACCGACGCAGGCCCGGCGCTGGTGGTGCAGGCCGGGACCGCAACCTCGACCCGGCTTCGGGACGAAGAGCAGAGCTTTAACATCATCGACGCCGGCGACGGGGTCGTGACCATTGCCGTGCAGGCCTGGGACGGCGGCCGCTATGCCGGACGCGATATCGAGCATTTCGTGCGCCGTGATGGCCATTGGCAGGCACAAAGCGGTGCCGAGCTGGCCCAGGCGCCGGAGGCTTGAGTCGATACGGGGCGAGCGCCTAAGGCGGCACGGATTGACCAAGCGGGGGCAGGATGACGGACGGTAAGGCATCGATCGACGAGTTGCAGTTTGACCTGGCCGAATTCGTCCGCCGGGTCTTGGCCGAGGATCTGGGATCGGGCGGCGATGTAACGTCTAAGGCGACAATCCGGGCCGACGCCCGCTTCACCGCGGAGATGAATTGCCGGGAGCCGATCAGCGTCGCCGGGCTCGATATCGCGGTCGCCTTCTTCAGGGCGCTCGACCGTGAAATACGCGTCGAACGGCGCGCCGCAGACGGCGACGCGGTGGCGGCGGGCACGATCCTGCTTCGCCTCGAAGGCAATGCGCGGGCAATGCTCGCGGCGGAGCGATCAGCGCTCAACACGCTTCAGCATTTGTCCGGAATTGCCACCCTGGCGCGCCGCTATGTCGACGCCATTGCCGGGACCGGCGCGATCCTGCTCGACACGCGCAAGACAATTCCAGGGCTCAGGCTGCTGGAAAAATATGCGGCCCGGATGGGCGGCGCGCAAAACCATCGCATGCGGCTCGATGACGGGCTGCTAATCAAGGACAATCATGTCGGCGTTGCCGGCGGAGTGGCGGAAGCGGTTCGCGCCGCCAAGGCTTATGGAAGCGGCCTTGATGTCCAGGTCGAGGTCGATCGCCTTGACCAGATCGGGCCCGCACTTGCTGCCGGCGCCGACCGCTTGCTGCTCGACAATATGAAGCCCAACGTGCTGCGCGAAGCGGTGGCGATGGTCGCCGGGCGGGTCCCGCTTGAGGCGTCGGGCGGCGTCAACCTCGATACAATTCGCGGCATCGCCGAAACCGGGGTCAACTATATCTCGGTGGGCCGGCTTACCCAGTCCGCGCCGGCCGTGGACATCGGCCTCGACTATGTGCTGACGAGCTGAACGGCGCCCGACCAAAACGTTCAGAAGGCGGTCAGTCCAGTGGCCTACATTGCTCCTCGATCCCGGCGCGTTTGGCCGGGTTGAAGATTGAGGAGTCATTGATGTTCAAGCCCGCTCTGCTTGCGGCCGCCGCCATGGCCGCCACTGCCCTTCCCGCGACTGCCGAGGCGCGGCACACCCCTTATCAGGCGCCGTCCGGATACGGCTATTATGGCCAGGGCTATTATCCGCAAAATGCCTACCCCCAGCCTGTCTACGGCCAGCGCTATGACCGGCGTGATTACGACCAGCGCAATCATCGCCAGTGCAAGAGCGGCACAACCGGTGCGATTGTCGGCGGTGCGGCCGGCGCCCTGCTCGGCCGTGAAGTCGCCAAGGGCAGCCGAGACTATTACGGCTATCGCAACCGCGGCAACGGGACGATGGGCGCGATCATCGGCGGCGCGATCGGCGCCATCGCCGGTCGCGAAATCACCCGCAGCTGCTAAGCGCGTCCCGCAGGCGCGATGGAATGGGGTCGGCACCGCCGGCCCCATTTTTTTTCGCGCAAACGCCGCCGCAGGGGCTATAGGGACCCAAATTTCAGTGGAGATGAGATTGTTCAAGGGGTTGAAGCCCATCCAGTATGGCGGCCGGGAAGTCTGGCCGCTGGTCGAGGGCGGCAAGGGCGTATCGGCAACCAACCATATGAGCTCGGGTGCCTGGGCCGCTGCCGGCGGGATTGGCACGGTTTCCGCCGTCAACGCTGACAGCTATGATCCCGATGGCCGGATCATCCCGCAGGTCTACAAGGCACTGACTCGCCGTGAACGGCATGAGGAATTGATTGCCTATGCCGTCGACGGAGCGGTCGCGCAGGTCGAGCGCGCGCATGATCTGTCGGGCGGCAAGGGCGCCATCAACATCAATGTGCTGTGGGAAATGGGCGGTGCGCAGCGGGTGCTGAACGGCGTCCTGGAACGCACCAAGGGTCTGGTTACCGGCGTTACCTGCGGCGCGGGCATGCCCTATAAGTTGAGCGAGATCGCCGCCCATTATGGCGTGCAATATCTACCTATCGTCAGTTCCGGCCGTGCGTTCCGCGCGCTGTGGAAGCGAGCCTATTCCAAGGTCGCGCATTTACTTGGCGCGGTGGTTTATGAAGACCCGTGGCTTGCGGGCGGGCACAATGGTCTCAGCAATGCCGAGGATCCGCGCAAGCCCCAGGATCCCTATCCGCGGGTCAAGGAACTGCGCGAAGTGATGCGTGAGGGCGGAATCAGCGACGAGGTTCCGATCATCATGGCCGGCGGCGTGTGGCGGCTCGACGAGTGGAACGACTGGATCGACAATCCCGAACTCGGCCAGATCGCGTTCCAGTTCGGCACGCGTCCGCTTCTGACCCAGGAAAGCCCGATTCCGCCCGAATGGAAGGCGCGGCTGATGTCGCTGGAAGAAGGTGACGTGCTGCTCCACCGCTTCTCGCCGACCGGCTTCTATTCCTCGGCGGTGCGCAATCCCTTCCTGCGCAACCTCGAGGCACGCAGCGAACGGCAGATCGCGTTCACCAAGGAATCGATCGGCGACCATGCGTTCGAATTGGATGTCGGCGTTGGCACGAAGAAGAATTTCTGGGTGACCAAGGGCGACCTACAGCATGCCCGCGAATGGTATGGCGCAGGCTACACCAATGCGATGAAGACGCCCGACGACACATTGGTGTTCGTGACCCCCGAAGAAGAAAAGCTTATCCGGAAGGACCAGGCGGACTGCATGGGTTGCCTGTCGCAATGCAGCTTTTCCAGCTGGGCGGACAATGAAAAGAATTCGACCGGGCGCCTCGCCGATCCCCGCAGTTTCTGCATCCAGAAGACGTTGCAGGACATTGCGCATGGCGGGCCCGTCGACGAGAATCTGATGTTCGCCGGCCATGCCGCCTTCAGGTTCAGGACCGACCCCTTCTATTCGAACGGGTTCGTGCCGACCGTGAAGCAATTGGTTGACCGCATCCTGACGGGCGCGTGATGTTGAAGCGGGGGCTGGGGATTGCGCTGTTGCTGACGCTTGCGGCGACCGCCAGCGCGCAGGACAAGACGCCGCCTTATTGGGCGTCGATCGCCAGCGGCGAGGCGATGATGCGCACGGGCCCCGGCCGAAACTATCCCGGCATCTGGCTCTACAAGCGCCGCGACCTGCCGGTGCGGGTGGTGCAGGTCTATCCCAACTGGCGCAAGATCGAGGACCCGGACGGGCAGCAGGGCTGGATGCTTGTCAGCCTGCTCAGCGATCGCCAGACCGCCATCGTCAAGCCCGGCGCGCCGCGCGACATCCATGTTCGCGCCGATCGCGCGGCGCCGGTCCGCTACCGCGCCGAATCCGGTGTGGTCGGCCGCGTCGATCGCTGCACTGGCGGGTTCTGCCAGTTCAAGGTTGGCAAGCGTGAAGGCTGGATCGCCCAACATGATCTTTGGGGTGGCGTCAGTTCAACTGACTAAAAGCAATGTAAATTGCTGAAATTGCCGTCCTGTCGCGCCAACGGGTGGAGCGCGAGGCTATTAACTTCAACTTGGACTTATTTTTTCGTGACGCGGCGCGCGGACGCTTGCGCCATTATTGCTGTTGCGCGAAAAACACGGTCATTCGTCGATAAAGCGTTAACCCGGAACAAAGTAATGACCATCGCCGTTGCGGGGCTATTGATTAGTTTCGTTGCGTCATTTCCAAAGGGGTAATTCCAAATATGACCGTTCGCTCGTCCAAGCTTACGCTGTCGGCGCTCGCCGCTGCGACATCCGCTCTTGCCCTTTCGTCTCCGGCCCAAGCGGCCTGCACAGTGACCGGCACGGTACTCGATTGCACCAGCACGACGACTGTCGACACGATCTATCCGGCCAGCAGCCCCAATGACCGCGCCTATGCCTTTTCGCTTGGCCTGACCGAGGCGAACATCCTTACCGGCGCGACGGTGGACGGCTTCGGCCTTGCGTTTGGCGACATGCCGTCGGGCTTCGTTGTGACCAATGATGGCGTCATCCAGGTCAATGCGGGCAATACGCCGACGGTCGGCGGGTCGGCGGCCTTGAAGATGTACACTTCCGACACCTTTCCGGGCGGCGAAGCCTTCTACCAGGGCAGCGGCGACATCCTGAACCTCGGCATCGGCAATGGCCTGGACATCGAGAATTATTCGGGCACGGCCGACATCACCGCCAACGTCGGCGGCGACATCACGGCCGTCAATGGTGATGCCGTGCGCATCACTGCGTTTGGGGAAACGGACATCGTCCTCACATCGGCTGCAACCTCGCTGTTCGATGCGGGAGGGATTGGCGTCAACATCTTCAGCGCTGGCATTGGCTCGATCGACGTGGACCTGGCGGGCGACGTCGTTTCCGCGGGCACCGGTATCTATGTCGAAACCAACGATCCCGGAGCCGGCGATATCTCGGTCACCGCCGACGATGTCACGTCGAACGGCAGCAACGCCTATTATGTCGTGGGCAACAGCAACCTGGGCAATATCAGCGTCACCGCGACGGGAACGACCACGGCGGTCTCCTCGGGCATTATCGCGACCAACTTCAACGCCTTGGCGACGGGCGACCTCACGGTCACCGCGAATGGGCCGATTAATGTCGGGGGCACCGGTATTGTCGCCTACAACGGCGGGTCGGGCCTCGTTAGTGTTACGGCGGCGGGTCCAATCACGGCCGTTGACACGGGCATCAGCGCCTACAGCGAGCTTGGCGGCGTCACCGTCAACGCTGCCGAAATTACGGCGACAAACGGGACTGCGATCGCTGCCGGTACTTCCGGGACCGCGGCAACTGGCCCGGTCAGCGTGACAACCACGGGCGATGTATCGGGCGTCAGCGGCATCGACGTCGACAACACAGGCACGGGTACAGTTACTGTCAACGCTGGCGGCAGCGTCGTCGGCACAAATGGCGACGCAATCGACATTACGGTAAGCAACGCCGGAGCCGGTACGATTGGCGTGACTACTCTGGCGGGCGAAACGCTGAGCGCGTCGAATGGCGACGGCATCGAAATCACTACCGCGGGCAGCGGTAATGTCACGGTGACCAATGCGGCCGCGATCAATAGCGGCGCAGCGCCTAACACGCTGGAAAATGGCATCTTTGTCGACAGCACCGGAACCGCGAATGTGGCGGTTGCCAACAGCGGCGCAATCGGTTCGGCGACGGATCGCGCCCAGGGACACGGCATCTCAGTCACCACCGCAGACGGAACGGTCAGCGTCACCGGGAGCGGTGCGTTGTGGGCTGCTGATGATGGCATCGATGCCAGCACCACTGGTACAGGCGGTGTCACGGTCAATTATACCGGCGCGATCAATACCACCGCCGGCAACGGCATTTATGCCGAGGCAACCAGCGGACCGCTCTCGGTGACCAGTGGCGGCGTCATTACCGCTCCGGGCGGCAATGGCATCGAGACGTTCACGACCACCGGCAACCAGACGATCACGGTCAACGGAAATATCTCCGGCGGTAGCTCGGACGGCGTCCATGCCGTCTCGGACTCGGGTGCGATCACCGTCAATGTCGTCGGCGGCAATGTCGTCGGAAGCGACGATGGTATCGAAGTCGACACCGCGGGCGCGAAGGTCGTCAACGTCTCTGCGGGCCGCTCGGTCACCGGCGACTATGGCGTCTATGCGATCGGTGGATCGACGGTAACCATCAACAACAGCGGGACCATCGGCCTTACTGGCGAATATGCCGTGCTGACCTCTTCGGACACCGTCGCGACGATCAACAACAATGCCGGCGCGACGATGATCGGCATTCTCGAATTGTCTGATGGCAACGACACCGTCACCAACGCGGGCACGCTGAGCGTCCAGACCGGTTCCGACTTCGGCGCCGGCAACGACACGCTGGCAACCAGTGCCGGTGCGACCACCAACCTCAGCGGCACGATTGATTTTGGTGCGGGTACCGACGCGATCACCGTCGCATCGGGCGGAACGTTGAACAGCGCTACCGGAACCTCGATCGGCAACCTTGAGTCGATCAGCAATGCCGGCACCTTCAATGCCGCCGGTACGCTGGCATTCACGGGCGTTGCGCCAACGCTGGCGAACAGCGGCACGTTCAACCTGAACACTGCCGCGGTGACCGGCCTGGGTGCAGTCACCAACAGCGGGACGATTAACACCACCGGTACTTCGTCGCTCAGCAACACCGGAGCGTTCACCAACAGCGGGACGTTCAACACCGGCGGCGCCTTCACGCTCAGCAGCACGGGTGCTTTCACCAACAGCGGTTTGCTGAACCTAGCTCCGGCGACCTTTACCGCCGCCACCGCCAGCTTCACCAACAGCGGAACGATCCGTGCCGAGGGCGGCTCGACGACGATTGCGTCGGCGGCGCTCAACAATACGGGCACAATCGACCTCCAGGATGGCGCTGTAGGTGACATCCTGACCCTCACCGGCAGCTATGTCGGGTCGGGCAATGCCAACCTGTTGATCGACTTCAACGACACGACCGCGGATCGCCTAGTCATTAACGGTGCCGCCAGCGGGCTGACCCGGATCAATGCGCAATCGCTATCGACGGGATTGATCAACATTGACGGTGTGCTGGTCGTCGACGCGGCCAGCGCGACCGCGGGTGCCTTCACCCTTGGTTCGGTTACCGGCAACACCAGCCCGCTGGTTAACTACAGCCTGTCGCAACAGGGCGGGGACTTCTTCCTCGTCGCCGCACCAAGCGCCGCGGCCTTCGATCCACTCGTCGTACCGGGCTTCGCCACCTCGCTGTGGTACCAGAGCGCGGACGAAGTGATTTCGGAAACCCGCAAGCCCGCAACCACCGTCGGCGCAAGCTTCTGGGGCGACCTCTATTGGAGCACCGACAACTTCGGCGACAAGAATGCCGAATATGTCCTCGACGGCATGACGTTCGAAACCAACAATCGCCTTCGGACCCATCGCCTGGGCGTCCAGCTCGGCGTCGATTACGGCTTCGGCGGAGGCCGGGTCGGCCTCACCGGCGGCTGGGGTCGTGCCCGGGCCAACGGCAATGATCTCACCGACGTCGGGGTGCGTGCCAAGGGCTGGAATATCGGCGCTTATGGCCAGTTCGGCGGCCTGACCGGCTTCCATGGCGAATTCCTTGCCAAGCATGATCGCTATGACGCCAAGATCGACGACGGCGCGTTCCAGGACACCGACTTCGACATCCGCGCAAACGGTGTCGATGGCTCGCTCGGCTATCGCTTCGGGACCCCCGGCGCGACGACCTTCGACCTCAATGTCGGCCTCAGCCACGTCCGGACAAAGGTCGACGATGTCGAGGCGTTCGGGTTCAGCTATGACATCCAGAAGTTGAAGTCGACGCGCGGTCGGGCCGGTGCCCGGGTTGTCTTCGGACCGGGCATTGCCCCGTACCTCGATGCAACCGTCTATCGTGAATTCAGCGATCGCAGCCGCGATGTCGTCGTCTACGACGGGCTGAACTTCTACGATCTCGACGCCGGCGGCAAAGCCACCTGGTTCCGTCTCGAAGCCGGTCTGGGCGGCAACAACGGCCCGGGCCCGATCCTCGCCGCTTGGGGCGACCTTGGCGACAAGAAGGGCTTCGGTCTGCGCGCCGGCTGGCGCCTTGGCGGGCGCATTGCCGAGGCGGCTCCTCCGCCTCCGCCGCCGCCCCCGCCGCCGCCCCCGCCGGCAACCCAGACCTGCCCGGATGGGTCGGTGATCCTGGCGACGGACGCTTGCCCGCCGCCGCCGCCCCCGCCGCCGCCGCCGCCGCCGCCGCCGGAACCGGAACGCGGCTGAGGCTTAGCCTAGGTCAGAAAAGGAACGGCGGCTCCGCGAGGGGCCGCCGTTTCCTTGTCCGCACGATCAGCTGAAGAAAGTCCGGCCCATCCATAGCGCCATGGCGATCATCATCAGATTTTCCGTTAGCGAGACAAAGCCCAGGGGGACATTGGAGCTTCCGCCGACACAGGCGCATTTGAGTTCGCGCCGGTCGAGATAGACGGCCTTGAACACGCTAACCGCACCTTCGACCCCGATGAACAAGGCGACGGGGACACTGAGCCAGGTCAAGCGGTCCGACAGCATGAGCACCCCCGCCGCACCCTCAAGGAAAGGGTAAAGGCTGGCATAAGGTACCCAGCGCTTCGACAGCAGGTCGTAGTTCAGGAACATCGCAGAGAATTTCTCAACGTCCTGAAGCTTGAGCATCGCCAGCACGACCATCGACAGGCCGATGAACCATTCGGCCGCATGAACGGTGAAGGCGCTGCCCATCGTTGCCATGCTCAGGGCCGCAGCAGCAAGGGCGGTCATCCCGAACAGCGCGACGACAGGGATGTAGCTGGTTTCTCCGGCCGAGCGGACCGTTTTGCCGAAAAACCGCTTCAGATCGTCATAGCCGCCGATTCTTTGGCCATTGACATATGCCTGCGGCGTGGTTGCGACATTGTTGCGATCCTTGAACGCATCGGTTTCTTGGCGGGTCGTCAAATGATGGTCGACGACCGTATATCCCTGGCTTTCCAGCAGGTGCTTGGCCTTGAGGCCCCAGGGACAGACATGGCCGGGCATGACCATGCGATAAAGTTCGGCTTTCCTTGCCAAGGTGCGTTCGACAGCTTCCAACATGTTCATGTTCACCCTTTCGTCGGACTTGAAACGATTCGGGCAGGCTTTTAGCTGCCGTACCATGGTACGGAGTCAAGCATGGCGAATCTGACGATCGGGGCGCTGGCGAAATCCAGCGGAGTAGGCGTTGAGACGGTACGCTTCTACCAGCGCAAGGGCTTGCTTGCCCAGCCGCCGCGGGCGGGCGGAATTCGCCGTTACGATGGTGCCGATGTTGATCGGATACGCTTTATCAAGCGCGCCCAGGCGGCGGGATTCACCTTGGCGGAAATTGCCGAACTGATCGCGCTCGACGCGGGCGAGGACCGGGCGCGCGCCCGCGCTTTGGCGAAAGCACGGATCGCCGCGCTCGACGAGCGGATCACCGAGCTCCGGGAGGCGCGCGCCTCGCTCGCCCGGCTGGCCCGCGAATGCGGCGAAGACCGGGCAGGACCCTGCCCGATCATCGCGTCCTTCGGTTAAGGAGTTACCGCCGCCGGGACGGGCATGAAGGCAACGCGTTTGACCATCAGCGTTTCGCCCTTGTCGTTGGTGGTTTCCATCGACTCGCCGACCGCGACCGGCTTGGTCGTCCAGCAGACCTCGCCTTCCTGGTCCATCGCGCTGGTGAAGCAGGCCTTGCCGTCCTTCATCACCGCGGTTCCATGATCGAGATGTTCAGATCCCGCCCAGGCGACATAGTTGCCGCTGGAGTCGACGGTTTCCGTAACCGTCTTTCCGTCCTCGACAAATTCCCAGCTCGTGTCGTTGATCTGGAATCCTGCTTGGGTCGCCATCGCATTGGCGTCCATCGCGTTCATGTCGGTCATGGCATTGGCATCGGCAATGTTTGCATCGGCCGGCGCGTCTTGCTGTTGGCAAGCCACAAGCGCAAGCGCGGCCAGTGAAGTCATCACGATCCGCATCTTATCCTCCCTGTTGTGGTGGGTAGGACCGGTTAGCAGTTTTCCGCCTCGAAGCCCACCAGGAGGAGAAGGCGGCTCAGACGAGCTCTACCGCAATCGCCGTGGCTTCGCCGCCGCCGATGCAAAGCGAGGCAACGCCCCGACGCTTTCCCTGCGCCTTCAAGGCACCAATCAGCGTCACGAGGATGCGGGTTCCGCTTGCACCGATGGGATGACCCAGCGCGGTCGCGCCGCCATGAACATTGATCTGGTCGTGCGGAATGCCGAGGTCCTTCATCGCAAACATGGCGACGCAGGCGAACGCCTCGTTGACTTCCCACAGGTCGACATCAGTCACGGCCCAGCCGGCCTTTTTCAACACTTTTTCGATGGCGCCGGCGGGCGCGATGGTGAACTCGCTGGGCTCGCGTGCATGGGCGGCGCTCGCAACGATCCGGGCGACGGGCTTCAACCCCTTGGCCTCGGCGTCCGACTGGCGGGCCAGCACCACGGCGGCGGCACCGTCACTGATCGACGAGCTGGTCGCGGCGGTAATGGTGCCATCCTTTGCGAAGGCGGGCTTGAGGGATGGGATCTTGTCCGGCCGGCCGCGGCCCGGGGCTTCGTCGGTGTCGACGACGGTTTCACCGCCGCGGCCCTTGATGGTCACGGGGGCTATCTCCTCGGCAAAGGCGCCGCTGTCGATCGCGGACTTGGCCCGCGACAGGCTTTCGATCGAATATTCATCCATCGCCTCGCGGGTCAGCTGATATTCGTCCGCGGTGCACTGCGCGAAAGTCCCCATCGCCCGGCCCGCGTCATAGGCATCTTCCAGCCCGTCGAGGAACATATGGTCATAAGCCATGTCATGGCCGATCCGCGCGCCGGACCGGTGCTTTTTCAGCAGGTAGGGCGCGTTGGTCATCGACTCCATGCCGCCGGCGACGATCAGGTCGGCGTTTCCGGCCTTCAGCGCCTCTTCGGCCATGATCACCGTCTGCATGCCCGATCCGCACACCTTGTTGACCGTGGTTGCCTGGACCGACTTGGGCAGTCCGGCCTTCAGCGCTGCTTGGCGCGCGGGGGCCTGGCCGAGGCCCGCGGGAAGTACGCAGCCCATGTAGATACGGTCGATGTCCGAGCCATCGATCCCGGCCCGCTCGACTGCCGCCTTGACCGCGGTGGCGCCGAGGTCGGTGGCGCTGGCATCGGACAGGGCGCCTTGCATCGATCCCATCGGCGTGCGGGCGGCGGATAGGATGACGATCGGGTCGGTGGCCATAATGGAAACTCCGTCGAAATGTGCGATTGTTGCAGGTGCACATAGGCGGTGGAGGCGATGGGTTCAATTCACCCTCGCCGGTTTCCTAGGCGGGCCGAGCCCTCCGGCGGGGCTGACAAGGCTCCATCCTCTCTGCTAGCGCCGCCCGCGTACAGGAGGTCAAACTCCTGAGAGGAGACTATTGACGATGAGCGATTTGCCCGGCCTCGATTTCGACCTCGGCGAGATGGCCGAGACCATCCGTGACACGACCCAGCGCTTTGCCGCTGACCGGATCGCGCCGATCGCAGCGCGGATCGACGAAAAGGACGAATTCCCGCAGCAGCTGTGGCCGGCAATGGGCGAGTTGGGGTTGCACGGCATTACCGTCGAGGAAGAATGGGGCGGGTTGGGGCTCGGCTATCTCGAACATGTAATCGCCCAGGAGGAAGTTGCCCGGGCCTCGGCCTCGGTCGGCCTCAGCTATGGCGCGCACTCCAACCTTTGCATCAACCAGATCCGGCGCTGGGCGAACGATGAACAGAAGCGCAAGTATCTCCCCAAGCTGATCAGCGGCGAACATGTCGGCGCGCTGGCGATGAGCGAAGCGGGCGCGGGAAGCGACGTCGTCGGCATGACGCTGAAGGCAGAAAAGTCCGGCAATGGCTATCGCCTCAATGGCACCAAATTCTGGATTACCAACGGCGCCTATGCCGACACGCTGGTCGTCTATGCCAAGACCGCGCCCGATGAAGGTAGCCGCGGCATCACCACCTTCCTCATCGAAAAGGGAATGGAAGGGTTTTCCATCGGCCAGAAGATCGACAAGGTCGGCATGCGGGGTTCGCCGACCTGCGAACTTGTATTCGACGACTGCTTCGTCCCGGCCGAGAATATCATGGGGCCGGAAAATGGCGGTGTCGGCGTGCTGATGAGCGGTCTCGATTATGAGCGCACCGTGCTCGCCGGCATCCAGCTTGGAATCATGCAGGCCTGTCTCGACGTGGTCATTCCCTATGTCCGGGAGCGCAAGCAGTTCGGCAAGCCGATCGGCGCTTTCCAGCTGATCCAAGCGAAGGTCGCCGACATGTATGTCGCGCTCAACAGTGCGCGCGCATATGTTTACCAGGTCGCAAAGAATTGCGACGCCGGCAGAACCACGCGGTTCGATGCGGCGGGGGCAATCCTGCTGGCGTCCGAAAGCGCGTTCAAGGTTGCCGGCGAGGCGGTTCAGGCGCTGGGCGGCGCGGGCTACACCAAGGACTGGCCAGTGGAACGCTATATGCGCGACGCCAAGCTGCTGGATATCGGCGCAGGCACCAACGAAATCCGCCGGATGCTGATCGGACGCGAGCTAATCGGAGCATAGCCAGAACGTTTAATCTGCGTTAAACGGCTTTCCCAGCAGGGGAGAGTCGCGATGCAAAAGGTCGTGGTCTTGCTGGCACTTGCCAGCCTGTCGGCGTGCGGAACCGAACAAACTAACCAGTCGCGCGAAGCGGCGGAGGCGATGCCAGCATCGCTGGTGTTCGACGGCGCGGATTACAAGGACCAGGCGGCCAAGCTGGCACATGGCAAGAGGCTTGCCGAGGTACTTCACTGCAATAGTTGTCACGGCGACAATTTACAGGGCACCAATGTCACCGCCGACGATCCGGAATATGGCGACATGAATGCGCCGAACCTGACCCTTGTCCACGCCAATTACAGCGACGCGGATTTCGAAAGATTGCTGCGCAAGGGCATGCCCAAGGACGGACGCGACCTGTGGTTCATGCCGTCCGAAAGCTATCAGTTCCTTGGCGATGCCGACATGGCAGCGCTGATCAGCTACGTGCGTTCGTTCAAGCCTGAGGGCAAGCAGCTGCCGCCGATCCGAAAGGGCAAGGGCTTCCTTGCGGAGGTTGAAGCCGGCGCAATCCAGAACGCGGCGCTCCAGACCAAGCGATATGCGGCCGAGGCTCCTGAAGACCTGGGCCCGGCCCACGCGCGGGGCCGCGACATCGTGCGGATGGCCTGCACCGGTTGTCATAACAGCAAGCTCCAGGGCTATGAGGGCTTCACGCCCAACCTCGACGTCGCTGCGGCCTACACGCCGGCGGAACTGGAGACATTGCTGACGACCGGTGAGGGCAAGTCGAAGCCCGATCTGGGCCTGATGAAAGTCATTGTTCTGGAATCGCTGTCGAAAATGACGCCCGCGGAACGGCAGGCGGTGATCGGTTACATCAAGGCCCGCGCGGACCGTCCGCAGCAGCCTCAATAGCCTAGGCAAGCGCCGCCGCACTCGCTAGGCGTTTCGGCCATGAGTGCACCGCGGCTGGAAAGCAAAATCGACCTTAACAGCGACGAGGCCAAGGCCCGCGCGTCGCACAATCGTGGTTTGGCTGACAGGCTGCGCGCCGATGTGGCGGCGGCGGCGCTGGGCGGCACCGAAAAATCGCGCGATCGGCATGTCGCGCGCGGGAAGCTGCTTCCCCGCGACCGGGTCGAGCGGCTGCTCGATCCCGGCTCACCCTTTCTCGAAATCGGCCAGCTTGCGGCGTGCGATCTTTATGATGGCGAAGTGCCTGGCGCGGGGATGATCGCGGGCATCGGCCGCGTTTCCGGCAAGCAGGTCATGATCGTCTGCAACGACGCGACGGTAAAGGGCGGCACTTATTATCCGATGACGGTCAAGAAGCACCTCCGGGCGCAGGAAATCGCCCGCGAGAACCACTTGCCGTGCATCTATCTGGTCGACAGCGGCGGCGCCAACCTACCGCACCAGGCTGATGTTTTTCCCGACCGCGACCATTTCGGGCGGATTTTCTTCAACCAGGCGCAGATGTCGTCGCTTGGCATTCCGCAGATCGCCTGCGTCATGGGCAGCTGCACTGCGGGCGGAGCCTATGTCCCGGCGATGAGCGACGAAAGCGTGATCGTTCGCGAACAGGGCACCATCTTCCTCGCTGGTCCGCCGTTGGTGAAGGCCGCAACTGGCGAGGAGATCAGCGCCGAGGAATTGGGCGGCGGGGACCTTCACGCGCGCAAGTCGGGCGTGGTCGACCACCTTGCCGAAAATGACGAACATGCGTTGACGATCGTGCGCGACATCGTCAGCCACCTCGGCGGAAAAACCGGCGCGACCATCGAGACCCGCGAACCGCGCCCGCCGCTTTTTGACCCGCAAGAACTCTACGCGATTATCCCCGAGGATGTCCGCGCTCCCTATGATGTGCACGAGGTGATCGCCCGCATCGTCGACGGCAGCGAATTCCACGAGTTCAAGGCGCTCTACGGCCCGTCGCTGGTGTGCGGCTTCGCCCATATCTGGGGAATGCCGGTCGCTATCCTGGCCAATAATGGCGTGCTGTTCAGCGAAAGCGCGGTGAAGGGCGCCCACTTCATCGAACTCGCCTGCCAGCGGCGCATCCCCTTGCTGTTCCTCCAGAATATTTCCGGTTTCATGGTCGGCGGAAAATATGAGGCGGAGGGCATTGCCAAGCACGGAGCCAAACTGGTCACCGCCGTTGCCACTGCCACCGTGCCCAAGGTTACTATCCTGATCGGCGGCAGCTTCGGCGCGGGCAATTATGGCATGTGCGGCCGCGCTTACTCGCCCCGCTTCCTGTTTACCTGGCCCAACAGCCGGATCAGCGTGATGGGTGGCGAACAGGCCGCCAGCGTGCTTGCGACGGTCCACCGCGACGCCGACAAGTGGAGCGCGGACGAGGCCGAGGCCTTCAAGCAGCCGATCCGCGAAGATTATGAAGCGCAGGGCAATCCCTGGCATGCCACCGCGCGGCTGTGGGACGACGGGATCATCGATCCGGTGCAGACCCGCGACGTGCTGGGGCTGGCGTACTCAGCTTGCCTAAACGCGCCGATCCCCGAGCGGCCGCAGTTCGGCGTGTTCAGGATGTGATGGAGAACAGAGTGCGCTTGATATTCGCATTGTCATGCCTTGTGGCTGCGGGCGTCGCGGTTGCCCAGCCGACCGCCGCCCAGGACCGCCCGGCCGCGCAACGGCCGGTCCATCTTGTCGTTCTAACCAAGGCGGGACCGAATTTCGCCAAGTTGGGGGACATGCGGTCCCAGGCACTGGCGCACCGCGACATTTACCTCGACCTCACCGCCAAGGGGGAAGTCATCGTCAGCGGGCCTTTCGTCGGCGAGCCGGTGCTTGGGCTTACCGTCTTCCGGCAGGGCGTCGACGAGGCCGCGATCCGCGCACGCTTGACCAACGACGCCATCATCCAGGCCGGCGTGCTTGAGATCGAATTCCGGCAATGGTCGATCCAGATGGGCGGCCTTCCATCGCCGGAGGGACCGACGGAATGACCCGCACCGACTGGACCCGCGCCGAAATCGCGGACCTCTTTGACTTGCCGTTCACCGAGCTGCTGTTCCGCGCGGCCGAGGTACACCGGGCGCATCATGCCGCGGGAGAGGTGCAGCTATGTACCCTGCTATCGATCAAGACCGGCGGCTGCCCGGAGGATTGCGGCTATTGCAGCCAATCGGCGCATGCAAAGTCGGGGCTCAAGGCCGAGAAGTTGATGGACGTCGAGGCCGTGCTGGCCGCGGCGGCGGAGGCTAGGGCGCATGGATCTCGGCGTTTCTGCATGGGCGCGGCGTGGCGCGAGCCCAAGGACCGCGACATGGCCAAAGTCTGTGCCATGGTCGCGGGGGTGAAGGCGATGGGGCTGGAAACCTGTATGACGCTGGGCATGCTGACGGCCACGCAGGCGCGCCAGCTCAAGGAAGCTGGCCTCGACTATTACAACCATAATATCGACACCTCACCCGAACATTATGGCGAGATCATCTCGACCCGAACCTTCCAGGAGCGGCTCGACACGCTGGATGAAGTTCGCGAAGCTGGCATCAGCGTCTGCTGCGGCGGGATCGTCGGTATGGGCGAAGCCCGCGCCGACCGGGTTGGCTTCATCCACGCGCTCGCGACGCTGCCGCGTCACCCGGAAAGCGTGCCCGTCAATGCGCTGGTGCCGGTCAAGGGCACGGTGCTGGGCGATATGTTTGCCGGCGAAAAGATGATCGACGATATCGAGTTCGTTCGCACCGTTGCCGTCGCGCGGATCACCATGCCGCGATCGATGGTGCGCCTGTCGGCGGGACGCGAGAGCATGAGCGAGGCGGCGCAGGCGCTATGCTTCCTTGCCGGCGCCAACAGCATCTTTACCGGCGACAAGTTGCTGACCACTGCCAATGCCGGCGACAGCGCTGACGCGGCGATGCTGGCCAAGCTGGGGTTGAAGCCGATGGAAAACGCCGAACCAATGCGAGCGATGGAGAAGGCCTGAGTGATCAAGTCGCTGCTCATCGCCAATCGCGGGGAAATCGCCTGCCGCATCATCCGCACCGCGCGAATGATGGGTATTCGCACCATCGCCGTCTATTCGGACTCCGACACTAAGTCGCTGCACGTCCGCATGGCCGACGAGGCGGTCCATATCGGCCCGTCGCCGGCGCGCGAAAGCTACCTTGTCGGCGACAAGATCATCGCCGCGGCGAAGGACGCGGGGGCGGAGGCGATCCACCCGGGTTATGGCTTCCTCAGCGAAAATGCCGACTTCGCTCAAGACGTGATCGGTGCCGGGCTGGTCTGGGTCGGACCCAAACCGGACTCGATCCGCGCGATGGGCCTCAAGGACGCCGCCAAGACATTGATGGCCGAAGCCGGGGTCCCGGTGACGCCCGGCTATATGGGAGACAACCAGGATCCGGCTTTCCTTGCCGAGCAAGCGGCAGACATCGGCTATCCAGTGCTTATCAAGGCGGTCGCGGGCGGCGGCGGTAAGGGGATGCGCAAGGTCGACCGGGCGGAGGATTTCCTCGACGCGTTGGAAAGCTGCCAGCGCGAGGCGGCGTCGAGCTTCGGCAACGATGTCGTGCTGATCGAGAAATACATCCTCTCGCCGCGCCATATCGAGGTGCAGGTATTCGGCGACAGCCATGGCAATGTCGTCCACCTGTTCGAACGAGACTGTTCGCTGCAGCGCCGCCACCAAAAGGTGATCGAGGAAGCGCCCGCGCCGGGCATGGACGATGCCACCCGCGAAGCCGTGTGCAGTGCCGCGGTCCGCGCCGCGCAGGCGGTCGATTACGAGGGCGCCGGCACGATCGAATTCATCGCCGACGCTTCGGAGGGTCTTCGCGCCGACCGCATCTGGTTCATGGAAATGAACACGCGGCTTCAGGTCGAGCATCCGGTAACCGAGGAGATCACCGGTCAGGACCTAGTCGAATGGCAGCTGCGGGTCGCCAGTGGGGAGCCGCTGCCGCTTTCGCAGGACGATCTGTCGATTGATGGCTGGGCGATCGAGGCGCGGCTCTATGCCGAGGATCCCGCCAAGGGATTCATGCCAAGCGTCGGGCGGCTCGACCATTTCGACCTCGGCGAAGAAGGGCGGATCGAGACCGGCGTAGAAGAGGGCGATGCCATCTCCCCATTTTACGATCCGATGATCGCCAAGCTGGTTGCGCGCGGCGATGACCGGGGAGAGGCAATCGGGGCGTTGGCGGCAATCCTCGATGAAGTTGAGGTCTGGCCGGTCAGGACCAATGCCGGCTTCCTGTTCAACGCGCTGCTCGACGAGGATTTCGGCCGTGGTCATGTCGATACGGGCTTCATCGAGCGCAAGATCGATACTCTCGTCCCACCGGTCGAGCCGGACGATACCCTGTGGCGCGGCGCTGCAGCCGTTGCCAGCGCGGAAGAGGATGAAGAGGCGACCGGGCTTGCCGGCTTTCGGCTAAACGCGCCGATGCGCAGTGGAGCTGTGCTGGGGCTGGGCGGGAGCTTTCGCCATGTCCCGCTGGACGATGGCGAGCCGGTAGCGGCAGTGTCGGGTTTTCGCCACGATGAGCGCGTCGTCATTTTCTACGAGGGCCAGGCGCATGAGTTCGACCGCGCCGCGCGGGGCACCGTTGGCCATGGCGCCCATGACGGGGAAATTCTCGCGCCGATGCCCGGCAAGGTCACCAGTGTCGAAGTGTCGCAGGGTGACAAGGTTGCGAAGGGGCAACGGTTGCTGACGTTAGAAGCCATGAAAATGGAACATGGGCTGACCGCCCCCTTCGATGGAATCGTGGCCGAATTAAACGCCACCGCCGGCGCGCAAGTCGTGGTCGAGGCGGTGCTCGCGGTGATTGAAAAGGAACAGGCATGAAGATCGACGGAACGGCAGCAGTGGTAACCGGCGGCGCTTCGGGACTGGGCGAGGCGACCGCGCGGGCGCTCGCGGCGAAGGGCGCGAAGGTCGCCATCTTCGACCGTGACGTGGAACGCGGGGAAAAGGTCGCGCGCGAGATCGGCGGCATTTTCTGCGAAGTCGACGTGACCAGCGACGAGAAGGTCGCGGCCGCGTTCGACAAGGCCCGCGAAGCCCATGGGCAGGAGCGAATCCTGGTCAATTGCGCAGGGGTTGCCAACGCGGTGAAGACCGTCGGCCGCGACAAGGAGACCAAGGAGCCTAAGCGCTACCCGTTGCACCAGTTCGAACTGGCGATCGCGATCAACCTGGTCGGGACATTCCGCTGCATCGCCAACTCTGCCTATGGCATGGTAAGCGCCGACCCGCTGGACGATGGCGAGCGCGGCGTGATCATCAATACTGCGAGCGTCGCAGCGCAAGACGGACAGATCGGCCAGGCGGCCTATTCTGCCTCGAAGGGCGGGGTGCTGGGGATGGCCCTGCCGATCGCGCGTGACCTGATGAACGACGGGGTGCGCGTAAACACCATCCTTCCGGGCGTGTTCAAGACGCCGATGGTGGCGATGATGCCGCCCAACGTCCAGGACGCACTGGGTGCGCAGGTGCCATTCCCGAAGCGCTTGGGCCAGGCCGAAGAATATGCCCGGCTCGCCTGCTTCATCGTCGAGAATGTCTATCTGAACGCGGAAGCAATCCGGTTGGACGGCGGGATCCGGATGGCGCCGCGTTGATGCGTGAACTGGGGTTGCTCGATGCCTTGAACGTCGCTGCTCGCGAAGCAGGGGCAGAGATATTGAAGCTGGTCAAAGCCGGATTCGAGGTCGAGACCAAGGGCGACCAATCTCCTGTCACCGTCTGCGACAGGGCGGCGGAGCGCGTCATCCTCGAGGCGCTCGCCGCCGCCGCGCCCGGCGTTCCGGTGATCGCCGAGGAGGAAGTCGCGGCTGGCCGGATCCCGGCGCATGGCGACACCTATTTCCTCGTTGATCCGCTTGACGGCACGAAGGAATTCGTCCGCGGCGGCGACGATTATACCGTCAACATCGGCCTCATTGCCGAGGGCGTGCCGCGTCTTGGGGTGGTTTATCAGCCGGCGACCGACACGCTGTGGAGCGGCCTCGCCGGCGAGGGCGCCTTCGTCGAACGCGGCGGCGAGCGTCGCGCCATCGCGTGCCGCCCGCTCGGCGAGGTCCGCGCCGCAGTTGCCTCCAAGTCCCACCTCACCCAAGCGACAGTTGACTATCTCGCCGAAGTGATCGGCCTTTGCGAGCATGTGTCGGTCGGGTCGTCGTTGAAATTCTGCATCGTCGCCGAGGGCAAGGCAGACATTTATCCCCGCCTGTCGCCGACCAGCGAGTGGGACACCGCCGCCGGCCATGCCGTGCTGCTGGCCGCGGGCGGGCGGGTCGACGGGCTCGACGGATCGCCGCTTGCCTATGGCAAGCCCGCCTTCCTCAACCTCGGCTTTTGCGCCACCGCGGGATGGCAGGCGCCGCCGATCGCGCCGTTCATGGAGCCGTTCGGCGGCGGCGGTGACCTTCCCCAAGGCGTCTAAGCTTCAGGAGGGAGCGCCCGGCAGCCAGTCGTGCGAGCTGTCGGGTGCGCTTATCACTTCCGGATCATGGGCAAAGCCGACATCGCGAAGCCAGTCGATCTAGCCCCGGGCGGCCGTGATCCGCGGGCGAGTGAAGCGATGCGCCGCTACTTCAAGGAAGTGGGCAAGGAGGCCTCAATCTGCAGTCCTTTGGACATGGTGGGCGCTGACGGGCTCGAACCGCCGACCCTCTCGGTGTAAACGAGATGCTCTACCAACTGAGCTAAGCGCCCGCGCGATGCGGTGAGGGGCCGATGCCACGTGCATGGCCCGACAGCAAGCCCCGAAGGCGCAGGGCCCCCGCCGACCTCAGGCGCCGGGCGTTGCCTGCACGTCGAGCGTCCGGCTGCCCGGATGTTTCTTGTCGAGATGCTTCCTCACGATCCGCAGATTGCGCGTGTTCGACCGGAAGAAAAAGTCGGGGATCGCCCCGATTACCGGGATTGCGCCCAGCAGCATGTCAAAGCCGATGTTGCCGGCCATCCGCGCGACCTGCCATTTCGACATGCCGAGGTTGCGGGCTTCCCAGGCGATATAGCTGCCGAGTGCCGCGGCGCTGATCGTGCCGACACCCGGAATAAGGCTGAGGATCACGTCGAGCCCGACCGGCTTGTTAATTCCCGGGACGACGAACATCCGTTCGAGAATCTGTTCCATCCCTTCGATGCGCTGTCGGACCGATGCCGGATCGGAGCCCAGGCCCGGCAGTTCGCGGCGCATCTTAGGGGTCGGCTGGTCGATTGGTTCCATCAGGGTGCGTTCCCGCTGAAGTTGGTGTCGGCAAGGCCCACTAACGTGTGGCGTGCAAATGGGTTCTCGGCGAAGCCCGGGACCCGGCCCGAAACCAGTGACCAACGCACCGGCGCTGCGACGGCCATGAACAACTGCCCTTCGTCCATCAGGCGCGCCGCTTCGAGGAACAGCGCCGCGCGCTGCCGCGGATCGCGCGTCGTCCGTGCGGCGAACAACATGTCGTCGGCCTCCTCAATGCAGATCGCGGCGACATCGCACCGGAACCGCCGCAGGAACCAGGCCGGCGATCCCGAAGGTGCCACCTCGTCGATCCAGATGAGGTCTGCCGACGCCGCTGAGGGCGCCCGTTCGACTGTGATGCCGAGATAGGCCCAATCGAAGCGCAGCCGCCCAAACAGATAGTCGCCCCCGGGGCCATCTGGCAGCGCAAGCCGCAGCGTTGGCCGTTCTTCCGCGCCGAACAGGCGATTGCCCTCGGCAACCAATGCGGCACGCCGTTCGTCGATGGGCTGGTCGAGCCAACCGGGCTGGGCAGGCTGGCCGATGCCGTCGAGACCTGCCTGCAGCAAGGTCGCACGCGACGTCAGGCCATCGACATGGAGGCCGGAAACCAGCGCCTGCCGGTCGATTGCCCGGGACAGCAGGCGGCGGACTTGTTCGTCCTGCAAGAACTCGCTGCGCCGGGTCGGGGCCAGACCGAACAGACCGGCGACCGGATCGAAACGCCGCGCCCCGCGCGGGACCTTGGCGGCCATGGCATAGGGCAGGTCACCGACCGTTCCGCCGACCACCAGGTCGATCTTGCGCTCCGCAAAGGCGGCAACCAGCGCCTCGGCTTCGCCGCCACGCAGTCGCACCTGTTCGACCGGGTCTTCTGCGCCCGCGATGCGGATGCGGCGGCTGAGCAGCAAGCCATCTGGCTTGTCCCCATCGGCGGCGGCCTCGGCGGAAAGTTGGAAGGGGCCGGTCCCGACGCTGGCGCGAACCAGCCCGAGTTCGGGCTGTGCGAGCAGCTGGAGAAGATTGGGGCGGGCGGCGTTAAGGCGGATTTCGATCACCCGCTCCGTCATCGCCACCACTTCGTCGACCGCTCCGAGAGAGTCCTTCATCGGATTCTTGCTGACAGCGCGAAGCTGGCGGCCGACTATGCGCGCAATCTCATCGGCGCGAATCTTGCGGCCGTCGGCCCATTCACCGGTCTGCAGGCGGAAAATATAGCTGAGCCCGTCGTCGCTGACGTTCCACCGCTCGGCGAGACCCGGAACGACCTGACCGCGTTCGTCGAAGCGGACCAGCCCCTGCGCGACGCTCGACCTTAACAAAGCCTCCCCTGGGGTGAGCGGCTTTTCGACCGTCTCGACTAGCCGCGGCTCGGGCCCGATCGCACCCACTTCGACGATCCCGCCCTGCCGCCCATCGCAGCTGGCCAGTGTCAGGAGCAGGAAGATGGCGTGAATGCAGCGACCCATTGCGGCAACGGGTTTAGCCTTAAACCGCGGTTCAGCAACCACTGGATATTCCCGCCGAACTGTTTTAGTGGTGTAAGGCAGTGCGGCTGAAGGGAAGCAATGGCGGACGACTATAGTCGCAGCGACGACCAGCGGATCTGGCAGCGCGGCGGGCTGGATATCGAAAATCTGCCCGATCCCTTCGCCACGATCCCGCCTCCGGACGCGCCGACCCCTCCCGCGCCGCCAAAGCGTCGCCGCTGGCTGCGCTGGGGCATCACCGCTTTCGGCGCATTATTGCTTGTCACCTTGCTGTGGCTGGTGATCACCGCGCCGCTCGGCCGGGCGCTTGAGCCGCTCGACGATCCGGCGATGCTGCTGGTTAGCGCCGAAGGGCGACCGATCGCTCGGCGCGGCGCGATCAAGGACAGACCGGTCGAGATCGCCGACCTTGATCCGCTCACTCCCTCGGCCTTCATTGCCATCGAAGACCGCCGTTTTCGTACCCATTGGGGAATCGATCCGCGCGCGATCGGCCGGGCGCTTGTCGCCAACGCGCGGGCGGGCGGCGTTCGCCAAGGTGGCAGCACGCTGACCCAGCAGCTGGCAAAGACCAGCTTTCTTTCCTCCGATCGCTCGATGAAACGCAAGGCACAGGAAGTGATCATCGCTTTTTGGCTTGAAGGCTGGTTGACCAAGGACGAAATCCTGTCGCGCTACCTGTCCTCGGTCTATTTCGGTGATGGGGTCTATGGGCTTCGGGCGGCCTCGCGCCACTATTTCAATCGGGAACCGGAACGATTGAACCTGGCCCAGTCGGCTATGCTTGCGGGCATGGTCCAGGCGCCATCGCGGCTCGCGCCGACGCGCAACCTCGCGCTTGCCCAGAAACGCAGCCGGCTCGTCCTTCAGGCGATGGCCGACACCGGGGTGATCAGCCAATCGCGCGCGGAGTCAACTCGCTCGGCACGGCCCAGCGGAACCGTCAGCACGGTACCCACGGGCACCTATTTCGCTGACTGGGTCGCCCCGCAAGCAGCCCAAGCTTTCGATGCCGACTATGGTCAGATCAAGGTACCGACCACGCTCGATGCCGATCTTCAACGGATTGCGGTCCGCGCGGTCGCGAATGCGTCGATCAACGGGGCGCAGGCCGCGCTGGTGGCGATGCGGCCCGACGGGCGAGTCGTAGCGATGGTCGGCGGCACAAATTACGGCAAGAGCCCGTTCAACCGCGCGACGCAGGCACGGCGCCAGCCGGGCAGCGCGTTCAAGCTGTTCGTCTATCTGGCGGCGCTTCGTGCAGGCTATGGTCCCGACAGCCTCATCGACGATGGACCAATCACAGTCGATGGATGGTCGCCGGGCAACAGCGACAAGGTGCATCGCGGCAAGATCACCCTGCGCGAAGCCTTTTCGCGGTCCAGCAACACGGCGACGGTGCGACTGGCCGAACAGGTCGGCCGGCAGAATGTCATTCGCGCCGCCCGCGACCTCGGCATCGATTCGCCGCTGACCGACCGCCCAAGCCTGGCGCTGGGTACCTCGGGGGTCAGCCTGATCGAGCTTACCGCCGCCTATGCGGCGATTGCAGGCGGCCGTTATCCTGTCGAGCCGCATGGCCTTCCGCCTCAAGCGGAGGCGGACCAGGCCGGCCTGTCAGCCTTTTTTGCGCGCGGCGGAAGGTTGGACGATCGGCGCGACCGGGCCCCGATGATGGAATTGTTATGGGCTGCGGCCAATGAAGGCACGGGGCGCCGCGCCGCCCTTTGGTTGCCGACGTTCGGCAAGACCGGGACCACCCAGAATAATCGCGATGCCCTGTTCGTTGGCTTTGCCGGCAACCTGGTGGTCGGGGTGTGGGTAGGCCGCGACGACAATGAGTCGCTCGGCAAGATCAGCGGCGGGACTGCCCCGGCCCAGATCTGGCGACGCTTCATGTCGTCGGCGATCGCAATCGACGGTCGCCAGGGCCCGCCCTTGCCGGACGGATTCCGCGTGCCCAACCGGCAGCGGCAGTCCGAAAAACGGCAAAGCCCGGTCCCCAGCGAGTGGAGCGAAGGGGGCGAGGCGGTGCGCCAGATTCTGGACTTCGTCGAGAAGCTGATCGAGGAAAATTGACCGCAGCCGGGATAAAATCGCGGTAAACGATCGGAAACCCGCGCTCTTAACTCTTTTACAACCCTTCCAGCATTATTCCCTCAATCAACCGACGCGCCGTTCTTTCGCGAAGGTGGGGAGTGTGGATCCCCAGTGTGGAGCTGTGAAGGAGACCAGAGATGGCCAAGTTTCTGAAACTGATCAAAAATAACAAGGGCGCGACCGCGATTGAGTACGGTCTGATTGCCGCTCTCATTGCTGTTGCGGCGATTGCCGCTATGGGCAACATCGGTAACAGCCTGGGCAGCACGTTCAACAACGTGTCGAACGAACTGAACTAATCGGTTCGAAGGCTGAAGATTGGCGGCGGCGTCGAAAGGCGCCGCCGCTTTTCGTTGTTTTCGCAGCGCAGCTTGGCGCGGACCCGAAGAAAGAGCTAAGGGAGGCTATGCGGATCCACTTCGCCCTGCCGGCTCTCGGCCTGCTCGCCCCTTCAGCGGCGGCGGCCGATCCCGTTCCAGCCAAGCCGGTCGAATTTCGGCTGACGCCGGAGCAGATCGAACAGGTCTTGGCCGATGCCGAGCGCAAGCCCAGGGCGGCACCAGAGGCTCTCATCGAAAAAGAACAGGCGCGACCAATCCACGGCGAAGTCGGGGTGACGGTCGGCAGCGACGGCACCCGGGCGGCATTCGGCACGGCGGTCGTCCCGCTGGCCGACGATGGCATTGCAATCCTGTCGGTCGATGCGGGCCGTTACCGGCAGCCATTATGGGTCAGCCAAAGACCGGAAAAGCGCTAGGCACTGCCAATCGCCAAGCGGAGCTTCCCGCCTAGCTCCGTAAAATCATTGCGGACCGTCGAGCCTCGGCTATGACCGCCCAAGCCATGCAGCACAACGGGCTACAGCAAATCTTCGAGGAGCATCGCCAGCCCTTGCTTCGGTACCTCCGTGCGCATGGCGCCGGGGAAGCGGCGGAAGATTTGCTGCAGGAGCTTTGGCTTAAAGTCGTTGCCTCGCTTCCCGGGCCGGTGGCGAACCCGCGAAGCTATCTGTTCCGTGCCGCGACCAACTTGATGATCGACTGGCGTAGATCGAGCGCGCAAGCGCATCGGCGCGATGTCGAATGGGCTGGCCTTACCGACAGGCTTCCGGGATCGGCCGCCAACGATCCGGGTCCCGAGCGTATGGTGGAGGGGCGGCGCCAACTCGATCTTGTAGAGGCGAGGCTGGCCACGCTTCCCGCCCGCGCCGTGTCGATTTTCCGTCAGCATCGGATCGAAGGCATCACCCAGCGGAAGATCGCGGCGGCAATGGGGCTGAGCGCCAGCACCGTCGAGGCCGACCTGCGCATCGTCTATCGCTTGCTCGCCGAGCTGAAGGAGAAGCTCGATGAGGAATAAGGCGGCGGACTCCGTCTCTACGGGTATGAGGTGGCAATGACGATCAACCCCGACCGTAAGGCGGCGGCCCTCGATTGGCTCGTCCGGACCAATGATCCGGAGTTCGACGGCTGGGACGAATTTACGACCTGGCTAGAAGAATGTCCGGCCAATGCCGAGGCCTATCATGCGCTTGCGGACGCAGAGGCGCAGATGCTGCCCTTCCTCGATGCCGTCCCTGCCGGGTCCCGGCCCGCTCGCGTCGCCCGGCCTCGCCGCATGGCGCTGGCCGCCGGAATTGCGGTGCTGGCGGCGGCGGGAGCCGCGCTGCTCGCGCCCCGGATGATGCCGATCGACTATAGCACCGGCCCGGGTGAGGTGCGGCTGGTGTCGCTTGGCGGCCAGGATGAGCTGGTTCTGAACGGCGATACCAGGCTGGAGCTGGCCGGCTGGGATCGCCGGGACATCCGACTCCACCGCGGCCAATTGCTGCTGCGCCTGCATGAGCAGGATCGTGATGGCGTCAGGGTCATGAGCGGAGACCTCGAGCTGGTCGATGTCGGTACAGTATTCGAAGTGTCTCGTGACGGCCGCGAAACCCGGGTACTCGTCAGCGAAGGCGCGGTTATCGCCGATCCTGGCGGGGCCCGGTTGAAGCTTTCTCCGGGCGAACGGCTGGATACCGAGGACGGGGCGTCGGTGCTGCGCGCCCAATCCGCCGATGCCTCCTCGGTCGGTTCCTTCGAGCGTGGTCAGCTGGCCTATGTCGACGAACCACTGGACAATGTGGTCGCCGACCTCCGCCGATCGACAGGGCTCGACTTTTCGGCGAATGCGACTATCAGCGCGCGGCGATTTACGGGTACCTTGTCGGTCGAGGCGATACGGCGCGACCCGCGTTCGCTCGAACCATTGTTGGGCGTCCCGATCGAACGATCGGGCAGAGGCTGGAATTTGGGAGGAAAGGTCTAGCGATCCGGACGCTCTACGTTGGCGCGCCGCTCTGTGCGCTCCTGTCCCTCGCCACTCCCGGCTATGCCGCTTCCCGACTGATCGATGTCCCTGCCGGGACGGTCGGGCAGGTGGCGTTCGCCATCGGCAGGCAAGCCGGCGTCAATATTTCCATCCCTCAACAGCATTTGCTCGCCCGCGCGGCCCCGGCAGTCCGCGGTCGGCTGAGCGCTGCCGAAGCCTTGTCCCATCTAGCCCGGGGAAGCGGGCTTCGGGTCAAGCAGGTTGGCGGAAATAGCTATCTTCTGGTTCCGGCGCCCAGGGTCGCTGCGGCCGAGCCGTTAAGGAAGCCTGCAAGGGCGGTCGCCGTCGCGACCATCCCGCAGGAACCCGAGACCGCGCCGCAAGACATCGTCGTCACGGCAAGCAAGCGCGACCTGCTATCGCGGCGCTTTCCCGGACAATGGTCGCGCATCGATGGAGAGGAATTCGGGCCGCTCGGTGTGACCGGCATCGAAGCGGTCGAAGCACGATCGGTCGGCTTTTCGTCGACCCATCTCGGTGCCGGCCGCAACAAATTATTCATTCGCGGGATCGCCGATTCCAGCTTCAGCGGCGCCACCCAGTCGCCGGTCGGCCAATATTTCGGCGACATGCGGACCGGCTATAGCGGTCCCGACCCCGACCTGAAGCTGGTCGACATGGAGGCGGTCGAAATCCTCGAGGGCCCGCAAGGGACGCTCTATGGGTCGGGAGCGCTTGGCGGGATTGTCTTGCTGAAACCCAACATGCCGGCCTTCGGCGAATTGTCGGGCCGGGCGGTCGTCGGCGGATCGTTGACCTGGCACGGCGATGCTGGCCACGACTCCTCGATAATGCTCAACCTGCCGTTGGGTGCTAATTCGGCCCTTCGCGCCATCGCGTACCAGGCGACCGAGGGCGGCTACATCGACAATGTCGCAACGGGCGAGGACGACATCAACACAGTTGGCGTAACCGGCGCCCGCGCGACCTTGTCGGCGGAGCTGATGCCTGGGTGGATCGTCGACCTGTCAGGACTTGCCCAGCGCATCGACGGTGACGACAGCCAATATGCCGACGGCGCGATGTCGGGATTGGCACGCGACAGCCTCGTCGCCCAGCCGTTCGAATCCGCCTTCAAACTTGCCAGCCTGGTCGTACGCAAGGACAGCGGCGCGGTCCGTTTTCGCTCGACCACCGGCGGCAGCTGGCAGGACGTCGACGAACATTTCGACGCCTCGACGCGCGACGCCGTGCGCCGGCTTGGGCAGTACAGCCGGGCCCGCGCGCTGAGCAACGAAACGCGCGTCTGGCGGCCGATGGCTGATGGCTATAGCTGGCTGATCGGTTTCAGCTCCATCGCCCATCGCTACAAGGTGCATCGCGACCTGCGGTCGGATGACACCACCAGCGACTTGTCGGGGGTAGAGAACCGGGTTCGCGAAACCACGCTTTACGGCGAGCTGGGGGCCGAGTTGCTGCCGGCGATTGAGGCTAGCGTGGGCGGGCGCTTTAGCGTGACCCGACTGACCGGGTCGGGCCAGCACCTCAGCCCGCCCAACCTCGCGGAACTGGTCGGGAGCGATCCCGATCGGACCGAGCGCCGTTTTCTGCCGTCGGCGGCGCTGCTCGCCCGGCCAACCGAGGGCCTCACCGTCTACGGTCGTTACCAGCAAGGCTTTCGTCCCGGCGGTCTGTCGATTTCCGCGGATACGGTGCGGCTTTACCGCAATGACCGTCTTGGAACCGCCGAGTTGGGATTCCGCTACAGCCTGCCCCTCCGACATGGTTTCGACCTGCACGGCAGCGCAACGCGAAGCGCCTGGTCGGACATCCAGGCCGATTTCCTGGATCCTGCCGGCCTTCCGGTAACCGCTAACATCGGTGACGGGCGCGTATGGACTGTCACCGTCAATGGCGGTGTCCGGTTGACGCCGGCGCTCCGGCTGTCGGCCGGAGTGGCCTGGAACGAGGGCCGGATTACCAAGCCGACCGACGATTTTCGTACGCTGATGGTCGGGTCCGACACGGACCCGATGGAAATTCCCAACATCGCCAAGGTCATCGCCCGCGGGTCGGTGGATTGGCGCCACCGTCTCGGCGGCGAGTGGCACATCGAGGCTAACGCCTACGCCCGCTATGTCGGGCGCTCGCGACTGGGGGTGGGGCCATATCTTGGCGAACGGCAGGGCGAGTATGTCGATTCCGGGCTGGTCCTGCGGGCGTTCGACCAGCGCCGGGCGATCTCGCTCACCGTAACCAATCTTACCGACGAGGTTGGCAACCGCTTCGCCTTTGGCGCGCCGATCGCCAGTGGCGCCGATCAGCTCACCCCCTTGCGTCCACGCACCATCCGACTGGGCTTTGAGCAGGCCTTCTAGAATTTTTTCCAAGGCAAGGCGCGGGCGGCTCCGTCTGATCGGCTGAAGCGCATCCGCTGCCCGGCGGCTGCGATGACCAGCTGAATGGGGAGCCTTAATGCGTCACTTGCTGTTTGCCTCGACCTGCCTCGTTGCCATCGCAACTCCAGCCGCGGCCGAGACGACGATCTCCACGACTGTTACCGGCCCAGTCCGCACGTCGACGGTGAAAACCGGCGGGCTACCCGACGATATCCTGATCAACTCGTCGGGGATCGTGAACGGCACCGTCGGCGGCGGTGTCATTATCGACAGCAACCACAAGCTCAATAACCAGGGCATCATCCAGATCGGGAATGTGAACAACGTCGTCGGCGTGGATGTCGCAGCGGGGGTCACCAGCGACATTACCATCAGCGGCAAGATCATCGTTGACGAGCCTTACACGCCGACCGATGCCGACAATGACGGCGATCTCGACGGTCCGTTCGCGGTCGGCAGCGGGCGCTTCGGCATCCGCACCAATGGCGCGATGACCGGCAACATCCTGGTCGCATCGGGCGCGACGATTACCGTCGAGGGCAACGACAGCGCGGGCATCTATCTTGGCGGGCCGCTGACCGGGAATTTCCGTCACGACGGTACGACCAGCGTGCTTGGCAACAATGTGATCGGCGTCCGCTTGTCGGACGTCAGCGGGAAGGCGCGGCTGGCAGGCATCATTTCCGCGAAGGGGCAGGGCGCGATCGCCGTTCATTCCACCGGCAACATCGCAGGAGCAATGGAGTTGCAGGGCACGATCGTCGCTACCGGCTATCGTTCCACCACGGCCCCAGCGGACCCGTCCAAGCTTGATGCCGACGACCTGCTGCAGGGCGGTCCCGCAGTTTCGATCGAAGGCAATGTCGGAAAGGGGATCATCCTTGCGGTCCCTCCCAAGGACAATAGCCCGACCAACAATGATGAAGACAATGACGGCATCGAAGATGCCAAGGAAGGGACCGCTTCGATTATTTCCTACGGTTCCGCCGCGGCGCTGCGGGTCGGGTCTGCCGGCGCAGTCTCCATCGGCGCAACCGAAGGGACCGGGACCGGGTTCGGGCTCATCGTCGACGGCAGTATCCTGGGTTCGGGCGTCTACACCGGAGTCAACGGCAACGCGCTGCAGCTGGGCGGCATGGGCGGGACCGTATCCATTGCTAACGGCATCGGCGTGAATGGAACGATCGAAGCCAAGTCGCTCGACCGGCAGGCCACCGCCGTCCGGTTCGGCGCTGGCGCGACGACCCCCGAACTTCGCAACGCCGGCAAGATCCTGGCGAGCAGCGGCAATCATGCGTCGGCGGGTGCGACGGCGGTGAATGTCGAGGCCGGCGCGAATCTGCCCCTGTTGCGCAACAGCGGGCAGATCAAGGCCTCGACCGGCGCCGACGGGACGGCGATCGCCATCATCGATAATTCGGGCACCCTCGGTTTGATCGAGAACAGCGGCGCGATCACCGCCAGCGGCGCAACCGCCACCTCGACTCGGAACGTCGCCATCGACCTCAGCGCCAACGGCGGCGGTACGACGGTCAAGCAGACAGTCGTCGCGGCCGGTTTCGCCGCGCCCTCGATCAGCGGCGACATCAAGTTCGGGACGGGCAATGACACGCTCGACGTCGCCGACGGCAAGCTGGCGGGCAACGTCAGCTTCGGGACCGGGGACAATCGTTTCCTGCTGTCGGGTGACGCAGTCGCCGTAGGAAAGCTGAGCTTCGGCGCCGGCTCGGATCAACTCACCATGAGCGGGACATCGGCCTTCGACGGATCGGTCGACTTCGGCGGGGGCAGCGACATGCTGACCATTAGCGGGACATCGTCCTTCACCGGCCAGCTGACCAACTCTACGGGTGTCGCGGTAGCGGTGGACAAGGGCACCTTCGGGGTCGTCAAGACGGCAAACATCGCCTCGCTCGACGTCACCAATGGTGGCACGTTCGCCGTGTCGCTAAGCAATGCGGCCGGCGAATCCAGCCTGCTAAACGTCAGTGGCGCCGCCAGCTTCGCAGCCGGATCCAAGCTTCAGCTGAACGTTGCCAATGTCGCCCAGGCAGAGGGCAATTTCGTGGTTCTCAACGCCGGTACACTGACCGGCGCGAGCAACCTTGCGGCGACGAGCGAAATGCTGCCCTTCCTTTACAAGGGAACGCTGGCGGTTTCGGGCAATCAGGTTTCGGTCAACATCAGCCGGAAAAGCGGCTCCGAACTTGGCCTCAACCGGTCCGAGCGAGCCGCCTACAATGCGGTTTATGAGGCGCTGACCACCGACGACGACGTCGGCGACAGCTTCCTCGCGATCCGCAACCAGAAGGAATTCGTTGGCCAGATCCGCCAAATGCTGCCCGAACATGCCGGCGGTGCTTTCGAAGCGGTGACCATGGGCGACCGCGCGGTGGCCCGAATGCTAAATGATCCCAAGGAACCCTATGAGGACGATGGCGGAGTCGACGTCACCTTCGGCCAGGTCGCCTGGGGCTCGTCGAAGAGCATCGGCAACACCGCGGGCTATGAGATTGGCGGATGGGGGGCATCGGGTACCGCGGAGCTGTCGACCGGCTTTGGCAGGCTTGGCGCCACGCTGAGCTACCTGTGGGGCAAGGATGACGACAAGGCGACCGACAATTCGGTCACCGCCAACCAATATTCTCTTGCGGCCCACTGGCGTTTGCGGACCGGCGGTCTGCAGCTGGGCGCGCGGGGCAGCTATTCCTTCGTCAGCTTCGAGGGACAGCGCTACTTCAAGGCCGGTGAGGGCGATGACCTGATCGAGCGCACGATCAAGGGCGACTGGAACGGATCGATGGTCTCGGGCACCGCCTTCGGCAGCTATGAGCTGTGGGCTGGGTCATTCTTCATCCGTCCCTCGGCAAGCGTCGAATATCACCGGCTGAGCGAAGACAAATATCGGGAAAAGGGCGGTGGCAGTGCACTCGACCTCGCCGTCGACAAGCGCACCAGCGACGAGCTGGCGGTCAACGGATTGATGATCGCCGGCTTCGAGTGGGGCGCCCGTCGTCCGACCGAAGGCTATTTCCGGGTCGAGCTTGAAGGCGGCCGGCGGCAGATCGTCGGCGGATCGCTGGGCAAGACCACCGCAAGGTTTGAAGATGGCGACCGCTTCACCCTGACCCCCGAAAAGCGTGACAGCGGCTGGGTTGCCCGGCTGCGCGGGATCGGGGGCGGCAGCGGGTTCCGCATCGCCGGCGAGCTTGGCGCCGAAGAGCGGGAGAAGAAGGTAGGAATTTCAGCTCGGGCGAGCCTTGTCCTAGGCATTTAGCGCCCGAGTGCCGCCGTCCCGCTGAGAAACCCCTAACATCCCCGGCGGGGCGGCGGCATCTCGAAATCGGCCAGGTTCGTGGCCCTGCGGCTCGAGCCATCGAGGCTCTTTCGGCCCGCGGCACGCCTGGGGTGGATTCGCCCGCGGGTTGATAAACGACCCGATCGCCGTCATAGGCGGGCCTTCGCCGGACCCGACCCGATCGGGTGGCTCGGCCGGGCGCCAATCCCCCGGACAACTTTTGAGACTTTGCGTTGAGGCAGCCTGCTGCTCGCCCCCAAAGGTTCGATCTGCTGATCAGGTAATTATGTTCAAATCCGCATCGCTTCGCCGCGAGTGGTTAAGCAACCCGCGTGGCGACATTCTCGCCGGGATCGTCGTGGCGCTGGCACTGATCCCGGAAGCCATCGGCTTTTCGATCATCGCGGGCGTCGACCCCAAGGTTGGTCTTTACGCATCATTCTCTATCGCCGTGATCATCGCCCTCGTTGGCGGTCGCCCCGGCATGGTATCGGCGGCAACGGCTGCGGTGGCCGTGCTGGTCGTACCGCTGGTCAGGGATCATGGCGTCGAATATCTGTTCGCGGCGACGGTGCTCATGGGCCTTTTGCAGATCGTTGCCGGCCTGTTGCGCCTGGACCGCCTGATGCAATTCGTATCGCGCTCCGTCGTCACCGGGTTCATCAACGCCCTCGCGATCCTAATCTTCATGGCCCAGGTGCCGCAACTGATCGGCGTAACGTGGCATACCTATGCGATGGTCATCGCAGGGCTGGCGATCATTTACCTGCTGCCGCGCCTGACCCGCGCGATCCCTTCGCCGCTGGTCGCCATCGTCCTCTTGTCACTGTTCGCGGTGTGGCAAGCGATGCCGGTCAACCGGGTAGGGGATATGGGGACGCTGCCGGGGGCTTTGCCCGCATTCCTAATCCCCGATGTTCCCTTCACCCTGGAAACGCTGCGAATCATCCTGCCCTATTCGCTGACCATGGCTGTGGTCGGTTTGCTCGAGAGTCTGCTGACCGCACAGATTGTTGACGAACTGACCGACACGCCTTCCGACAAGAACCGCGAGACCAGGGGCCAGGGCATCGCCAACTTCGTGACCGGCTTCTTCGGCGGCATGGGAGGCTGCGCGATGATCGGGCAATCGGTGATCAACGTGAAGTCCGGCGGGCAGACGCGTCTGTCGACCTTTACCGCAGGGACGGTCTTGCTGTTCCTGATCGTCGTGCTTGGGCCTTGGGTGGCACAGATCCCGATGCCCGCACTGGTGGCGGTGATGATCATGGTGTCGATCGGTACGTTTAGCTGGACGTCGATAAAGAATATCCGCCATCATCCCTGGCACAGCTCGGCCGTCATGATTGCGACGGTGATCGTCGTGGTTTGGACCCACGACCTGGCGAAGGGCGTGCTTGCCGGAGTGCTCCTCAGCGGCCTGTTCTTCGCTAGCAAGGTTCGCAACCTCTATTCGGTGGCCACGACGGCAAGCGCCGACGGAAGCGTGCGCAGCTATGCCATTACAGGGGAAATATTCTTCGCCTCGGTCGAACGATTCATGGCCAGTTTCGATTTCAAGGAAGTCGTCGACCGCGTCGTCATCGATGTGTCGCGCGCCCATTTCTGGGACATTTCCGCCGTGGCCGCGCTCGACAAGGCAGTCATGAAGTTCCGCCGCGAAGGGACGGATGTGGATGTTGTCGGACTGAACGAAGCGAGCGCGACCATGGTCGACCGCTTCGGGGTTCATGATAAGCCAGGCGCGCAAGATGCGCTGCAGACGCATTGAGGAGGCCGAGAAGATGAAGCTGCTCGCCTGTATCGACTTGTCCGAATATGCGTCCAGCGTGTGTGACCACGCCGCGTGGCTGGCGACCCGCCTGGATGGATCGGTCGAGCTTCTGCACATCCTTCAGCGCAAGGATGCAATGACCGCGCGCAACGATCTCAGCGGCGCCCTAGGCCTGGGGGCCAAGTCATCGCTGCTCGAAGAGCTGGTGGCCATCGAGGAGGCCGAAGCCAAGTTGGCGCGCGAGAATGGCAAGGCCTTGCTTGCCGTGTCGATCGAACGGCTGCGCGGCGCCGGCGTGAACTCTATCGAGGCCGTTCACCGGCATGGCGGGATCGTCGAAACGATCATCGAGCGTGAGCAGGACGCCGACATGGTGGTGATCGGCAAGCGCGGCGCTTCGGCGGACTTCGCCGAGGGGCATCTGGGCAGCAAGGTCGAACGGGTCATCCGGGAAAGCATCAGGCCCGTCCTGGTCGCAAGCCGCACGTTCAGGCCGATCCACCGCGCGATGATCGCCTTCGACGGCGGCTTGAGCGCCCGCAAGGCGGTTAGCTTCGCGGCAACCTCTGCCCTGTTCGCCGACGTCGCCATCACGGTCGTGCTGGTTGGCAAGGAAACTGACAGGAGCCGCGACGCGCTCAGATGGGCTACCGAAGTCCTTGGCGAACGGTGCAGTAGGGCCGAGACGGTGGCCGGCGACGTGGACGCTACCCTGCTGGCCGAAGCCCGCCATCGGCAAGCCGATCTCGTCATCATGGGCGCTTATGGGCACTCGCCCCTGCGGAGCCTGATCGTCGGCAGCACTGCAACGGCGATGATGCAAGGCCTCGGGCTGCCAATTCTCCTATTCCGCTGACCGGAGCTTGGGCCAGCTGGCGGTTGCGGCGCCGCAACCGCGCAACGGATCGCGGAGCACGAGGCGCGGGAAGACTTTTTCCTGGGATTTCCTCAGCCCATTAAGGGGTTGAGGACGGATGGTGGAGCCGAGGGGGATCGAACCCCTGACCTTCGCAATGCCATTGCGACGCTCTCCCAGCTGAGCTACGGCCCCGTCCGGACGCGCCCTTTAGGGGATGCTTTCCCATCTGCCAACGGGAAAAATGCCCCTATTGGGCCGCGTTGATCAATTCTCGTCGTCTTCGTCCTTCTTGCTGACGCCCAGGTCGTCGTCGCCGGTGCTGAGGTCGACTTCGTCGTCGGCGCTCGGCTCCTCGTCGTCGTCGGGGACCAGGTCCTCGGCGCCCAGATCTTCGTCTTCCTTGGTTTCCTTTTCAGGCGACGCCGTTTCGAACGGCAGCGGCTGTTTTGACTTGAGCACCGGCTCCGGTGCCCAGGTGTTACCGCATTCAATGCAGGTTACGGGCTCGTCATTGCCGAGATCGTAAAAGCGGGTCGAGCACTTGGGGCAGGTGCGCTTGGTGCCCCATTCGGGTTTGACCATCGGGTCATATCTCCATGAAGGTGGCGGGTCCGCGGCGGCCCGGCCAGTAATCGGCGGGCGCCTTGCCATAGGCCGGTGCGCCTGTCAAAGCGCGGCCCCATGTCCAACCGCATTCGTCCCATCGTCATCGCGGTCGACGGCCCCGCCGCAAGCGGCAAGGGCACCATCGCCCGCGCGCTGGCCCGCCATTTCGACCTGCCGCACATGGATACGGGCATGCTTTATCGGGCGGTTGCGCTGACGTTGTTCCGATTTGGCGGTGATCCGGCTAGCGCGTTCGAGGCGCTTCGGGCGTGCGACGGCGTGGCCCAGGTCGATCCGACCGATCCCGACCTGCGCAGTGAGATCGTGGGTTCGATCGCAAGCCGCATTTCCGCCTACCCCGACGTGCGCGCCGCCTTGCTCGACCGGCAGCGCCACTTTGCCTCCCGCTCATCGGGCGCGGTTCTGGACGGTCGCGATATCGGCACGGTGATCGTGCCGGACGCGAGAGCCAAGCTGTTCGTTACCGCGTCCCCTGAGGTGCGCGCCCAGCGCCGCCTCGCCGAACTGGTCGGGCGGGGGGGCACTGCCCACCTTGAAGATGTACTGATCGACATTCGCGCCCGCGATGCGCGGGATTCGGGTCGGGCCGCGGCACCGCTTGCCCAAGCGGTCGACGCCGACCTACTCGACACCAGCGACCTTTCGGTGGACGAGGCGGTTGCCGCCGCGATCCGGTTGGTCGCGCAGCGGATCGGCGCGACCGCGAACGGCTGAGCCGAAACCGTTCGCTTCCCTTGTAGAATGTATCCCGTTCCGCTATGCGCCCGCCGTCCGGCGGAGTGGGCTGTTCCGCGGGTGCCCGTCAGCTACGGCGAGCGATTAGGGGCCGGGAAGCAAGTTTCCCCGGACCCGACCCGCTTCATGGCTGGATCAGGGCAGCCGCTATTGCCGCTTCGATGGATGCCTGTCGGGCATGGGGTCCGACAAGCAGGATTGGCATAGCCAAGTCCGCCCGATGGTAAGCCGGTGAATTGTCCCCGGCTGGCGGCCTTCGCATTGTTTGAAAGATTGTTTTTCTATGGCCAGCACGGCATTCCCGAGCCGCGACGATTTCGCGGCGCTTCTCAACGAAACGCTTGGCGGTGAAGATGAGGCCTTTGAGGGCCGCGTCGTCAAGGGCACCGTCACCGGTATCGAAAACGACCTCGCCGTCATCGACGTCGGGCTGAAGAGCGAAGGCCGCGTCCCGCTGCGCGAATTCGCTGCCCCCGGCCAGAAGGCCGAACTTAGCGTCGGCGATACTGTCGAAGTCTATGTCGATCGCGTCGAGAACGCACAGGGCGAAGCCATGCTGAGCCGCGACCGCGCGCGCCGCGAAGCCGCATGGGACAAGCTTGAAAAGGAATTCGAAGCCGGCAACCGCGTCGACGGCGTGATCTTCGGCCGGGTCAAGGGCGGCTTTACGGTCGATCTCGGCGGGGCCGTGGCGTTCCTTCCGGGTTCGCAGGTCGACATCCGCCCGGTCCGCGACGTGCAGCCCCTGATGGACCTTGCTCAGCCGTTCCAGATCCTCAAGATGGACCGTCGCCGCGGGAACATCGTCGTGTCGCGCCGCGCGATTCTCGAAGAAACCCGCGCCGAACAGCGTTCTGGCCTGATCCAGTCGCTGACCGAAGGCCAAGTGATCGAAGGCGTCGTCAAGAACATCACCGACTATGGTGCGTTCGTCGACCTTGGCGGCATCGACGGGCTGCTGCACGTTACCGACATCAGCTACAAGCGCGTCCAGCACCCGAGCGAAGTCATTAATATCGGCGACACCGTCAAGGTGCAGATCATCCGCATCAACCGTGAGACCCAGCGCATCAGCCTGGGCATGAAGCAGCTGGAAGCCGATCCGTGGGAAGGCGCAACCGCGAAATATCCGGTCGACGGCAACTTCACAGGCCGCGTCACCAACATCACCGAATATGGCGCCTTCGTCGAGTTGGAGCCGGGCATCGAAGGCTTGGTCCACGTCAGCGAAATGAGCTGGACCAAAAAGAACGTCCACCCAGGCAAGATCGTTTCGACCAGCCAGGAAGTCGAAGTGAAGGTCCTTGAGGTCGACCAGGAAAAGCGTCGCATCTCGCTCGGCCTCAAGCAGGCCCAGTCGAACCCCTGGACCGATTTCGCCGACAAGCACCCGGTCGGCTCGACCGTCGAAGGCGAAGTCAAGAACGCGACCGAGTTCGGCCTGTTCATCGGCCTCGACGGCGACGTCGACGGCATGGTCCACATGTCGGATATCGCTTGGGGCGTGTCGGGCGAGGAAGCGCTGGCGCTTCACCGCAAGGGCGAAATGGTCAAGGCCGTCGTCCTCGATGTCGACGTCGAGAAGGAGCGTATCTCGCTCGGCATGAAGCAGCTTGAACGCGGCGGCGTCGTTGCCGCGGGTTCGGGCGGCGTCAACAAGGGCGAAACGGTTACCGTTACCGTTCTCGAAGTGCGCGACGGTGGGCTTGAGGTGCAGGTCGGCGACGACGGAGCGACTGGCTTCATCAAGCGTACCGACCTCGGCCGCGACCGTGACGAACAGCGTCCGGAGCGCTTCCAGGTCGGCCAGAAGTTCGACGCGCTCGTCGCCGGTTTCGACCGGTCGAAGAAGCCGAACTTCTCGATCAAGGCGCTGCAGATCGCCGAGGAAAAGCAGGCGGTTGCACAATATGGCTCGTCGGACAGTGGCGCCTCGCTTGGCGACATCCTCGGTGCGGCCCTCAAGGAGAAGGCGGAAGCCGGACCCGAACCGAAGACCACCAAGAAAAAGACCAAGTAACGGCAAGTGCGGCCTTCCTGCCGCATTGCAAAAAGGACGGGGCGCGGATGCACATGCATCTGCGCCCTTTTCCTTTCGCGAACAGGCTGATAGGCAAGGCCCCAGCGCCGGGGGGGCTGGCGTACAGGGCCAATTATTTCACGGGGAACAAATGATCCGTTCGGAGCTGGTGCAGAAGCTGTGCAGTGACTTTCCAGACCTGTCGCAACGCGAGGTCGAAAATGTGGTCTCCGCCGTGTTCGATTCGATCACCGACCAGCTCGCGCAAGGCGGCCGCGTCGAGCTGCGCGGCTTTGGCGCTTTTTCGACCCGGCAGCGCGATGCTCGGACCGGCCGCAACCCGCGCACCGGCGAAGCGGTCGAGGTCGACGCCAAGCGCGTCCCCTATTTCAAACCGGGGAAGGAAATGCGCGAGCGGCTCAATCTTGGCGAAATCGCCGCCCAGTGATTGGCGCCCCTGTGCGGACGTGGCGGAACCGGTAGACGCTGGAGACTTAAAATCTTCTTCCCCTAGGGGAGTGCGGGTTCGAGTCCCGCCGTCCGCACCATCAGCGAAACACCCGGCGAAAGCGCGCGGGTGACGGGCCCGTCTATAAGCTCAGCCAGTCTGCCGTCGGCGATGCGCCATGGGCCGGCGCGACCTTGATCTACGTTTGAGTAAATTCTTAAGGTCTGCGGGCTATCAGTCAGCCCGTGCGTGGTTATTTCTCCGTTCAGTCCGCGTGGCGGGACCGTAGCGCGCCGCTGGCCAGCGCCCGGCGCGACCTGTTCGTCTTGGCGATTGTCATCGCCGCGGTGGTCCTGCTTATCTGGAACGGTTCGGCGTTTTTCCAGCGGCTGAGCCTTGCCGGATCGGAGATGGAATCCGGCCTGAAGATCGCCGCCGTCGCACTTACCCTCAATGTCGCGCTCATCCTGTTCGGCTGGCGCCGTTATGTCGACCTGCAACATGAGGCCGAACTTCGTCGCGACGGCGAGGCCCGTGCCGCGCTGATCGCCTCGACCGATGGCATGACCGGCTTGCTTAACCGCAAGGGATTTGCCGATGACGGCGAGGAGCTTCGGCTGTCCGCACAGGGCCGGGATCAGTCGCTGATCATTTTCTCGCTGCAACTCAACCGATTCAAGGCGGTCAACGACCGCCACGGCTATGATGTCGGTGATGCGGCACTGCGCCAGATCGCACTTGAGCTTCGGGAAATCGTCGGCTCCGAGCCATTGGTCGCCCGATTGGCCGGGGACGAATTTGCGGTGGCCTTTGCGGCTGCTGCGGGCGACACCGAACCGGCCGACCTACTCGCCGAGCGATTGTTGCAGGCGGTCACCCGGCCGATGGAGATCGACGGCCGGCTGGTCCAGGTCGGCGCCTTCCTTGGAATTGCCGAGTCAGATCCGGGCGAGGGGCAGGTGCCGGATTTCCTGCGGCGCGCCGACATCGCGCTCGACCGCGCCAAGTCCACCCGCTCGGCGCGGCCGATCTGGTTTGACCAAGGAATGGAACGCGCGCTCATCGCGCATAGCGAGATCGAGCAGGGCATTCGCCATGGCCTCGAGCATGGCCAGTTCATTCCCTATTTCGAGGCTCAGGTCGACTTGCTGACCGGCAACATTGTCGGCTTCGAGGTGCTGGCGCGTTGGGATCATCCTCTCAGCGGACCGATAGAACCTAGCCGCTTTATCCCCATCGCCGAGGAGCATGGGCTGATCGGGCGGCTGTCCGAACAGGTGATCCTCAATGCGCTGGCTCAGGCGGTGGCCTGGGATCCGTCGATCAAGATTTCGGTCAACATCTCGCCGACTCAGCTCACCGACAGCTGGCTTGCCCAGCGGATCGTCCGACTGCTCGCCGAGACGGGTTTTCCGGCCGAGCGACTGGTGGTCGAAATCACCGAAAGCTCGCTATTTGCCGACCTGGACCTTGCGCGGACGATCGTCACCAGCTTGAAAAACCAGGGGATCCGGCTGGCGCTGGACGATTTCGGCACCGGCTTTTCTTCACTAGCCCACCTGCGCGCGCTGCCGTTCGATGTGATCAAGATCGACCGCAGCTTCGTCGCGACCTTGGCCACCGATCCCGAAAGCGCAGCGATCGTCCGCGCGGTCGCCACGCTTGCCGAAGCGCTCAAGGTCCCGGTCACGGTGGAAGGGATCGAGGATGCCACGACCCATGCCGCGGTCGCCGGTTTCGGATGCTCGGTCGGGCAGGGATGGTATTTCGGCAAGCCGATCAGCGGTGACCAAGTTACCGCCATGCTGCGTTCGCGGCACGTCGCGCCCTCCGCGCACAAGCTCTCCGCCCACACCGCCTGACCACCCACACCTCGTCGCAAGGTTCCGATCGTCCCAGCGTGGGACGATGGGATCGCCATTCGCATCAAGGGCGTTGATGGGATGGTAAAATTGACGTTAAGAAAGTGTTGTGCGGATGCTTCGACGCCATGCCCTTTATCTTCGCCACCGGCCGTTCGGCCGCCGGACTCCGGGTGCGCCCGCGTCGCCCGCGCCCGCCCTTGCCGATGACCTCAGGATGTTTGCGCTGACCTTTGCCGGCGGCTTCCTTTTCATGACCATTTACCTAGCCTAACGCGCCGTTCGCGCTCAGTCTCAGTCCGTTAAATCTGAGTGTCTGTTCAATCGCATGCGAGGTGAAGCTTCCATCCCAGCCACGCTGCGACCATGCTTCCTGCCGCGACGATCAACAGGCTGTCGGCGACGCTGACCCCCGTCGCGATCGCCGCGGTGAGGACCAGCGTCGCCGCAACCATGAGGCCCGAATTGACGATATTGTTGGCGGCAATGGTCCGCGCCGTTTCCGCCTTCGGGACGCTGGTGGTGAGAAAGGCATAGAGCGGCACCACGAACATGCCTCCGGCAATGGCCACGCCAAGAAGGTCGATGACGATCATCCAGCTGTTCGGCATGGCGAGAAAGTCACCGAGATCACGCAACGAATCCGCAGCAGGCGGCCAGCCTTTGACGCGACGGAACAGGTCGAGCACGAACAGGCCCATCAGCAGCGCCGACATTGGTGAATAACGCGCCGATACCTTGCCGCCGAGCAGGCGGTTGATCGCCACCGAACCGACCGCCACGCCGATGGAGAAAGTCGCAAGAAACAGCGTCGCGACCGTCTGGTCGGCACCCAGCGCATTCTTGACCAGTGGCGGGAATTGGGCAGCCAGCACGGCGCCCATTGCCCAAAAAAAGCTGATGGCGATGATCGCCAGGAATAGTCGCGGGATGTGCAGCGTGGCGCTGACGAGCCGGATCGAAGCGCGTACGATATGCCAGTCGAAGCGGAACGGCGGCGCGTTGCGATCGGGCGGCGCCGGCGGCACCTGCCGGCCGGTAATCCAACCGACGACGGCGACCAGCAAGACCGCGGCGGCCGCCCACTCGGCATGAAAGCTGCCGTCGGGATTCTGCAGTACCAGGATCCCGCCAAGCAAGGTCCCGCCGAGGATGCCGATATAGGTGCCGGCTTCGACCAGGCCGGTTCCGGCCAGGACCTCGTCATCCCTCAAATGCTGTGGCAGGATGGCATATTTGATCGGCCCGAAGAATGTCGAATGCACCCCCATCGCGCATAGTGCGAGCAACAGCAGCGGCACATTGTGCAGCAGCAACCCTGCCGCACCCACGATCATGATCAGGATTTCGGCGGTCTTCACGATCCGGACGATCTGCGCCTTGTCCCGTTCATCCGCCCACTGGCCGGCAAGCGCGGAAAGCAAAAAGAAGGGAAGGATGAACAGGCCTCCGGCAATGGCGCTGAACGTCGCCTCCTGCTGCGGATTGCGGTAGATGCCGTAGATCACCAGCATCACCATCGAGGTGCGGAACAGATTGTCGTTGAACGCCCCCAGGAACTGGGTGGCGAAGATCGGCAGGAAGCGCCGGGTGCGAAGAAGGTGTGCGCTGTCCTGCATTGTCGCTCGCGACGGTGATAGCGGAGCCGCCACGCCATTCAAGCGGCGCATTTTTCTGTCTGGGCAATCGTGCGAGCTTGTCCTAGCGATGCGCGATGCTGTCACTGCCCAATTTGCTGACGCTGTCGCGGATCCTCGCGGTGCCGATCTTGGTCTTCCTGCTGTGGCGGCCGACCGCGCTCGATTATGCGATCACCTTCGTCCTTTACTGCATCGTCGGGATCACCGACTATTTCGACGGTTACCTGGCCCGGGCCCAGGGGCTGACCTCGAAGCTTGGCCAGTTTCTCGATCCGATCGCCGACAAAATCATGGTCGCGGCGGTGATCGTCATGCTGATGGCCAGCCGGAAAGCCAATGGCGAGGCACCGATACTCCAGGACTTCAGCATCATTCCGGCGCTGGTCATCCTACTGCGCGAGATCATTGTCTCGGGACTCCGCGAGTTTCTGGCGCCCCTCAACGTGTCGATGCCGGTCAGCCAGATGGCCAAGTGGAAGACGACCTTCCAGTTGGTCTCGCTTGGCGCCTTGATCCTTGGCGGCGCCTTTCCCGGCGAACCGTGGATACATCTTGTCGGACTGGCCAGCCTGTGGGCAGCCGCCGCGCTAACCCTGATCACCGGCTACGACTATCTTCGACTCGGCCTCAAGCACCTCGACTGAGCGTTGCCGACTAATCGATTTTCTCCCTGGTCCTGACCAAGTTTAATCGTTTCCGTCGTTCGTCCGTCACGCCTAGTGCGGGGTGAAACCCTGACATGAGGAGAGTCGACGATGGATGTGAAAACCGGCGAGATGGGCGGCTGCCCAATGGGACAGGGCGATGGCGGTGTTCGCGCTTTGCTTGGCCGCACCAACAAGGATTGGTGGCCGGAGATGCTGGCGACAGAAATCCTCAATCCCAACGGCGCGACCAATCCTTATGGCGAGGACTTCAATTATGCGGAGGCCTTCAAGCAGCTCGACTATGATGCGCTGAAGGCGGACCTGAAGGCGCTAATGACCGACAGCCAGCCTTGGTGGCCGGCCGACTATGGCCATTACGGCCCCTTCTTCATCCGAATGGCCTGGCACGCGGCTGGCACTTACCGCACCGCCGACGGACGCGGCGGCGCCAACAGCGGGCAGCAGCGCTTCGCACCGCTCGACAGCTGGCCGGACAATGGCAACCTCGACAAAGCCCGCCGCCTGCTTTGGCCGATCAAGCAGAAATATGGGAAGAATATCAGTTGGGCTGACCTGTTCATTCTCGCTGGCAACGTCGCGATCGAAGACATGGGCGGTCCGGTGTTCGGCTTCGGCGGCGGCCGCGCTGATGTATTCGAACCCGAGCGCGACATTTATTGGGGCAGCGAAGACAAGTGGGTCAATGAGGGCGTCCAGACGCGCATCGCCCCCGAGCATGGAATGCATGAACTGGAAGGTCCGCTGGCGGCGATCCAGATGGGCTTGATCTACGTCAACCCGGAAGGCCCGGGCGGAAATCCAGACCCGCTGCAATCCGCCCGCGACATGCGCGCGACTTTTGAGCGGATGGCGATGGATTCCGAGGAAACGGTCGCGCTGACCGCCGGGGGCCACACCTTCGGCAAGGCACACGGCAACGGCGATCCCTCCAAGCTTGGCGCGGCCCCGGCGGGCAGCGACCTTGCCGCCCAAGGCTTCGGCTGGGTCAGCAGCAATGAAAGCGGCTGCGGCGAACATACCGTCACCAGCGGCATCGAGGGATCATGGGTCAACACGCCGACCCAGTGGAGCGAGAATTATTTCCGCCTGCTCCTCGACTATGAATATGAGCTGGTGAAGTCGCCCGCGGGCGCACAGCAGTGGCAGCCCATCAACCAGAAAGAAGAGGATATGGCCCCGGCGGCCTGGGACCCGAACAAAAAGGTCCCGACGATGATGACGACGGCGGACATGGCGCTGAAGATGGATCCGGAATTCCGGAAGATCAGCGAGAAGTTCCGCAACGACCATGAAGCGTTCAAGGACGCGTTTGCCCGGGCCTGGTTCAAGCTAACCCATCGCGACATGGGACCCAAGTGTCGCTACCTCGGCCCGGAAGTCCCGGAAGAGGACCTGATCTGGCAAGATCCGATTCCTGCCGGAAGGATGCCGTCGGACGCGGAAGTGGCGGCGGTCAAGGCCAAGATCGCCGACAGCGGCCTGACGGTCAGCCAGCTGGTCAAGACCGCCTGGGCTTCGGCTTCGACCTACCGCAAGTCGGACCATCGTGGCGGTGCCAATGGTGCGCGCGTCCGCCTCGCGCCCCAGAAGGACTGGGACGTGAACGAACCGGCCGAGCTGCGCAAAGTGCTCGACACGCTCGAGGGCCTGCGCGGAAATCTGTCTATGGCTGACACCATCGTGCTTGGTGGCGTCGTCGCGCTCGAGAAGGCCGGCGCCGGCGATGTGCCGTTCCTTGGCGGCCGCGGTGACGCCAGCCAGGAGCAGACTGACGTCGACAGCTTTGCGGTGATGGAACCGCAGGCCGACGCCTTCCGCAACTATCTGCCCAAGAAGCTGAGCGTGAAAACCGAGGAAATGATGCTCGACCGTGCCAGTCTCCTGGGCCTGTCGGTCCCGGAAATGACCGTGCTGATCGGCGGCCTGCGCGTGCTCGGTGCCAATCATGGCGAGCGCGGCCACGGCCACCTCACCAAGCGGCCGGGCAAGCTGACCAACGACTTCTTCGTCCACCTGCTCGACATGACCAATGTCTGGAAGGCGGTCGAAGGTACGGACGATGAGGAATATGTCGCGACCGACCGTACCAGCGGCGGCGAAACGTGGCGGGCGAGCCGCGCTGACCTCGTCTTCGGATCGAATTCGGAACTGCGCGCGGTATGCGAAGTCTATGCCGAAGCCGGCGGGCAGGAACGGTTCGTGAAGGACTTTGTCGCGGCCTGGACCAAGGTGATGAATGCCGACCGGTTCGACGTGGAGCAGAAGGACAAGCTCGACACGCCCGTCGGCATCGCCGAACCGGTGCTCGCCAAATAAGGGTCAGGGAGGCGGCGGGCCGTCCCCTTGGTCCGCCGCCAAACTGTATCTGTTACGCCGAAAGACCCGGAACCAGGTCCAGCGCGATCTTGCGAAGGGCTTCGGCGAGCAGCTGGAACTCTTCCTCCCGCGGGCTCGATCGGCGCCATACCAGCGCGATACTCCGCGCCCCATGGTCGGACCGAAGCGGCCGCGCGTCGATCCCGGTGCCTTCGAGGATGCCTGCCTCGATCGCGATCGACGGGATGAAGGTCAGGCCCAGCCCATTGTCGACCATTTGCACCAATGTGTGCAGCGATGTTCCCATCATCGACGCCTCGGCACGGAGGTCGGGCCGGTTGCAGGCCGACAGGGCATGATCCTTAAGGCAGTGTCCGTCTTCGAGAAGGAGCAGGCGGCTCTCGTCAATGGCGTCGACGTTCACCGACCGGTCGGCCGGGGCCTCCCCGCCCGGATAGGCGATGAACAGCCGGTCCTCGAACAGTTCCGCCCGGTCGACGTCTCCGCAGGCGAACGGAAGGGCCAGAAGCACGCAATCGAGCTGGCCGCGCTGCAGCGCTTCGCACGCCGCCTGGCTTGTATCCTCCCGCAAGTAGAGCTTGAGGCTCGGCCACTGGATGCGTAGCCGCGGCAGCATCGAGGGCAGCAGGAAGGGGGCGATTGTCGGGATTACGCCCAGCCGCAACTCTCCCGTCAGGGGCTGGCCTTCGGCGCGGGCCATGTCGGCCAATTCCTCGGTCTCGCGAAGCACGCGCCGCGCCTTTTCGGCGATCTTGTTGCCCAGCGGGGTGAAGCGCACGACCCGGCGGGTGCGCTCGACCAGAGTGGTGCCAAGCACCGTCTCCAGTTCCCGCAGTCCCGCTGAAAGGGTCGACTGGCTCACGAAGCAAGTCTCCGCGGCCCGGCCGAAATGACCATTGTCGCGAAGTGCCACCAGATATTGCAGCTGTTTTAGGGTCGGCAGGTAAACGGTCATCGATCGATCCGATTATTCCCGACCATCTAATCGGACAGGCCGGATAAATCTAGATCAGGGCACGGACCAGGGCGAACCCGCTTGTCAGCGTCAGTATTGCGCCGACAAAGGCCAGCAGCAGGTCCGGCTGGACCCGCTTGGCGAACATCGCGCCGAACGGTGCGGCGATCACGCCGCCTATCAGCAGGCCCATCGTCGCGGTGGTAAAGGCTTCCCACCCCAGCGCGATGATGAAGGTCGCCGAAATGGTCACCGTCAGGAAGAATTCGGCGGTGTTGACCGTGCCGATGGTCTTGCGCGGGTTGCTGCCCTGGACCAGCAGGTTGGAAGTGACGATCGCGCCCCAGCCGCCACCGCCCGCCGCATCGAGGAAGCCGCCCGCGGCCCCCAAGGGTGCGACTACCCGCGGACGTCGCTCGGTATGTTTATGCATCGCGCCGCGATAAAGCAGATAGGCGCCGAGCGATGCCAGGTAGAAGAGGACGAAGGGCTTGGCCGCCGCAGCGTCGACCTGGGTGAGCAGATAAGCGCCCGCGATGCCGCCGATGACGCCCGGGATGACGATGCGGAAGAATAGGCGCCAGTCGACGTTGCGGTGCGCGACATGGCTGATCCCGGATACGGCGGTGGTGAAGGTTTCGGCGGTGTGCACGCCGGCCGAAGCGGCGGCGGGCGGGACGCCCAAGGTAATCAGCAGGGTCGAGGAGATCTGGCCGAACGCCATGCCCAGCGCGCCATCGACCATCTGTGCAGCGAAGCCGATGAGGATGAACGGGAGGAGGGTCGCCGGATCAGCCAGCAATTCGGTGAAAATACCCTGTCTCCACCCTGTTGAACGGCGGTGATTGCCGGAGAGCGCGCGCGACGGCAAGCTATTCCATCATGCGCCCGTTGCGCATGAACCTTTTCAACCTGGCCTGGACGCCTTAAATTGGGAGTCCAATGACTAAAGGTTCGACCGCTTGGCTTCGTCGCTGATCGCATATCTGGAGTCCGTCAAGGCGCGGGATCCCGCGGCCCGGTCCCGCTGGGAGATATTATTGTATCCGGGCGTGCTGGCGCTGGGCCTGCACCGCGTCGCGCACTGGCTGTACGGGGGCGGGCTGTTTTTCCTCGCCCGGTTCGTCAACCATCTGTCGCGGGCGTTGACGGCGATCGATATCCACCCCGGCGCGAAGATCGGCGAAAGGTTTTTCATCGATCATGGTTTCACGGTCATCGGCGAAACTGCCGAGATCGGCGACGATGTGACCATCTACCAGAATGTCACGCTGGGCGGGACCAATCCGTCGACCGGAGTCGCCGGCAAGCGTCATCCGACGATCTGCTCGCGGGTTGTCATCGGGTCGGGCGCGCAGGTGCTTGGGCCCATTGAAGTCGGCGAAGGCGCCAAGGTCGGGGCCAATGCCGTGGTCACGAAGGACGTCGAACCCGGCAGCACGATGGTCGGGATTCCAGCCAGGCCGGTGCCGATCGACACGGTGAATTATAGTCCGGGGTTCGTTCCTTATGGAACGCCCTGCGGCGAGGAATGCGATCCTGGCCGGGTGCGGTTCACTGAGCTGGAAGACGAGATCGAGGTGCTGCGCCGCGAAATCGCCGAGCTTCGCGCGCTCAGCCAGCCCAAGCCCAAGGCCAAAAGCGCTTGAGCGTTATCACGCCGTTTCCGCACCCGCGGGACCGGCGTACGATAGCGACCTTTGACCGGCTTGAGCTGCAACGGATCCTCGACCTTTACGGCCGCATGGTCGCCGCTGGCCATTGGCGTGACTATGGTCTGTGGTTCGGCCCCGACGTCGCGGTGTTCGCCGCTTTCCGCCGGAGCGCGGAAAATCCGGAGGTGCGGATAGAAAAACGCCCCCGGCTCCAGGCGAAGCAGGGGGCGTTTGCGCTGGTCTCCGAACAGGGATTGGTGCTCAAGCGGGGCCATGAACTCCCGGGGGTCCTGGCCCCGCTCGAGCGGCGCCTCATGCGGCTGGTGCGGGATTGATCATCCGTTCGAGGTGCGGAAGCCGACCCTGCAGAGTTGCCGGTAGCTTGCTGACGACCAGCGTGCGGGCTTGGTGCCAGAAGGCAGAGAGCAGCAGTAGCGCGGAACCGATTACAAGTGCTGTCAGTGCAATGTTGAGTTCGACCGCGCCGAGTTGGTTGAACAGCTCGCTTAGCGCGTAGAGCACATAGGCCAGCGCCGACACGAGCAGCGCGCGGCGGTCGATTGCCAGCGCGGTAATGCCCAGCACGACATAAAGGCCGACAACCACCAGTCCTTCGCCGATCGTCGCATTGCCGTCGTTGAGCCCCAAAAGGGTGAAAACAGGGTGGACGATCATCGGCGCCGCCAGGAGGTGGAGCCAGAAGGCCACATCCGAACGGCGGGTAACGCGCGCTGGATCGCTCGCGTCCCAGCGCATCGCAAACATGAAAACGGCACCGCCGAGAAGCAGCACGAAGCCAAGGATGGCGTCCTCGCGTCCCTGCAGATCGCCCAGGATCGCGACCAGGACGCCGATGGCGATGGCCGCTACAGCCGCCGCACCGGTCGCCACGGTGATTGGGACTCGGAAGCGTTTCCAGTGAAGCCAGGCGGCTGCGGCCGCGACCGCGCCGGACACCGAGGCGACTATGCCGGGGTAAATGAAATCCTGGTCCGACGGCGGATCGCCAATCCCAACGACCATCGCGAAACCGGTCGCGGTGAACACCCCGCCGACGAAGGCCAGTAGTAGCATGATCGACGGCAGCGCCATGCGCCGCTTGGCCGTGAAGAACAGTGCGAGAGCCCAAGCCGTCGCAGCAATCGCGGCGGGCGCAAGCGGGCTTGGGCCGTCACTATCGATGACGAAGCCCAGTGCCTGGCCGATCGACTGACCGATCCAGCCTATCGCGAACAGCAGGATGGCGGACGCGATGGCGACGAAGATGTCGTTGAAGCCAGTGATTAACCGAAAATGTTCCTCATCGACCGCGGGCAATGCGCGCTGGGTGTCGATAAAGTCTCGAAGCGCGGTCGCCGAATCGGCGCTGATGGCGCCGGCCGCAACCGCTTCGTCCAAGTCATTCTGGCTGTACATGAAACATACCTCCCCTTTCACGGGAAGGTGGCACAGGTGTATTATTGCGTCAACACAGCAATACGACGCCCGTCGCGTGTTGGAAGCAGGGTGGCCGGCGCCCGATCAGGGGGGTGGGGGTAGGCGCCGGCCGAACTTGTCTCGATTTTTTAGCGGCAACGCACCCGGCTGCGCTCGATCTCGCGCCCGACCAGCGCACCGGCGGCGGCGCCAATGATCGTGCCCGTCGCGCGCTCGCCGCGGGTGTCGATTGCGCGACCGAGGAGCGCGCCGCCGGCGGCGCCGACGATCAGGCCGGTGGTGCCGTTAGGACGCTTGCAGCGCAGGCGGCCGCGGCTGTCCTTCCAAACCTTTCCCTTATAATAGCCGCCGCTATGGGCCACCGCGGCTGCCGGTATCGTCGGTACGGCCAATGAAGCGGCAGCGATGGCCAACATAAATCCACGCATTGAAATTTCCCATATGTTGTAAAGCACCGGCCTAACGCGGCAATTGCGATACAAGTTTCACCATCGAGTCCGCCCCGCCAACCCTCGTTTACCGTTACCAGCACGGGTTTACGGTGAGCGGTGGGCCTCAGGGCGTCAGGCCGAACGCAATTGGCGGCCCGGCGATGCTTGCCAAAGGCTTTTTCGCCGTAAATAGCAGGCCATCATGGCTTCGCGGGGCAACCATCTCGTCCGTTCAGGAGGACTTTTCGCAAGCGGAACGGGGCTGATCGGCCGCCTGCTCGCACCCGCATTCGCGCGTATTCTCGACGCGCTGCACGATCGGCTGAAGCTTGGCGGGATCCGCGGCACGCTGCCCGACGGGCGCCGCCGGGACATCGGTTTCCACGGCGATGGCCCGGTCGCGGTGGTCCACCTCAAGAAATGGACCGCCTTGGTCCGGCTGGCGACCTCTGGGTCGGTCGGCTGGTATCGCGCATGGGAAAAGGGCGAATGGACCTCGCCCGACCCGGTGCCTTTGTTCGCGCTGTTCATGGCCAACGCCGCCTCACTCGGCGATGCGGCGCGGGCCAAGGGGCCCGCGCGGCTATTCAACCGGCTGCTGCATGCCTGGCGCGACAATGACCGGGCCAGGGCCCGGGCCAACATCGCCGCCCATTATGACCTGGGCAATGATTTCTATGCCGCATGGCTCGACCCGAGCATGACCTATTCCTCGGCGCGGTTTGCACCAGGCGACACGCTGGAACAGGCCCAACACCGCAAGATCGGCGCGTTGCTCGACCGGCTCGAGATCAAGCCGGGCGATCGCCTGCTGGAGATTGGCTGCGGCTGGGGAACGTTGGCGATCGAGGCTGCGAGACGCGGTGCAACCGTCGTTGGCCTGACCTTGTCTGCGGAACAGAAAAATTGGGCGGATACAAATATTGCCGATGCCAATTTATCCGCGCAGGTCGACATTCGCCTGCAGGATTATCGTGACGTCGACGAGCGGTTCGATGCCATTGTCTCGGTCGAAATGGCCGAGGCCGTGGGGCAGCGCTGGTGGCCTGCTTATTTCGACTGCATCGAGCGCAATCTCAATATAGGCGGGCGCGCAGCACTGCAGTTCATCAGCATCGACCACGGCCTGTTCGCAGAATATTCGCGAAGCGTCGATTTCATCCAGGCCTATATCTTCCCGGGCGGCATGCTGGTCGATGAACCCAGCTTCGCGGCGCTCGCGGCCGAGCGAAGCCTAAGCTGGGAAGATCGGCAGGGCTTCGGCCTCGACTATGCCGAGACGTTGAGACAGTGGCGCGAGCGCTACGACGCTGCGGTCCACGACGGCCAGCTCGACGAGTTCGGCGAGCATTTTCATCGCCTGTGGCGCTATTATCTCATGTATTGCGAGGGGGGCTTTCGCGGCGCCGGCATCGACGTCGCGCATGTCACCCTTCGAAAGGCTCAGGCGTCGACGCGGTGACGCGACCCGGTCCGCGCGTCGCCTAGCAACCGCTCGACGATCGCGTCGGCGACAGCTTCGGGGCCCTTCAGGCTTTCCGGCTCCTCGCCCGGAAAAGCGAGTTGGCGCATTCTTGTCCGGGTCGCGCCGGGATCGACGATCTGCACCCGCATCCGCCCGGCATGTTCGGTTTCATCGGCGTAAGCGCCCAGCATCGTATCAAACGCCGCCTTGGAGGCGCCGTAGCCGCCCCAGAAAGCCCGCGGTTCGGCGCCCACCGAGGAGGTTATGCCGATGATCTCCGCTCTTTCAGCGCGGCGCAGCAGCGGGTCGAAGGCAGCGATCAGCGCCTGGTTGGCCAGCACATTGAGCGAGAATAGCTTCTCCAGCTCTTTCGGATCGAGATGCTCGACCGGCGAAAGCGATCCCAGCATCGCTGCGTTGAGCACTAGGATGTCGAGACTTCCCCAACGCTCGGCCACGGCCAAGGCAAGCTTCTGGATATTGTCCCGGTCTCCAAGGTCGAGTGGGGCGATCGTCGCATTGCCGCCCGCGGCATGGATCCGCTCCTCCACCTTTTCGAGGGCCGGAGCGCCCCGCGCGGTGAGGATGACATGCGCACCGGCGGCGGCCAGCGCCTCAGCGGTCGCGGCGCCGATGCCGCGGCTGGCTCCGGTGACGAGCGCAAGCTTGCCCTCGAACGGATTGGTATCGGTCATGGAAGTCCTTTAGCGAGTGGCGACTAGCGACAGCGGCTTGGGTTTGCCATCGACATCGCAATCCGTAAGCGTGGTCGGATATTCACCGGTAAAGCAGGCATCGCAGCGCTGTGGCGCGGTCGCGTTACGCTGGTCGCCCAGCGCGCGATACAGGCCGTCGATCGAGATGAAGGCCAGGCTGTCAGCGTTGATGTATCGGGCAATTTTCTCGACATTCATCTGGCTGGCGATCAGTTTCGACCGCTCGGGCGTGTCGACTCCGTAAAAGCAGCTGAACTTGGTCGGCGGCGAGGCGATCCGCATATGCACTTCGCGCGCCCCGGCATCGCGCATCATCTGGACGATTTTCACGCTGGTCGTGCCGCGAACGATGCTGTCGTCGACCAGCACCACTCGCTTCCCTTGGATCAGCGCGGCATTGGCATTGTGCTTCAGCTTGACGCCAAGGTGGCGGACGTCCTGGCTGGGCTGGATGAAGGTCCGGCCGACATAGTGCGAACGGATGATGCCCAGTTCGAAAGGCATGCCCGATGCCTGGCTGTAGCCGAGCGCGGCGGGCACGCCGCTGTCGGGGACAGGAACGACAAGGTCGGCCTCGACCAGCGCTTCGCGGGCCAGTTCGGCGCCGATCTTCTTGCGAACCTCATAGACCGACGTCCCGTCGACGATGCTGTCCGGCCGGGCGAAATAGACATGTTCGAAGATGCAGGGGCGGGGGGTGGCCTTGGCGAACGGGCGAAAGCTGCGAATACCGCCTTCATTGACGATGACTAGTTCGCCCGGCTCGACATCGCGCAAATAGGATGCGCCGATGACGTCCAGCGCGACGGTTTCTGAAGCGAAGATCGTTGCTTCGCCAAGCTTGCCCATCACCAGCGGCCTGATGCCGAGCGGGTCGCGGCAGGCGACCAGCCCTTCGGGGGTGAGGCACAGGAGCGAATAAGCCCCTTCGACCTGCCCAAGCGCGTCGGTCAGCCGATCAAGCGGGCTCGAATAGCTCGAGGTGGCGACGAGGTGGATGATGACTTCGGTGTCGCTGGTCGACTGGAAGATCGAGCCGCGGCGGTTGAGCGCGCCGCGCAGCGTCATGGCGTTGCTGAGATTGCCGTTATGGGCAACCGCGAAGCCGCCTTCGGCAAGCTCGGCGAACAGCGGTTGGACATTGCGAAGCGCGGTCTCGCCGGTGGTCGAATAGCGGACATGGCCGATCGCGACCTTGCCGGACAATTTGCGAATGATGTCGTCGCGGTCGAAATTGCCAGCGACATGACCCATCGCCCGGTGCGCATGGTAGTTGAGTCCGTCATGGCTGACGATCCCGGCAGCTTCCTGGCCGCGGTGCTGCAGCGCATGCAGGCCGAGCGCTACGAAGCTCGAAGCGTTTTCCGCGCCCCATATCCCGAAAATGCCGCACTCTTCGCGCAGCTTGTCGTCGTCGAACGGATTGGTCGTCAGCATGAGGCGGCGCGATTCCAAAGAGGCTGTTGGGGCCATATAGGGGCGGTCCGAGCATTTGTCGCCTTTCGCCTTAAGCAAAGCTGAAGCATGGTAGGAAAATGCGCCTGATCCTTTGCTCCGCCCTGCTTATCGCCGCCGCCTGTTCGTCCGAACCCGAACCGGCAATGTCGGCCGGCCTTTTCGCGGGCGTCGACCGCGACGCCCTGTGCATCGCCGGCGAGCCTGGCGAGCAGCGGGGCGGTTTTATTACCTACGGCAAAGGCGACATGAACTGTTCGGCCAAGGGCAGCATCGTGGCAGACGGCGGCCAGTTCGCGCTTGTGCCCCAAGGAGAAGGGGAAGGGGAGTGCCGCTTCCCGCTGACCCAGAACCCCGATGGCGTGACGATCGGGACGCCGGAGAGCTGTTCTTATTATTGCGGGCCCGGCCTCAGCGCCGAAGGCAGGACGTTCCGCCGCATGGGTTCGGGCGCCAGCTCCAAGTCCGCCCCTGACGCGGTCACCGATCTGGCCGGCGATCCGTTGTGTTGACCTTTACGGAAACGTAAAGTAAAACCGGGTCATGCTCCAGCAAAAGACCCACTATTCGATCGGTGAGTTGTGCGACGAGTTCGACGTCACCGCCCGCGCCTTGCGATTCTACGAGGATGAGGCGCTGATCGCGCCCGAACGCCGTGGGACGCAGCGTCTCTACACCGACCGCGACCGCGCCCGGCTGGCCTGGATCCTGCGTGGCAAACGGGTCGGGTTGAGCCTCGCCGACATCAAGGAACTGCTCGACCTCTACGACGTCGGCGATGGCCGCCAGACGCAGCGGCTGAAGACCATCGAGCGGTGCCAGCAACAAGTCGACAAGCTTGAGCGCCAGCGCATCGACATCGATGCCACCATTTCCGAACTCAATGAGTTCATCGCCCTTCTCAAGGGCGGCAGCAAGGAAGCCTGAACCATGCCCGTTTACAGCGCACCGGTCCGCGATACCCGATATGTACTCGATCATGTCGTCGGCGTGCAGAATTACGCCAATTTGCCGGGCTTCGCCGAGGCGACCCCCGACCTGGTCGAGGCGATCCTGACCGAAGGCGCGCGCTTCTGCGAAGAGGTTCTGGCCCCGCTCAATCGGGTCGGCGACGAACATGGCTGCATCCGCCACGACGATGGTTCGGTGACGACTCCGCCGGGGTTCAAGGAGGCTTGGGACCAGTTCGTCGCTGGCGGGTGGACCACGCTTCACGCGCCGCAGGAATTTGGCGGGCAGGGCCTTCCCTCGGTGATCGCGACGGCCATTGCCGAATATCTCGGCTCCTCCAACCACAGCTTCGAAATGTACAACGGCCTGACCCAAGGGGCGATCGCCTCGCTACTGGTCAAGGGGTCGGACGAGCAGAAGGCGACCTATGTCCCCAACATGGTCTCCGGCAAGTGGACGGGGACGATGAACCTGACCGAACCGCATTGCGGGACCGATCTTGGCCTGCTCAAGACCAAAGCCGAGCCCAATGACGATGGTAGCTATGCGATCAGCGGCACCAAGATCTTCATCTCATCCGGCGAACATGACCTCAGCGAGAATATCATTCACCTGGTGCTCGCGAAGATCAGCGGTGCTCCAGACAATGTGAAGGGCATCTCCCTGTTTGTCGTGCCCAAGTTCCTGGTCAACGCGGACGGCTCGCTTGGCGAGCGTAACGGCGTCAGTTGCGGATCGATCGAACATAAGATGGGCATTCACGGCAACTCGACCTGCGTGCTCAACTATGACGGCGCCAAGGGATGGCTGGTCGGCGAGCCCGAAAAAGGCTTGGCCGCGATGTTCATCATGATGAATGCCGCGCGTCTTGGAGTAGGATTGCAGGGGCTGGCGCAGGGCGAGGTCGCCTACCAGAATGCGGTCGCCTATGCGAAAGACCGGCGGCAAGGCCGGGCGCTCAAACCCGATGACCGTGACCCCGAGGCCAAGGCCGACAATCTTTTCGTGCACCCCGACGTCCGCCGGATGCTGATGGAAGCACGCGCCTTCAACGAGGGCGCCCGCGCGCTGATCCTGTGGGGCGCGCTGCAGGTTGACTTGTCGCGCAAGGCGCAGACTGAGGAGGAGCGGCAGCAGGCCGACGATTTGATCTCGCTACTGACCCCGGTCATCAAGGGCTATCTCACCGATCGTGGTTTCGAAACCGCCGTCAACGCCCAGCAAGTGTTCGGCGGCCATGGTTACATTCGCGAATGGGGCGTCGAACAATTTGTCCGCGATGCCCGGATCGCGCAGATCTATGAGGGCACCAACGGCGTTCAAGCGATGGACCTGGTCGGGCGCAAGCTTGCCAAGGACGGCGGCCGCGGCGTTCGCGCTTTCTTCGAACTGGTCGCCCGCGACATTGCCGACGCCCGGGCTGGCGGCGATCCGGCAGGCGTCGCCGATCCGCTTGAAAAGGCGCTCGGGCATTTGCAGGCTTCGACCATGTGGCTTGCGCAGCATGGCATGGCCGATCCCAACCATGCGGGCGCGGGGGCCTACGCCTATATGCAGCTGATGGGCGTGGTCAGCCTGGGGTGGATGTGGCTCAAGATGGCCGGCGCCTCGGCTAGGCTGAAGGGCGGCGAGGATTCCGCCTTTCACGAGGCCAAACTGGTCACTGCCCGCTATTTCGCGGAGCGGGAACTGCCGTTGGCGGGTACGCTTCGCAAGAAGGTCGAAGCCGGCGCGGATACGCTGATGGCGCTTCCTGTCGAAGCCTTCTAGCCGCTAGCTGGCCTTGGTTACATACCAGGGCTGGAGCATGGTCGTTTCGTTGCTGCGCTTCTGCTTTGGCGCAAGGCGGCCGAGATCGAACTGTTCGTCGAATTGCACGCCGAACTTGCCGGCATGGGCCCAGCGCACCAGCCCAACGACCGGACCTACGCCTACGATGTCGATGGTCATGGTCGTGCCCGGCGTGACCGCCTGGCTGCACTCGACCAGCGCGCCCATCGCCGAGATGTTGCGAAGCCGGATTTCGCACGGCTGGCCGCCGATCGAGGCGATCGCGCGGCGCATTAGCCGGTGGCGCGGTTCACGAATGCACTGGAAACCGTCGGCCTCGACCCGGGTGCTGTTGGCCAGCTCCTTGGTTTCGGCGGCGGGCAGGGGCTTGCCGAAAATATAGCCCTGGACCTGGCTGACGCCCAGTTCGCGGATTAGGTAAAGGTCGTCGTGGGTCTCGACGCCCTCGGCGGTCGTGTCCATTCCAAGGCTTTCGGCCAGGGTGACGATCGCGCGGATGATTGCGCCGTTGCGCCTGGTGGTCGAGGCGGCGCCGCGAACGAAGCTCTGGTCAATCTTGATTTTGTCGAACGGCGCTTTCTTCAGATAGCCGAGCGACGAATAGCCCGTTCCAAAATCGTCGAGCGCGAGCCGCACGCCGAGCGATTTAAGCCGGGCGAAGGTGCTGTCGGTCATGTCGCTGTCGGCAAGGAACACGCCCTCGGTGATTTCCAGTTCGAGCCGGGATGGGATCAGGTCATATTCTGCCAGCACCGCGGCAACGGTGTCGACTATGTTGGGATCATTGAACTGAATCGGTGACAGGTTGACCGCAATGCGGACATTATCGGGCCAGCGCGCGGCCTCGGCAACCGCAGTCCGGAGCACATATTCGCCGATCTTGCCGATCATGCCGCATTCTTCGGCAACGCTGATGAACTTGTCCGGAGAAACTGCGCCGCGCGTGGGGTGATTCCAGCGGACCAGCGCTTCGAAACCGGAAATCTCTTCGCTGGCAACCCGCACGATCGGCTGGAACGCAACCCACATTTCACCGCGGTCCAGTGCCTGGCGAAGGTCATTTTCCAGTAGCTGGCGGTCGGCTGCTTCGCTGTGCATCGAAGCTTCGTAGAAACAATGTTTGCCGCGCCCGGCGGCCTTGGCGGCGTAGAGCGCGAGGTCGGCGTTGCGGATCAGGCTGTCGGCGCAGCTTCGCCCAGGATCGCCGATCGCGATTCCCACCGACGCGCCGATCGTCACCCGGTGGCCTTCGATGCTGTAGGGGCGTGAAACCTGCTCGATCAGGGTGCGGGCGAGACTTTCGAGTAAGCCGGTTTCGACCGTGCCCGGAAGGACCGCCTTGAATTCATCGCCGCCCAGCCGCCCGATCTGGCCATGGTTGCCCATCACCGACTTCAGCCGCTCGCCGACCTGGCGCAGCAGCGCATCCCCGATCGGGTGACCGAGGGTGTCGTTGACGTTCTTGAACCGGTCGAGATCGATCAGAAACAGCGAGCAGCCCTTGCGCCGGTTGGTGGCATTGCGCAGCGCCTCGTCCAGCGTTTGGCGCATCAGCGCACGGTTGGGCAGCCCGGTAAGCGAATCGAAGCGGGCGAGGCGGCTGATTTCCTGTTCGGAGCGACGCTGTTCGGTAAGGTCGGTGCCGATGCCGCGAAACCCGAGGAAGCGACCGCGCTCATCGAATACCGGGTTTCCGGATAGCGACCAGTGGACGTCCTCGTCGCTGGCCGCGCGGACGATCACTTCGCTGAAGGGGAAGCGGGCGGACAGGTGGAAGCCGAGCGTCCGGTCGCCGCGGAGGCTGTCTGCGCTGCCGCTGTCGACGGAAAGCAGGTCGGTGAACTGGCGGCCCAGCAATTCCTGCGGTGTGAGCTTGAAGTCGTCGGCCAGCTGTTGTGACACATAAGAGAGGGTCCCGAGCGAATTGGTTTCCCAGAACCAGCCGCGCCCGCTGTTCTCGAATTCGTCGACGAAGTGCAGCGCCTTGCGTGCCTGCGCATCCAGCTTCAGCCGTTCCATGCTGTTCGCGATGACGGTCTGGGCGGAGGCGATGGAGTAGGCAACATTGATCGCCGCCAGGAATGCCACGCCGGCAAGCAACTCTGTCGTTGGGGCAATGAGCAGCGTGCCAAATAAGGCGACCAGCGCATTGACGATCGTGACCGGCGGCGAGGCGATCGAAATGATCGTCGCCGCTCCCAGCCCGGCACCGAATGCCAGGCCGATAGCAAGGCTATTATCATGCGGCGTTGCGCCGAGCGCCGCGCCATAGGCCATCCAAAGCGCACCCCCCACTCCGATGTAGCCGCACAGGAGGCGGGCCATGACCCGCGGCGGCAGGTTGAGGCGGTCGCGCAGGCGAAGCGCAAGGAATGCAAGAAGGTCAAGGCCCAAGGCGAGAGCCAGCGGTAGTAGCGGGCTGACCGACAGCGGCAATACCATGACTTCCGGGTGCATGAAGATGCACGCCAGGCCCCATAGCATATGGGTGGCGCCGATCAGCGCGGGGGCGAGGTCGAACATCGCCACGCGCTGCGTAGCGAGATTTTCGTCGTCGATGGTTTCCGGGTGGCGAAGGTCGAACGTCAGCGCATCCCACACCGATGCCCTGACCCTCTGTTTACCCTTGTCCAGACCTGCGAACCGAGTCCTGCCCATCCCTGCACGAATCCCCTTCGCGTAAGGAACTAAGCGAAAAGAATTAACGTAGGCTCAAACGAACGGGGTTGCGCGACAGTTAAGCATCTTCTTCGGGAAGGAAGTCGGCCACCGACAGATACCGTTCGCCAGTATCGTAATTGAAACCCAGCACCCGGGAATTCTTCCCGAGTTCCGGAAGCTTGCGGGCGATTGCGGTTAGCGTCGCGCCCGACGAGATCCCGACCAGCATCCCCTCTTCGCGCGCGGCGCGCCTGCCCATGTCCTTGGCCTCGTCGGGCGCGACCTGGATCACCCCGTCGAGCAGTGAAGTGTCGAGGTTAACGGGGATGAACCCGGCGCCGATGCCCTGGATCGGGTGCGGTGCGGGATCGCCGCCCGATATGACGGGCGACAGGGTCGGCTCGACCGCGAACACCTTGAGGTTTGGCCAAGTCTTTTTCAGCGACCGGGCGCAGCCCGTGATGTGGCCGCCGGTGCCAACGCCGGTGATCAGCGCGTCCAGCGGACGATCGGCGAAATCGGCGAGGATTTCCTCGGCGGTCGTGCGCACATGGACGTCGATGTTGGCGGGATTGTCGAATTGTTGCGGCATCCACGCACCGGGCGTCGCGTCGACGATTTCCTGCGCGCGGGCGATTGCTCCCTTCATCCCCTTTTCTCGTGGGGTTAGCGCGAATTCGGCGCCATAGGCGAGCATCAGCCGGCGCCGTTCGACCGACATGCTGTCAGGCATGACGAGGATCAGGCGATAGCCCTTTACCGCCGCGACCATGGCAAGGCCGATGCCGGTATTGCCGCTGGTGGGCTCGACGATCACCCCGTCCGGCGCGAGCCGGCCGCTGCGCTCCGCGTCCTCGACCATCGAGAGGGCAATTCGGTCCTTGATCGACCCTCCGGGGTTGGACCGCTCGGACTTGATCCAGACTTCGGCGCGGTCGCCGAACAACCGGTTGATTCGGATATGCGGCGTATTGCCGATAGTCGAAAGGATGGTGTCGGCTTTCATGCGTCAATCTCCTTGCCGGGCAGGGTCATATGCGGACTTGGGCGGGATCGTTGCAAGCATCACACCCCGCTACTGACGATCGGCGGCTTTTCCGGTGGCGGCTCGACCGTTTCGAAGGTGCGGGCGCGGCGAAGTTCAGGGAAAAGCCAAGCCCAGGTCAAGGTTACCGCCACCGCCGCAAGTCCTCCGGCCACCGTGGCCGTGACCGGGCCGAGCAGCGCAGCGGTAAAGCCGCTACGGGTTTCGCCAAGCTCGTTGGAGGCGGAGATCGCCAGCGTCGAGGCTGCGGCGACGCGTCCGCGCATGTCGTCAGGAGTATACAGCTGGATTAGCGACTGGCGGATATAGACCGAGAACATGTCGGCCGCGCCCAATAGGGCAAGCATCGAAAGCGACAGGAAATAGTGGGTCGAGGCGCCGAAGACGGCCGTGGCGAGGCCGAAGATCACCACCGCCACCAGCATCTTCACGCCAACGTCGGTCTTGATCGGCCGGAAGGAGAAAAAGATGGCGGTGAGCGTCGCGCCGAGCGCCGGAGCGGCGCGCAACGGGCCAAGGCCGTCGGCTCCGACATGCAGGATGTCGCGTGCATAAAGAGGCAGCATCGCGATTGCCCCGCCTAGCAGCACCGCGAACAGATCGAGCGTAATTGCACCAAGGACCAGCCGATTGCCGCGCACATAGGCAAGTCCGTCGATCATCTGGCGAAGTGGGCGGCCGGGCCTGAGCACGATGCGCGGAAGCGGACCGATGGTGAACAGGCTCAGCGCCGAGAAGGCAAATAGGGCCGCGCTGAGCGCGTAGGGAAAATGCGGCGTCACATCGTATAGGATGCCGCCGATCGCCGGTCCGATGATCGCGCCCGATTGCCAGGCTGTAGAGCTCAGGGCGATCGCGTTGGGAAGGAGTTGTCGGGGAACGAGGTTGGGGGCCATGGCGCCAAGCGCGGGTCCGGCGAAGGCGCGGGCCACGCCAAGCAGCGCGGCGACGGAAAAAAGGATCGGCAGGCTAATGAAGCCGCCAGCGGTCGCGACGAGTAGGATCAGCGCGCAGAAGAGTTCGAGCAGGATCACCGCGCGGGCGATGATACGCCGGTCGAAGCGGTCTGCGGCCCAGCCGCTGACCGGCGTCAGCAGGAACAGGGGCACGAACTGGACAAGCCCGATCAGGCCGAGCTGAAACGCCGCGGCGCGGATATCCATCGTTTCGCGGGCGATGTCGTAGACCTGCCAGCCGATGACGATGACCATTGCCATCTGGCCGATGGTCGTGGTCAGCCGGGCGAGCCAGAATGCCCGAAAATCTGCGATCCGCAACGGTTCGGGAAGCCAATTCATTGGCGCGGGGTCGCAGTTAAGGGCGGGGGCAGGAGTGCAAAACCGGTCATGGCCGCTGCCTAGCCAATGCCTTGCGGTGAGGACAGGGATTTTCCGCTCTGTCAGACGGCAAGGTTCGCTCGACGGTAATCGGGCCGGGTCGCCGATTGCTGCCAATAATGGGTAAGCCCGACGCGGGCCAGAAGCCGGTCGAAGCGTCGATCACGCCAAAGCGCCGCCATGGGGGGTTGAAACAAGGCATCTGTCTGCCGATCCGGATCGCCGGCCGGTGGGGAAACCGGGGCCCACGGACCTGCTCCGAAATAATAGCCGTCCAACAGCGCGAATGCGCTGCTCACATCGCCAAGGGCTACGCAGGCCTGGGCAACCGAAAGCGCCCGGCCGGGATTGGACCGAAGATAATCAAGGTTGATCCCGACGGCCCGCGCGACGTTGACCTGGCCTGCAAGCGCTTTGGCGGTCGCGGTCGCCGCCACGATAAGATCGGGCATCACGTCAAGCGGACGACGGTCGGCATCGCCGAGCAAGTTCAGCGCGTCGCCGGGCCGCCCGCTGTAGAGCAGGTAGGAAAGCTGCGTCCGCCAGATCTGGCGGTGCTTGGGCCATCTCGGAGGCATCCCGGATCGCCCGGTCGGCAGCCTGCAGATCCCCCGAGGACCAAAGATTGATGATCGCTTTCCGTTCGGCGCCGGGAAGCAGGGACTTGGTCCGGTCGAGGCGGTCGGACAGGGCGGTCGCCTCTTTCCACCGGCCAACGCTTCCCAAAATGTCCGACAGGATGAAGAGGAGGATCGGAAAATCGGGCTTCTTGGCCAGTGCGCGCCGCGCCTCCTGTTCCGCGGTCCGCCAATGCCGATAGACCGGCGACAATAGGCGAAGTGCCGCAAGCGCACGGGGCTCACTGGAATCCAGTGTCAGCGCCGATTGAGCGGCCGCCCGGCCGCGCGCCGCGAGTCCGGACCGCTCGTCGAGCGAAGCAGTCCGGTGGCGCGCGGCATACGCCAGCGCCAGGCCGCCCCAGGCAATTGCCGATTGGGGAGCCAGCCGCGTTGCCTCGGTCAGCAACGCAATGGCTTGGGCAGTGCTCCCTTCATCCTCGGGGTCCAGCGCGTCATTGGCCTGGAGCGCATCCAGGCCTTTTTGCAAAAGCAGCTCGGCCCCCGGCGATAGCCGGGTCTCCTGATCTCTCCAGATGAAGGCACCACCAGCCAGGACGGCCAGCGCGCCGCCGCCCAGCAGAAGGTTACGCCGGCCGAGGAGCGATCCAGTTGCGGGCGCGGGCTGAGGCGGCGCGCTCCCGGTCAGCGCTGCGAGGCTGTCGATGACGGTCCGCCACCCCGCCGCCCCTCGGTCACCGCGCCAGCGCCGAAGGTCCGCACATTGGATCTGGTCGAACGGCATGGGAAGCCGGACGTCATCGAGCCGGAGCTGGACCAGCCGGCCGGTCTCCAGTCCGCGGTTGGCCTCCGACTTTACCCAGTGGGAAGCGGCAGCGGCCTTCGACCACAGGACCAGCACCGCGCGGGCCTGGTCCAGCTGCTCGGCGATAACGTCGGAAAAGGGACGGTGCGCGGGGAGGCTTTCGTCGTACCAGACGGAATAACCCGCCGCGCGCAGGTGATCGGCAATACGCTTCGCAGCGCCCGCACTGGGCCTGGCGTGAGAAAGGAAGACGTCGGCCATGCGCACCCTCCACCTGCGCTCATAGCGTCTCCGGAGAAAGTTGACGAGCGATTGTGCGGCCGCTGGAAATGTCGCTTGCGTTCCTGCTTCGTTCCGCTAGCCTGCTTCGCCGATGGCCAAGCTCAAGACCCGATATATCTGCCAGGCGTGCGGGTCCGAACAGCACCGCTGGCAGGGGCAATGTCCGGACTGCGCGGAATGGAACACGCTGGTCCAGGAATCGTCGGGGGAAACTGTGTTCGCGGCCCGGCACAATTTGCAGGGTGGCGGCCGGTCGATCGCGCTGGTTGGCCTGGATTCCGTTGTCGCGCTGCCGGAACGGATGCGGACCGGGATCGAGGAGTTCGACCGGGCGGTAGGCGGTGGAATCGTGCCGGGATCGGCGATGCTGCTGGGCGGCGATCCGGGTATCGGCAAATCCACCCTGCTCCTTCAGGTCGCAGCCAAGCTCGCCTCGGCCGGGCGGGAAGTGGTCTATGTCTCGGGCGAGGAAGCCGCCGACCAGGTCCGGCTAAGGGCGATCCGGCTGGGACTTGGCGGTGCGCCTGTGCGTCTGGCCGCGGCAACATCGGTCCGCGACATCCTGACCACGATCGGCCAGGGCGAGCCGCCGGCAATGCTGGTGATCGATTCCATCCAGACAATGCACAGCGATCTGATCGAGGGCGCGCCCGGGACGGTCAGCCAGGTACGGGCAAGCGCGCAGGAACTGGTCCGCTTTGCCAAGGAGCGCGGAACCGCGCTCGTGCTAGTTGGCCATGTCACTAAGGACGGCACCATCGCCGGGCCGCGCGTCCTTGAACATATGGTCGACACGGTGCTGGGCTTCGAAGGGGAGCGCAGTCACCAATATCGGATCCTGCGCGCGGCCAAGAACCGTTTTGGCGGAACCGACGAGATTGGCGTCTTCGCGATGGAAGGTGCCGGACTTGCCGAAGTCCCCAATCCTTCCGCGCTGTTTCTCACTCAGCGCGGCGAGCCGGTTAGCGGGACGAGCGTTTTCCCTGCCCTCGAGGGTACCCGCCCGGTATTGGTGGAGATCCAGGCGCTGGTGGTGCGGTTGGCAAGCGGCGCAACGCCTCGGCGCTCGGCGGTCGGCTGGGACAGCGGGCGCCTAGCGATGGTTCTCGCGGTGCTGGAGGCGCGGTGCGGCCTCAGCTTCGCCACGTCGGAAGTCTATCTGAACGTTGCCGGCGGCTATCGGCTAAGCGACCCCGCCGCCGACGTGGCGGTCGCGGCAGCGCTGGTTTCGGCGCTCAGCGAACGGCCGGTGCCGCAGGACGCTGTGGTCATGGGAGAAATTGCCCTGTCCGGTGAAGTGCGGCCGGTGGCCCATGCGGCGCTTCGCCTCAAGGAAGCAGCCAAGCTCGGCTTTGATCGAGGCTGGGCGCCGCGCGGGACCGAGGCTCCGGGCGGGATATCGCTGACTCAATTCGCCAAGCTGCGCGAGCTGGTCGATCAGATCCTCGAACGGTAGGCGTTCCCGCTAAACGCCACCGCCAGATGGCTAGTCGTCGGTAAGGGAAACGAACAACATGGTGATCGCCGAGGCCATCGCGTAGAAGAAGGCTCCTTCCAGGGAACCAGCCCCAACCTCGGTCTGCCACATCTGGAAGAAGGCGGCCCCAAAGGTCATGAAAAAGCCGAACCAGATCAGCAGGGCTATCGCCGCCGCCCAGACCCCGGCGCGTTTAGCCCGGTGAAATTCTTCTTTTGTGCCGCCTCTGGCTGCGACCATGTCCCAAGCGCCCTTGAACCCGAAGAAACCAATGGCGACCTCACCGGCGATGACCAGCGCGAGCGCAGCCCAGTGCACGGCAGGGTCGGAAAGGTTGAAGAACAGGGTGCGAGGATAGACCTGATGGTCCACCCCCGAAAGCACATAGCCGAGCGCGGCATGGGCCTGGGTGATATTTGCCAGATTCTGCAAGGCGTAGATCAAAGCGTGCAGGCCGATGAACAGCACGAGCAGTGCCTTGATGAGACGGAGCATGCGTTTTCCCCCTGATTTCGCGGCGCCCCTGATATCGCCGCGGTAGCCCGCTGAGGCTAGCGGCGAAGGCGCTTTCATTCAAATTCCGCCCCCCCATTGACCGCCCGGCTGCCGATCTTTCCGCCGCTTCCTACTTCCCCGACAGCGCAGCATTCGCTAGCGCTCCGGCGACATGACCGGGCTCGATATCTTCGTCATCTTGCTGCTGGGCGGCGCCGCGCTCGTCGGCTTCGTGCGCGGGCTGACGCATGAACTGCTGTCGCTGCTCGCCTGGGTCGCCGGCATTGCTACGCTGAAACTGTTCCACGGGCCGCTTGCCGAACGGCTGGTGGAAAGCGTCGGTACCGACACGGGGGCAAGCGTGCTGGCCTTCGCGCTCCTGTTCCTGCCGGCCTATATCGCGGTGAAGCTGTTCGCCCGCGCGGTCGGGGGCAGGGCCCGGCGTTCGGTGCTCGGGCCGATCGACCGACTGCTGGGCGGCGGGTTTGGGATGCTTAAGGGGCTGATCGGCGCGACGCTGTTCTTCCTGATCGCGAACCTTGCAACCGACATGGTCTATGGCGGCGAAGCGGACCGTCCCCAATGGATGACCGATAGCCGCACCTATCCGCTGCTCAACGCGACGGGCCGCGCGGTCGTCGACTGGGTCGAAACGCGGCGGACCGCGGGGAGCGGGGCATGATCCGCCTCCACGATACGATGGCGCGGGAAAAGCGCGACTTCGTTCCCGCCGATCCCAGGCGCATCACTATGTATGTCTGCGGTCCGACCGTCTATGGCCGCGCCCATATCGGCAACGCCCGGCCGGCGGTCGTGTTCGACACGCTCGCGCGGCTGATCCGTCATCATTATGGCGCAGACAGCTTGGTCTATGCCCGCAACGTCACCGACGTCGACGACAAGATCATTGCCGCGGCGCGGGAGGAAGGCGTCGACGCATCGGTAATCACCCACCGCTACGAGGGCTTTTACCTCAAGGACATGGGCGCGCTTGGCGTCGAGCCGCCCACCATCGCGCCGCATGCGACGCAGGAAATCGGCCCGATGGTTGCGATGATCGCTGAACTCGTCGCGCTCGGCCATGCCTATGTCGCCGACGGCCATGTACTCTTCTCGGTGCCCGGCGATCCCGACTATGGTGCGCTCAGCCGCCGCGACCGCGACCAGATGATTGCCGGCGCGCGGGTCGAGGTGGCGCCCTACAAGCGCGACCCGGCCGATTTCGTGTTGTGGAAGCCGAGCGATGAAGGCGTGATCGGCTGGGACAGTCCCTGGGGCAGGGGACGGCCAGGATGGCACATCGAATGTTCGGCGATGATCCGCGCGCATCTCGGCGAAACGATCGACATCCACGGCGGCGGCCTCGACCTAATCTTCCCGCATCACGAGAATGAGATTGCCCAGAGCCGCTGCGCCCATAGGGGGGCGCCGCTGGCACGCTATTGGGTGCATAATGGCTTCGTCGACATGGGCGCTGAGAAAATGTCGAAGAGCCTTGGCAATGTTGTCACGCCCGAGGCGCTGCTGAAGCAGCATCGCGGGGAGACGCTGCGATTGGCGCTGCTGTCTGCACATTATCGCCAGCCGCTGCCGTGGACGGCAAGCCTCATCGCCCAGTCCAAGGCGACGCTTGACCGGCTGTATCGCGCAGCGGGCGATGCCGAAGCCGGCACTGTCGACCCGGGCGTGGTCGACGCGCTCGGCGACGATCTTAATACCCCTCTGGCCTTGTCGCGCCTGTCGGCGATTGACAGGCCCGCGGACCTACGCGCCTCGGCGGCTCTGCTAGGACTGCTCGGTGACAGCGGGGACGCCTGGTTCCGGGGCGACGGCGATGGCGACGAGGTCGAGGCACAAATCGCGGCGCGGACCGACGCCAAGGCGCGGCGGGACTTTGCCGAGGCGGACCGCATCCGTGACGCACTGAAGGCCGGAGGGATCGTCTTGGAGGACGGACCCGGCGGCACCACATGGCGCAGGGAATGACTGCACCCCTTTATACCCGCGATATCTTGCGGCTGGCAGCGAACATCCCCGGACAGCGCGGCTTTGACGAATTAAACGGCGACACCGAGACCCGCTCGCCGACCTGTGGCAGCCGGATGCGGGTCGCGGTCGAGCTCAATGGGGCAGGGCAAGTCGTCGCGCTGACCCAGGCGGTCGAAGCATGTGCATTCGGCCAGGCGGCTGCGGCGCTGATGGGGCGCTCGGCACAGGGCCGCACGCGCACGGACATCGAAACGGCAATCGGCGTGATCGAAGCCTGGCTCGACGGCGATGACGCCGCTGGGGACGGCTGGCCCGGAATAGCTGCCCTGGAACCTGTGCGGCGGCGCAAGGGCCGGCACGGCGCGGTATTGCTTCCGTTCCGCGCGCTACTGGCCGCGATGGAGCGACGATGACCGAGATGCTGATGGCCGCGGGCACCGCCGAGGCAGCGGAAACCACCGGTTTCCTGCTTGAAAGTGGTGCAGTGATGCTGGGCACGGCCTTGGTGTTCGTGCTCTTTTTCCGCAAGCTCGGGCTTGGCGCGACGCTGGGTTACATCGTCGGCGGCGCGCTGATCGGACCGCATCTGCTGAGCCTGGTCGACGATCCCGAGGATATGGCGAGCATATCTGAGATCGGCATCGCGCTACTGCTGTTCATCATTGGCCTGGAGCTAAATCCCAGCCGGCTGTGGCGGCTGCGCAGGGACATATTCGGTCTCGGGCTGGCGCAGGTCGTGCTGTGCGGGCTGGCATTGAGCCTGTTCATCCACCTGGCGCTCGGGATCACCGCCGAGGCGGCCCTGGCAATCGGCCTGTCACTTGGCCTGTCCTCGACGGCGCAGGTCATGCCGATGCTGCGTTCGGGCGGCGACTTGCACACCCAAAAAGGGGAGCGGGCTTTTTCGGTGCTGCTGTTCCAGGACCTGTCGATCGTTCCCCTGATCACGATCATCGCCGCCATGTCGCGGGTGCCCCCCGATCCCAGCGACCCGAGCGGGCTGACCCTGGCGCTCTATACCGTCGGCGCAATCGTCGCGCTGGTGCTAGCCGGCCGCTGGGTCCTGAACCCGCTATTCCGCCTGATCGGGCGACAGGGCGAGCGGGAATTGTTTGTCGTCGCCGGCCTGTTCACCGTCGTCGGCGCGGCGGCGCTGATGCATTCGCTCGGCCTGTCGGTCGCGCTGGGGGCCTTTGTTGCGGGCGTGATGCTAGCCGAATCGCCTTACCGCCATGAACTGGAAAGCGACGTCGAGCCGTTTCGCTCGATCCTGCTCGGGCTTTTCTTCCTGTCCGTCGGAATGCTGCTCGACCTCGGCACGATCGCGAACCGGCCGCTGTTCGTGTTCGGGATTGCGGCCGCGGTTATCGTGATCAAGGCGGGGATCATCACCCTGCTTGCGCGCGCGTTTCGCAACGGGTGGGCGCCGAGCATCCGGCTTGGCCTGCTGCTGAGCCAGGCAGGCGAGTTCGGCTTCGTGCTGTTCGCCGCCGCGGCGTCGGCGCGGCTGATCCTTCCCGAAGCGGCCTCGCTGTTCGGCGCGGTGGTCACCCTGTCGATGATGGCGACCCCGTTCCTGATGCGGCTGGCCGACCGGTTCGAGCAGCGCGCGGCCACTAGCGGGGGGACCCCGGCCGGGCCGGAGGATTCGCCGGAGACGAGTGTCATCGTGGTCGGTTACGGAAGGTTTGGCCAGACCGTGGCGCAGATGCTGATGGCCAAGGGTGTCGGGGTCACCTTGATCGACAAGAAGCCGCAGCAGATCGAGCAGTCGGGACGTTTCGGCACCAAAGTCTATTATGGCGACGGGCTGAGGCTCGACCTGCTTCGGACCGCCGGGGCGGACAGCGCCCGGGCCATATTATTCTGCAACGACAATGCGGACGGGGCGCTCAGCACCCGCACGCTTCAACCCGTACTTGAGAGCTTCCCGCAGGCGGCGGTAATGGTCCGCGCCTATGATCGGCGCCACCTTATTTCGCTCGATGGGCTCGATCTTGCTCATTCCCAGCGCGAACTGTTCGAAAGCGCCGTGACGATGGGCAAAAAGGCATTGAAGGCGATCGGCATTGAGGCGGCAGAGGTCGACCGGGTCGAGCGCGAATATCGGATGCGCGACTGCGAGCGCCTGGAGCGGCAAAGCGCGACCGGCGACCTGGCGGCGGGACTGGAGCGCTCGTTCGGCCACGACCGCGCGCTTCCAGATGAACCGGGCTAGTCTTCGCGGGCGAGAAAAGCTGCCAGGCGCTCGGCCTCCATGCCGGGGTGCAGGAACGTCTTGCCGATTCCGTGCGCAAGCACCAGCCGGAGCGCGCCGCCGACGTTCTTCTTGTCGCTGAGCATGCGCTGGACCAGCGCGCCCGACCTTGCGGATAGGCCGACATCGCCTAGCCGCGTCGGCAGGCCGACGCGCTTGAGGTGGAACGCGACCCGCTGGCAATCGGCCAAGGGACAAAGGTCCATCGCTGCCGAAAATTTGAACGCGAGAGCCAGGCCAATTGCAACGGCCTCGCCATGCAGCAGCCGACCTAGTCCGGCCTCAGCCTCGATGGCATGGGCGAAGCTGTGACCGAGGTTCAGAAGCGCGCGCTGGCCGCTGCGGTCCTCAAGGTCGCCCGCAACGATCCGCGCCTTGGACTCGATTGCCTGTGCAATTGCCCGCTGGCGCGCGCCGCGATGACCCGCGAGCAGGGCGCCGCCATTGTCCTCGCACCAGGCGAAAAAGCCGGGCTGGTCGATGAGGCCATATTTGACGATCTCGGCATAGCCCGAAAGGAGCTGCCGCGCGTCGAGCGTGTCGAGAAAATCCGGATCGACTATGACCAGCGCGGGTTCGTGGAAGCTCCCGATCACATTCTTTTCGCCAAACGCATCGATCGCGGTCTTGCCGCCGATTGCGCTGTCGGCCTGGGCAAGAAGGGTGGTTGGCACGTGGACGACCGGGCAGCCGCGCTTGAACAGCGAAGCGGCCAGTCCGGCGACGTCGCCGACGCTGCCGCCGCCAAGCGCGACAACGATCGTGTCGCGATTGGCACCGAGGCGCGCGAAGTCGGCCAAAAGGTTATGAAGCACGGTCCAGTCCTTGGCGGCTTCGCCTTCGGGCACGAGCAACGGCTCTGCGCCAAGCGCCTCGGCGACGCGCACTCCGTGGAGCGCGAACAGGCGGGGTTCGCTGACGAGGATGGGCGCACCGCGACCGGTGAGCCGTTCCAGTCCCGCCTCCACCGGCCCGATGACCGCTTCATAGGGCCGGCGGCCCGGGATGCGAATTTCCTTCATCGGTTCAGCCGGTCTTGGAGTGCGGCGACGATCTGTTCGACGACATCTGCGTGCGCGCTGCCACAAGTGCGGACATGGATCTGCGCCTCGGCGTAGAATGACCTGCGCTCGTCGGCGAGGCGGGTCAGGATTGCCGCTCGGTCGCCGCTGCGAAGCAATGGACGCGTGTCCCGGCGTCCGGTGCGCTCGGCCAGCACTGCGATCGGTGCATCGAGCCATACCGTGATCGCGCGCTCGTTAAGCAGCTGGCGCGTTCGCGGATCGACGAAAGCGCCCCCCCCGGTTGCGATGACCCGCACATCCCCTTCCACTAGCCGAGCGACCAGGCGCCGCTCGCCGTCGCGAAAGTCCGCTTCGCCAAACAGTTCGAATACGTCCGCCGCGCTTGCGCCCGCGGCTTCCTCGATCTCCGCGTCGCTGTCGACGAACGGCAGCCCAAGCCGCCTTGCCAGACGGCGCCCCACGGTCGACTTCCCGGCGCCCATTAGCCCGACAAGCACGATCGGCCGGTCAAGAACATCTCTCAGCTGTTGCACTTTGTCGTTAAATCCCCTTGGCCGGGGGTATACATACGCCCGCTTGGTCGGGCAAAAGCCTTTCGCATTCCCGAAAACTGCCTATTGGAGCGCCGATGTCTCGAGGTCTGATTTTCCTGCTGTTGGTGACCATCCTGCTGGTTGGCGGGCTGTTCCTTCTCTCGAGCGGCGCGGACGAAGTGCCGGTGCAGACCATCGAAGGCGATGTCACGGCCAATGCGGCGGGCTGACAAGGCGCTGATCGGAACCGCGGCGCTAGCGATTGCGCTGGCGATTCCCGCGATTGCCCAGGACCGGCCGGAATCGATCCTGCCGCCCGGTTTCGGGGAGGCGCAGTCCCCGTCACCGCCCCCCGAAAATAGCAATTCGGTTGCTACCGCAACGGCAAGCCGTCCCGCATCGCCGAGCAGCGGCGAATCCGAGGTCGAGACAGTCGAAAGCCTGTCGCCGATGGAAGAACTTCTCAGCCAACCAGTGGTCAAGCAGGTCGAATATCGGACCCGCCGCGATCCGCGGATGTCGGGAACCCTCGAACCTGCGGCGATCGGTCTGAGCGACCGGCCATGGGGATCTGCAAGCGGCAAGGCCCTGCAAATCCTGATGCGGCGGATGGAAACGCCGCTCGCATCGCGCTGGGCGCATATCGGCCTTCGCAGCCTGTTGCTGGCGCGGGTGCCCGCGCCGAACGACGTCAATCCGGTGGACTGGGCCGCCGAGCGGGCCTGGCTGTTGCTGCGCATGGGCGAGGCCGATGCCGCCCGGCTGCTCGTAGCCAGCGTCGATACCGACCGCTTTACGCCGAAGATGCAGCAGGTCGCCCTCCAGGCGGCGCTGGCAAGCAGCGATCCCTCGGCAATGTGCCCGCTGGAGGAAGGTTTGTCGCGTGTCGAACCCCGGGTTGCCGGGCTGGTCACCGCGATCTGCGCCTCCCTGTCGGGGGAAGCGGAACGGGCGGCCGCGGACATTGAGGCGGCGCGGCGGCGGGGCCGGGTCGGAGCCATCGACCTGGCGCTGGCCGACAAGGTGGTTGGCGCTGGGGCCGAGACCGCGCGCGCGGTGACCATCGAATGGGAACCGGTCGAACAGCTCAACAGCTGGCGCTATGGCCTGTCCACCGCAACCGCGCTGATGCCGCCCGAAAGGCTGGTAAATTCGGCCACGCCCCGGACCCGCGCCTGGCTGGCGCGGGCGCCGATGTTCCCTGCCAGCGCCCGGATTCCCTCGGCGCGGTTCGCCGCCGGCCTAGGCGTTTTTTCCAGCGAAGCGCTGATGGACCTTTATGCGGCCGCCTATGACGCGACCGACCCCGATGCGCTGGGCGAAAGCGATGCATGGCAGGTGCGGCTGAGCTTCGTCGGGCGGACACTGGACGACCGGATGGCGGCGATGCGCCAATTGTGGGGCAACAGCAGCTCTCCGCTCGATCGCTATGCCAGCCAAGTGCTGGTTTCGCGGCCGGCGCGCAAGATCGCGCCCAACGCCGACCTCCAGTCGGACGCCCCGGACCTTGTCGCTTCGCTGCTTGCTGGCGGCTTCGACCGGGAGGCGGCGCGCTGGGCGGCAACGGTGCCCGATATGGACGACCAGTCCGCCGACGCCGTCTGGGCGATGCTGGCATTGGGCGCGCCGGATTCGGCCGGTGTCGAGATCAGTGCGGGGCGAATCGGGGATTTCGCCGATCGTGACGGCAGCGCGAACCGCCAGCGCACCGCGTTGCTAGTGGCCGCGCTTGCCGGGCTGGGTCGGATCGACGCAGCGACTGCGGGTCGGTTGAGCCGCGAATATCGGCTTGGCCTGGGCAGCGAGACCGGCTGGACGCGGATGATCGACGGCGCAATGCGACGCCGGCAGGGCGGGACGTCGATCCTGCTGGCGGCGAGCGCGCTGCAGGGACGGCAGTTCGACCGCGTCGGGCCGGTCTACATTTTCCACGCGGTCAACGCCCTGAAGCGGACCGGGCATGAATATCTGGCCCGGATGGTCGCGGCGGAGGCGCTTGCGCGCACGTGACCGAACGCGACCGCGCGCTGGTCGACCGCTTCTGCGACATGCTCGCCGCCGAGGCCGGCGCCTCTCGCAACACATTGCTCGCCTATCGCCGCGATCTGGCCGCAGCGTCGGAAACGGTTGGATCGCTGGAGGCGGCGGGTAAGGCCGAACTGTCCGGTCTTGGCGCTGCCTGGACGGACCTGGCCGCTTCTACCGTCGCCCGGCGCAGTGCGGCGCTTCGGCGATTTTACGGCTTCCTGTTCGATGAAGGGCTGCGGTCCGACGACCCGTCCTCTGCCTTGCCCAAGCCGAGCTTGCAGCGGCCTCTGCCGCGAATTCTCGATGCGCATGAGGTCGAAGCGATGTTCGCCCTGATCGAGGAGCGGGCGGCGAGCGACGAGCCGCTTGCGATCCGCAACCTTGCGCTGCTGGAACTGCTTTATGGTTCGGGTTTGCGGGCGACCGAACTGGTGTCGCTGCCGCGCCGGGCGATCCGCCCCGGCCAACCCTTCATGATGCTGAGCGGCAAGGGCGGCAAGGAACGGCTGGTGCCGGTATCAGTGTGCGCTGCAGAGGCGGTGCAGCGCTGGCTGCCGCATGTTCCGGCAGGTTCCAACTGGCTGTTTCCAAGCGGCAAGAGCCACCTGAGCCGGGTTCGCCTGTTCCAGCTGGTCCGGGCGATGGCCGGACTGGCAGGGATCGCGCCCGACCGGGTCAGCCCGCACGTTCTTCGCCATGCCTTTGCGACGCATCTGCTCGCCGGCGGAGCCGATTTGCGCGTGCTCCAGTCGCTGCTCGGCCATGCCGATATCGCGACCACGCAAATCTACACGCATGTTGATGCGGCGCGACTGGTCGAGTTGGTCAACAGCCGGCACCCGCTGGCAACCGCCAAGCGCACTGCCGAGCGTTGACGGAAGCGCCCGCGCCGCTTACCCCGCGCCGCCAATGCTTAGCTATCTTGAATTTGAAAAGCCGATCGCCGCCCTCGACGCGCGAATCAATGAATTGCGCGACACCGCCACGGCGGGGGAAATCGATATCGAGTCCGAGGTTTCCAAGCTTGAGGCCAAGTCGTCCAAGCTGCTTCGTGAAACCTACGCAAAGCTGACGCCCTGGCAGAAGACGCAGGTCGCCCGTCACCCGGAGCGGCCGCATTTCAAACATTATGTCGCCGGACTTACCGAAGACTTCATGCCGCTTGCGGGCGATCGCGCCTTCGCGGACGATCCCGCGATCGTCGGCGGACTTGCCCGCATCGATGGCCGCAAGGTGTTGATCATCGGCCATGAAAAGGGCGACGACACGGCCAGCCGACTCAAGCATAATTTCGGCATGGCCAAGCCAGAAGGCTATCGCAAGGCGATCCGCCTGATGCAGCTTGCTGACCGTTTCGACCTGCCGGTGATCAGCCTGGTCGACACATCGGGTGCCTTTCCGGGCGTGCAGGCCGAAGAACGCGGGCAGGCAGAAGCCATCGCCCGATCGACCGAGCAATGCCTGGCGCTGGGAGTGCCGATGATCGCCGCCGTGGTTGGCGAAGGCGGTTCGGGCGGCGCGGTGGCCATTGCCGCCGCTAACCGGGTGCTGATGTTCGAACATGCCGTCTATTCGGTGATTTCACCGGAGGGCTGCGCCTCGATCCTGTGGCGCACCGCAGACAAGGCGGCGGATGCCGCCGAAGCTATGCGGGTAACCGCAAGTGACCTCCAGGCGCTCGGAGTGGTCGATCGGGTCGTTGCCGAGCCCTTGGGCGGCGCGCACCGTGCCCCCGCCGAAGCGATCGGCAGCCTCAAGGCGGCGATCATTGAGGAGTTGGACGGGCTCGCCAAGCTCGACCGGGCCAAGGTGTTGGAACAGCGCCGCGCCAAGTTCCTGGCGATCGGCTGAAGCCCTCCAGCGCTCGGAACCTTCCCGCCGGATACTCCGTTCAGTGGCGGGAAAGCCGCGATGTGACGGAGTACAGCTATGCGTAAAACTTTTGCCCTGCTGGCAGCGACCGCGGTCGCAATCGTGCCGGCCACCGCCCAGGTTCCGCAGCAGCAGCGCGCAACCTATCTCAATCCGCGTGAAGTCGCCGAAGCTCAAAAGCAGCATCCCGAAGTGGTCGCGGAATTCGGTGGCGCGCTGACCGGACCGCGCGCGACTTATGCGGAGGGCGTTGGGCGCAGGGTCGCGGCTTATTCGGGCACCGCGAACGCCGGCCAGGTCTATCGCTTTACCGTCCTCAACAGCGCCGTCGAAAATGCGTTCGCGGTGCCGGGCGGCTACGTCTACATCACCCGACAGCTGATGAGCATCATGAACGACGAGGCCGAACTGGCGTTCGTCATGGGCCATGAAACCGGCCATATCGCCGCCAATCACGCCCAGGCGCGGCGGTCGGCGACTGCCAACAACAGCATCCTCGGCGTGCTCGGATCAATCCTCGGGGCCGTGGTCGGCAACAATGCCTTCGGAAACCTGATCTCCCAGAGCGCCCAGCAATTTTCCAAGATGCGGCTGCTCAGTTTCACGCGCGACCAGGAGTATCAGGCCGACGCGCTGGGTATCCGTTACATCGCCAGCGCGGGCTATGACGCCAATGCAAGCGCGACGATGCTTGCGCAACTCACCCGTTCTGCAGCGCTCGAAGCGCGCATTCAGGGCGGCTCTAACCGCTCGACGCCGGAATGGGCAAGCACTCACCCGTTAAGCGAAAACCGCGTTGCCCAAGCGGGCCAGCTTGCGCGTCAGACCGGACGGGCCGGTACCGGCATCCGCAACCGCGACGGGTTCCTGGCTCAGATCGACGGGATCACGGTCGACGACGATCCCGAACAGGGTATCATCGACGGCCGAAGCTTTACCCATCCCGACCTTCGCCTGCAGTTCATGGTGCCGACCGGTTTCTTGATGCAGAACGGGACGCGCGCGGTAACCATCCAGGGATCAGGCGGACAAGCGCAATTTTCCGGTGGCCGCTACACCGGCTCGATGGAGAATTATATTGCGGAGGTGCTGCGCGGCCTGACCGGCGGACGCACCCAAATTGCCCTGGGGCCCATGCAGCAGACCAGCGTCAACGGGATTCCCGCGACCTATGTAGTAGGCCGCGCCAATACATCCGGCGGCGGGGTCGATGTCGGGGTGTTTGCTTACCGGTGGGACGCTAACACCGCCTATCACTTCGTCACGCTGACCCGCGCGGGCCAAGGAGTCCAGCCGTTCGCCTCGATGTTCAGCTCGCTTCGGCGGATCACGCCTGGGCAGGCTGCGGCGATACGGCCGCGGGTAATCGACGTCGTAACGGTGCAGCGCGGCGACACGGTGCAGTCGCTCGCCAGCCGTATGGCGTATCGCAATTTTCAGCAGGAACGGTTCATTGCCATCAACGGCCTTGCCCCGAACAGCCAGTTGCTGCCGGGTCAGAAGGTCAAGCTGGTCGTCTACGGAACGCGACGCTCCTAGGATTACATCGCGTTGTCGACCTTGGAGTCCAGCTTGCCCCACATGCCGTTGGATCCACCGCCCAACGATTTCATCCCGCCAATGACGGCGACACAAATCAGGGCGGCGATCAGGCCATATTCAATCGCAGTCGCGCCGCGCTTGTCCGAGCGAAGCATGCGACACAGCTTACGGATAGCGAGCACGCCACCCTCCTCTGGTCTTGGTCCACGAACTCTATCTAGGGGCGAAACGATTAAGAAATCATTGGGCGAAACCGGTTAACCTGCCGCTAGCGTCGATTGTTCGGCCCAGCCGAGGAAATGCAATATTTCCACTTGTTCCGACGTTTTTCCGGATCCCCGCATGGCAGCAAAGGCGTCAGCGGCGAATTTCCAGGTAGATTTGGTCAAGCTGTGCCGGGGTTCGTGAAGAACCGATGTCGCGCCCATCGCCCGCAAATCATGGGCCAAGGCGTCGAGCGTCGCGTAGCGAATAGACACCCTGTCGATATCGACCACCGGAAGGCTCAAACCCGCCGCGGTCAGAAGACCGGCAAGCTGCGCGGCGTTGATCCGCGGATGGGTCCGCGCGACGATCCGCCCGTCGGCCCGACCGCTTTCGATCAGCGCGGCGCGAAGCGCCGGCAGGCTGTCGCCGCCGGCCATTGCGCCGATCAGCAGTCCGCCGGGCTTGAGCGCGCGGCCCAGCAGCATCAGGGCGGCGGGGAGGTTGTTGACGGTGTCGAGCGTCCCAACCGCAACGATGAGGTCGAACCGGCCTTCCCCGAAATCCGTCCGGTCCTCCTCGACAATGGTCCCGCCGGCCCTTGCCGCAAAGGCCGGTCCCGGGTCGGCGACGGTCACTCTCGCCGCGACGGCGCCAAGGCGGTCGCGCCAGTCCGGTGCCGGACAACCGAGCAGCAGCGCCTGGTCAAAATTGCGGGCGACGTCGCGCAGACGGTCGAGACATTCGGCGAAGGCCCGTTCTTGAAGGAACAGGGCAGGTCCCTGCCGGGCGGCGCGGTCGCGGCGCAATTGGCGCAGCCGCCTGTCGAACAACTCCTTGGTCACGGTGGCGGCTTGTGCGGCGGACCGGGCCGCGTAACAAGGGGGTCGATGCAGCAATGGGCCACACGCAGCCTTGCCGGTGCAGGCAAGATCATTCTTGACTTCGCTCTGTCGCCGCGCTGCGCCGGCCTCTCCAATGTGGACGATGTCCTGGCCAGCAGTAGCACCGCCGAGGCCTGCGGCCGAGCGCTCCAGCGCGCCGGTGCGCGCCAGGCCGAATTGATTTGTTGGGCAAGGGTGGTTCGTCCGGGCCAGTTGATGCGTTAAGAAACCTGCCGAAATGCGTTGGGATGGAGAGCTTGTTGGCCGAAGTTGAGATTTATACAAAAATGACCTGCCCTTACTGCATCCGGGCGAAGAAGCTGTTCGAGATCAAGCGGATCCCGTTCAAGGAGATCGCAGTCGATTTCGGTGGCCCGGAAAAGGCGAAAATGGTGGAGAGATCGGGTGGGCGCACGACGGTTCCGCAGATTTTCATAAACGGCCGTCATGTCGGGGGCTGCGACGATGTGATGGAGCTTGAGCAGATGGGCAAGCTCGACGAAGCTCTCGCCGCGTGAGTGACGTGCTGATCGCGCTCTACCAGGCGCAAAGCGGGATCGACCCAGCAGCCAATGCCGCACGGCTGGTTGCCGCGGTACGCGAAGCCGGGGCCGGCGGCGCGGCGATGCTATTCACCCCGGAAATGTCAGGGATGCTCGACCGCGACCGCGACCGGGCACGCGGCAATGCGCGGACCGAAGCGGACGACCCGGTGCTTGCAGCGGTTCGCAGGGCCGCGGCCGACGCGGGGATGTGGGTTCACCTTGGATCACTGGCGCTGAAGGGCGAGGGCGACAAGCTGGTCAATCGCGGCTTCGTCATCGATGACCGCGGCGCAATTCGCGCACGCTATGACAAGATTCACCTGTTCGATGTCGACCTGCCGACCGGCGAAAGCTGGCGCGAATCGGCGATGTATGAGGCTGGACAGGAAACCGTGGTGGTGCCCGATACGCCATTGGGCATGCTGGGACTCGCCATCTGTTACGACCTGCGCTTCCCGGCGCTGTTCGCCCGGTTGAGCGAAGCAGGCGCGCAGGTAATCGCCTTGCCCGCGGCCTTTACCGTTCCAACCGGCAAGGCGCATTGGGAGGTGCTGCTGCGCGCGCGGGCGATCGAGTCCGAACTGTTCATCGTCGCCGCGGCGCAGGCGGGGCGGCACGAAGACGGGCGCGAGACCTATGGTCATTCGCTGGTCGCCGATCCGTGGGGCGAACTGGTGATGGAAATGGGCGACGAACCGGGGCTCGCCTTCGTCCGGATCGACCTTGCCAAGGTTGGCGAGGTGAGGGCGCGGATCCCGGTTCTTGCCCATCGCCGGAAGATCGGTCGGCCACGAATTGATTCGGCCGACGCTGCCACCTAAGGGAAGCCCGAACGGCCCCGTAGCTCAGCAGGATAGAGCAGCGGTTTCCTAAACCGAAGGTCACAGGTTCGAATCCTGTCGGGGCCACCATCGACTTGCCAAGAAGGATCGACTCCATGTTCGCGCGCCTGTTCCGGGACCATCCGCGATCGCTTGGCATGAGCTGGGCGGAACATGGCGTGGGAGCTGTGCTGATCGGTGCGAAGTTGGTGGGCGCGGGGCTGGCCTGCATCATCCACGCTCTGGTGCCGGCGCTGTTCACCGAAACGGCGGGGCGGACGGTGATCAGCCTTCACGACCATATGGTGAAGCGCAAGGCCGGGGCGGCCAATCCCAACGCATGGCCCGATTATGAAATCTGAGTGCGGCCTTCCCGCCGACGTCCTTATCGTTGGCGGGGGCTTTTCGGGGACCGCGCTGGCTGCCCAGCTGGCGCGTCGCGGGCTGTCGGCGACAATCGTCGAAGGTAGCGGACGCGCCGGGCGGGGAACGGCCTATTCGACCGAGGATGAAGCCCATTTGCTGAACGTGCCGGCGGCGAAGATGGGCGCCGGCGAAGGGCTCGAGGATTTTGCCGAAGTCCTCGCGGGCGAAGGCTATGCACCGACCGATTTCGTGCCGCGCCGCCGCTATGGCGCCTATCTGGCCCAGCAGCTTGAGCGCAGCGGCGCGAAGCTTATCGATGCAACCGCGACCTCGGTTGAATGGACCGGCGGACAATGGCGCCTGGCCCTGGATGACGGACGCAGTGTCGAGGGGCGGGCGCTAGCGTTGGCCCAAGGCAATGCCCCGCCGCCGTCGCTCGCCGTGGCCAAGGGCCTGCCCGAGGCGATGTTCGTCGCCGATCCTTGGAGCGAGGCTGGCCGGGAAGCGATTGGGAAAGCCGCGGCAAGCGCCGGGCCGCTGCTGCTGGTCGGGACCGGTCTGACGATGGTCGATGTCGCGTTAAGCCTCGACCGGCTCGGCTTTGGCGGAAAGATGGTCGCCCTGTCGCGGCGCGGGCTGATTCCGCGCGCGCATCAGGCGTTTGAGCCCGCCCCGCTAGAGCTTGAAGAGGTGCCCGGCGGAAGCATCCTGGCGCTATCCCGCTGGTTGCGGGCGCGCAGCACGGCGGTCGGCTGGCGGGCTGCGGTGGATTCGCTTCGACCGCACAGCCAGACGGTCTGGCAGACGTTCTCGACCAGCGAACAGCGTCGGTTCCTGCGCCATGCCCGCCCGTGGTGGGACGTGCATCGTCACCGGATCGCGCCGCAGGTCGCGTCTCGGATCGAGATGATGATCGAAGGGGGACGGCTAGAAATCGGGGCGGGGCGCCTCACCGCGCTTCGCGAGGAAGGCGGCCGATTGACGGCCATCATTGCCAGGCGCCGCGGCACGCAGGAAACCATCCACGCGGCAATGGCGGTCAATTGCACCGGTCCGCTGGGCGACATTCGGCGCAGCGCCGATGGCGTGACCAATAGCCTGTTCGATGCCGGACTTGCCCGGCCCGACCCGCTCGGGATCGCGGTCGAAGTCGATGCCTATTCGCGTGTCACCGCTGCGCCACGTGCCTGGGCGATCGGGCCAATGGCCAAGGGAAAATTTTGGGAGATCACCGCCGTCCCTGATATCAGGGTGCAGGCTGCGGCGGTCGCCGACGATATGATGAGGGAGCTTGGCAATGGGTAGTTGCAGTCCTGACGACGGCGACCTGATCGGTTCCCCGCCCGACCTTGTCATTCCCGACGAGGTCGCGGACGCTGTCCGGACCTTGATCCGCTGGACCGGTGACGATCCGGACCGTGAAGGACTGCTCGATACGCCGGGACGCGTGGCGCGGGCGTGGAAGGAATATGGAGCTGGCTATGCCGATGACCCGTCGCTCCATTTGAGTAGGACCTTTGACGAGGTCGGCGGATATGACGAGATCATCCTGCTGCGTGATATCCCGTTCCACAGCCATTGCGAACATCATCTCGCGCCGATCATCGGTAAGGCGGCGATCGCTTATCTGCCGGGTGACAAGGTTGTCGGGATCAGCAAGCTGGCCCGGGTGCTGCACGGCTATGCCCGGCGGCTTCAGGTGCAGGAGCGCCTGACTGCCCAGGTCGCGGACTGTATCTGGGACCATCTGAACCCCAAGGGCGTGGCGGTGGTGATCGAAGCCAGCCACGCCTGCATGACCGCGCGCGGGGTGCGGACGCCCGGCGTGATGATGACCACCAGCCGGATGATGGGCGTGTTCCGCGAGGACGAGCGCAGCCGCAAGGAAGTGCTCGCGCTGATGGGTTATTGAGCGCGGCACCGAACACAAGCTTGCTCGTGTAAAGAGACGCCAAGCCCTGCTAACTTGGCTTAGCGGACCCGCGGGCCGCCGAATGGCAGCGGGGGCGGCGGGCGACGGTCGCGCCGGGGGAGTTGCGCCTGATAGGCCACGCCGCAATGCGCCACGCAATAGGGGTAGCCGGGATTGGCGGCCTGACCGCAGAAATGGAAGTCCGGTTCGCCCGGATGCCCCATCGGCCAGCGACAGACGCGATCGTTGAGGTCGAGCAGCGACGTCTTGTCGGCAACTTCGGGGCTTGGCTTCGCCGGAACCAGTCGGCGCGGCGGCGCTGGCGGGATCGGAGCCTGCGTATCGCCGGGTCCCTGCCGGATGAAGCCGCCCGGGCCGACCGAGCGATACTGTATCGTGGACCCCTCCTTGGCCCGCTGCGGTGCCGGAGCCGGCGATGCAGGAGCGGGCGTCGCGGCCGCCTTGGAAGCGGTCTCCGAATCGTCGGCATCGTCCCAAGGGGCGGGCGTGGCCGCTGGCTTTGCCGCAGCCGCCTTTGGCGGAGGGGCAGGCTTGTGCGCCTTGGCGGTGGCCTTGGGTGCCTTTTTCGCTTTTTCTTCGCCGGCCTTCACCGGCGATGGACGCGATTCGAGGCCGAGGCGGTGGGCCTTGCCGATTACCGCATTGCGGCTGACTCCGCCGAGATCCTCGGCGATCTGGCTGGCGGTCGCGCCTTCGGCCCACATGGCCTTAAGGCGGTCGATGCGCTCGTCGGTCCAGCTCATTGAATCTCAAAACTCCATCATTTGGCTCGGCCCCGTTGTGCAGGGACGCCGCAGCCGATAGGCGATTGTCGCGTGAACGACCAGACTCCATCATGGGTTCGAAGCGAACCCGGCAAGCCCAGCCTCGAAGGCGTCAATTGGGGCGGCCTTTCGACCCTCTATATCAAGGAGGTGCGTCGCTTCTTCAAGGTGCAGACGCAAACCGTCTGGGCGCCGGCGGTGACGACCCTGCTTTATTTGGTCATCTTCACCATCGCGCTGGGGCGCGAAGGCCGGACGGTTCTGGGCGTGCCCTTTGCCGATTTTATCGCACCCGGCCTTATCGTGATGGCTATGATCCAAAACAGTTTTGCCAATTCGAGCTTCAGCCTGCTGGTCGGCAAGATCCAGGGCACCATCGTCGATTATCTGATGCCTCCCCTGTCGGTCGGGGAGTTGATCGCCGGGCTGGTGGGGGCAGCGGTGACACGCGCTTTCCTGGTCGGCCTGGCAGTCTGGCTGGTGATGAGCCTGTGGCCTGGCGTTCATGTCAGCCTGTCCCATCCCCTGTCGGCCCTTTGGTTCGGCCTGATGGGGTCGCTGCTTCTGGCCTTCCTCGGCCTGCTGACCTCGATCTGGGCAGAAAAATTCGACCATGCCGCCGCCGTGACCAATTTCGTGGTCGCACCCCTGTCGCTGCTTAGCGGCACCTTTTACGCGGTTGACCAACTGTCGCCCGCCTTCCAGGCCATCAGCCACGCCAATCCCTTCTTCTATGTGATCTCCGGATTCCGCCACGGCTTCCTTGGCGAAGCCGATTCGCCGCTGCTCGTCGGCGGAATCGGGCTGGCGGTGCTCAATCTGGTACTGTTCGGTGCCTGCTACGCGCTCCTTAAAAGCGGGTGGAAAATCAAGAATTGAGGGGTTTCAGCGACTTAAGCCATTAAGGTCGGTGAACGGCGGATAACGGTCACGTTCAGCCTCGCAACACTCGCAGCCGCCTAGAAACAGGGCATCAACCGCACGAAGGAGTGCCAACGATGCGTAAGTTTCTTATTTCGGCCGCTGTTGCGGCAACTGCCCTCACCGCCGCGGTCCCGGCCGCTGCCCAATGGGCTCCCCCGCAGCCGCAGGGTTACGCCTATGGCTACCACCACGCCAACTATGGTCAGGTCCGTCGCCTCCAGGTTCGGGTCGACCAGCTTCAGCGCCAGATCAATCGCCTGGATCGCTACCATCGCATCAGCGACCGCGACGCCTATCGTCTGCGTATGGAATCGCGAGAGATCGAGCGTCGGCTGCATTGGGCCGCTCGTGGCGGGCTTCATCCGCAGGAAGCCTATCACATCGACCGCCGAATCCAGCGGCTCGAGTATCGGATTGCCCGCGAATTCCGGGACGGGCGCCGCTACGGCTACAACCAGGGCTGGAGCGACCGCGACCGCGACGGCCGCCACGATCGTTACGAAGATGATCGCGGCCGCGACCATGACGGTCGTTGGGACCGCCGCGACTAATCTTTTGGGCCATCGGCCCGGGTAATGCGTAAAAATGGAGGGGCGGGCCCGGTCTATCGGGTCCGCCCCTTTTGTTTGTTTGGTGCCATAGCTATAGGCTTGCCGCGGCGGTCCCACAGGGTCGCCTTTTGCCTTTACCGACCCTGACAAAGGAGCCCCCATGGCCATCACCCCGCTCATGCCCGTCTATCCGCGTTGCGACGTGCGGCCGGTGCGGGGGGAAGGGATCTACCTTTATGGCGAACAGGGCGAGAAGTATCTGGATTTTGCCAGCGGCATCGCGGTCAACCTGCTGGGCCATGGCCATCCGCACCTGACCCAAGCGCTGCAAAAGCAGGCCGAAACGCTGATCCACGTGTCCAACCTCTACGGCAGCCCGCAGGGCGAGAAATTCGCGCAGCGGCTGGTCGATCTTACCTTTGCCGACACGGTTTTCTTCACCAATTCGGGCGCCGAGGCGGTCGAATGCGCGATCAAGACGGCGCGCCGTTATCACCATGCCAAAGGCAACCCGCACAAGAATGTGCTGATCACCTTCACCAACGCTTTTCACGGCCGGACGATGGCGACGATCAGCGCGACCGACCAGGCCAAGCTTCGCGACGGCTTCGCCCCGCTGCTCGAAGGCTTCAAGGTCGTCGAGTTCGACAATCTCGATGCGGCGTTGGGCGCGATCGATGAAAATACTGCTGGTTTCCTGGTCGAACCGGTCCAGGGGGAGGGCGGCATCCGCCCGGCCTCGAAGGATTTCATTGTCGGGCTGCGCAAGGCCTGTGACGAACATGACCTGATGCTCGTACTGGATGAAGTGCAGTGCGGGGTTGCGCGCACCGGCAAGCTCTACGCCTATGAACATTATGGGATCGAGCCCGACATCGTGGCGTCGGCCAAGGGCATCGGCGGCGGGTTCCCGATGGGCGCCTGCCTGGCAACCGAAAAGGCCGCCGCGGGAATGGTGATCGGCACCCACGGGTCTACTTATGGCGGCAATCCGTTCGCCATGGCCGCTGGCCAGGCCGTTTTCGACGTCGTCGCCAATGAGGAATTCCTCACCCGGGTCCGGACCATGGGCGAGCGCCTGCGCGCCGCGTTGGAACAGATGATTCCCAACCACGACAAGGTCTTCGAAGGCGTTCGCGGACTGGGCCTGATGCTGGGAATCAAGATGAAGACCGACAGCCGGGCGTTCGTCGCCTATCTGCGCACCAAGGGTATCCTGACCGTCGCCGCTGGCGACAATGTGGTGCGTGTCCTGCCGCCGCTGGTGATCGACGAGGCCAACATTGCCGAATTCGTCGAGGGGCTTTCCGCGGCAGCCGGCACCTATGACGTGCCGGAGACTGCATGAGGCATTTCCTCAACCTCGCCGATGCGGGGGGCGAGGCGATTGCCGCCATCCTCGGCGAAGCGATGGAGCGCAAGGCGCGCCGCGCGGGCTGGCCGAAGGGCAAGGTCGACGAGGACCGCCCGCTCGACGGCTTCGTACTGGCGATGATCTTCGAAAAGAATTCGACCCGCACACGGGTCAGCTTCGACCTTGCCGTTCGCCAGCTTGGCGGAAGCTCGATCATCCTCGACGGCGGGTCTTCCCAGCTTGGCCGTGGCGAAACGGTTGCCGACACCGCGCGCGTCCTGTCCCGGTTCGCCGACGCAATCATGATCCGCACCGATCATCATCACAAGGCTGAGGAACTGGCGCACCACGCGAGCGTCCCGGTGATCAACGGCCTCACCGACTTTTCGCATCCTTGCCAGCTTCTCGCCGACATGCAGACGGTGATAGAGGCCCGGTCGCGGCTCGCCGGCACGCGCTGGGCCTGGCTTGGCGATGGCAACAATGTCTGCCACTCGCTGATCGAAGCGGCGGCGCTGATGAAGTTCAGCCTGGCGGTGGCAACCCCCGATGGCTTTGGTCCCGACCCCGCGATGCGCGCGATGGCCGCGGCGCATGGTCAGATCCATTTCACCGCGGATCCCGCCGAGGCGATCGACGGTGCCGAGGTTGTGGTGACCGATACCTGGCTGTCGATGGGACAGGATGAAGGCGAATCCCGGGCTCTCGCCTTCGCTCCCTTCCAGGTCGACGAGGCGATGATGGCTCGCGCCTCGCCTGACGCGACGTTCCTCCACTGCCTGCCCGCACATCGCGGCGAGGAAGTGACTGCAGCGGTTATCGACGGGCCGCAGTCGGCGGTGTGGGACGAAGCTGAGAACCGGCTGCACGCGCAAAAGGCGCTGCTAATGTGGTGCCTAGGCAAGTTCTGAGCTGGAGGGCCAAGGACGGTGAGCAGGCTTGAAGGAAAGATCGCGCTGATCACCGGCGCGGCGCAAGGCATCGGCGAAGGCATCGCGCGCGCCTTCGCCGCCGAAGGCGCAACCCTTTGGGTGACCGACATCAACGAAGAAGGTGCGCGGCAGGTCGCCGAGTCGATTGGCGGCGCGGCGCGGGCGGCGGCGCTGGATGTGCGGGAGGAGGCCGACTGGGACCGGGTGATGGCTCAGCTAGTCGACCGCGACGGCAGGATCGATATCCTCGTCAACAACGCCGGCATCACCGGCTTCGAGGATAATCCCGGACCGCACGATCCGGAACATGCGTCGCTTAACGATTGGCACCGGGTTCATCGGGTCAACCTCGACGGCACCTTCCTCGGTTGCCGCCAGGCGATCCGGACCATGCGCGCGACGGGCACCGGGTCGATCATCAACATCTCGTCCCGCTCGGGCCTGGTCGGCATTCCGGGGGCCGCAGCCTATGCTTCGTCCAAGGCCGCGATCCGCAACCACAGCAAGTCGGTGGCGCTTTATTGCGCGCAGCAGGGTCTCAAAGTCCGCTGCAACTCGGTCCACCCGGCAGCAATACTGACGCCGATCTGGGACGCCATGATTGGCGAAGGGCCAGGCCGCGAGGAGCGGATGGCAGCGATGGTTGCCGACACCCCGCTGCGCCGCTTCGGCACGGTTGAGGAAGTGGCGGCGCTGTGCCTGTTCCTGGCATCGGACGAGGCCCCTTACATTACCGGGTCGGAATTCGACATCGACGGTGGACTGCTGGCGGGCTCGGCAGCCTCTCCCGGCTGAGTTTGCAATTCGCCGATCGAACGCCCATCTGGCGCGGCGATGACTTCCATTCCTCTCTACAGCGACGTCGCGCTAGGCGTGACCGTACCGTCGCGTCACGCCCGTGGGCGGGCTGCGAGGATCGGGCCGACGCTCGACCGCATCCTCGCCAACCATCAATATCCGCCGGTGATCGAGAATCTGCTGGCCGAGGCGTTGGTGCTTACCGCGCTGCTTGGCTCATTGCTCAAGGATCCGGGCGGCCAGCTGACCATCCAGGCGCAGACCGAAAACGGGATCGTCGACCTTCTGGTGTGCGACTATCAGGGCGGCGAACTGCGCGGCTATGTGCGCCACGATCCACTGCGCCTGGCCGAGGCCGGCCCGCACCCCAGCCTCTTCTCGCTGTTCGGTAAGGGCTATCTTGCGATCACCTTCGACCAGCCGGCGACCAGCCAGCGCTACCAGGGCATCGTCCCGCTGGAAGGCGAAGGGCTGGGTGAGGCGGCACAGAGCTATTTCGCCCAGTCGGAACAGATTCCGTCGATCGTACGCCTCGCCGTCCGGAAGGACGAAGAGGGGTGGGTCGCGGGCGGCCTGATGTTCCAGCATCTTCCCGAAGGCGAGGAAGGGCGCGAGCGGCTTCATACCAGGCTCGACCATCCCGAATGGCCGCACGTCGCGACGCTGGTCGGCTCGGTCCGGCCGGACGAGTTGACCGATCGCGCCTTGCCGCTCGACGATTTGGTCTGGCGCCTTCTTCACGAGGAGGAGGAAGTGCGGACGCTCGATCCGGTGCGACTGGCCAAAGGCTGCCGCTGCAGCGCCGACTATATCGCCTCGGTGATCGCCCGCTTTCCGCCCGAGGAACGGGCCGAGATGGTCGGCGACGACGGCCTGATCCGGGTCGACTGCGCCTTTTGCGCCACCAGCTTCCCGATCGACGCTGCGGCAGCGTGAAATATGCAGAAAAGTTGCTTTCGGTTAAGAGTTTCGTGGTAAACGCTAATCATGCGTCACCCGGTGCGAATCGTCTCGATCGGCATTTTTGCCTTGTCTGCGTCCTTCCTGGCCGCGGCTGCGGTGCCCCGCGCGCTGGCGCCGGCTGCAGGCGGCTTGTGGGAAGTCAGCCAGAACGCGAACGGTAGCGGGGCGAACCGCGTTTGCGTACCGTCACCGCAAATGCTTGCCCAATTTGAACATCGCAACAATCGCTGCACGCAGGAGATCGTCCGCGACCAGGGCAGTGAGGCGGTAATCCGCTACAGCTGCGCAGAAGGCGGCTTCGGTCAATCGCGCGTCACGATGCTGACCCCGCGCTCGCTGAGGATCGAAACTCAGGGCATTTCCGGCAATCTGCCGTTCCATTACCAGCTACATGCCCGCCGCATCGGAAATTGTCCGGGTCGTTAAGCCAGCTTTAACCATAATGGGGCTAGGGACGAATCGTGTCCTTCTTCGACACGCTTTCCTCCCTGTCGGGCCCAGGGTCCGCAACTCGGGGCCGCCATGTGCGGCCCCTGTTTTTTTCGGTCCGCCGCCCCTAGATGGCGCGCACGATGAAAAATCATGCCGACAAACGCCCTTTGGCGGTGGTGCTCCTGTCCGGGGGCCTGGATTCGATGGTCTGCTCGGCGCTGGCCCGCGAGGCGGGCTATCGGGTGTTGGCTCTTACGATTGACTATAACCAGCGCCACCGGGTGGAGCTGGAGGCGGCGCGCCGGATCGCGGGCCTGCTGGCAGACGAACATATCATCCTGCCGCTCGACCTCACCGCCTTTGGCGGATCCGCGCTGACCAGCGATGTCGCGGTGCCCAAGGATGGTGTCGGCGAGGGCATTCCGGTCACATACGTTCCCGCGCGCAACACCGTGTTCCTGAGCCTTGCACTGGCCTGGGCCGAGGCGGCGGGCGCGCACGACCTGTTTGTCGGCGTCAATGCGCTCGATTATTCCGGCTATCCCGATTGCCGTCCCGACTTCATCGCGGCCTTTGAAGCGCTTGCCAACAAGGCGACTAGGGCGGGGGTCGAGGGTCATGGCTTTACTGTTCATGCGCCGCTGCAGGAGATGAGCAAGGCCGACATCGCGCGCGAGGCCGCGCGGCTCGGACTCGACGCCGGATTGAGCCATAGCTGCTACGACCCGGCGAGCGACGGCGGCGCGTGCGGGCTTTGCGATGCCTGCCGCCTGCGCGCCAAGGGTTTCGAGGAAGCACAGTTGCCCGATCCCACCCGCTACGCGGTGGCGTCATGAGCTACGCCGTCAAGGAAGCTTTTCTGACCTTGCAGGGAGAAGGTGTGCAGGCTGGCAGCCGTGCGGTGTTCCTGCGCTTTGCCGGCTGCAACCTGTGGAGCGGCCGCGAACAGGACCGGGCGAGCGCCCAGTGCAATTTCTGCGATACCGACTTTGTCGGCACCGACGGGCCGGGCGGCGGCAAGTTCGCCGACGCTGCCACATTGGCGTCGCATGTCGCCGCGCTTTGGGGCGAAGGGACGGAGCGGCGCCTCGTGGTGATCACCGGCGGTGAGCCGATGCTCCAACTGGATGTGGATCTGGTTGAGGCGCTGCACGCGCAGGGCTTCAGAATCGCGGTGGAGAGCAATGGCACGCTGCCGGCGACGGCGGGGATCGACTGGCTGTGCATCAGTCCCAAGGCCGGCACAGATGTGGTCCAGCGATGCGGCGACGAGCTGAAGCTGGTCTGGCCACAAGCCGGTATCGAGCCGGCGGCGCTCGAGGAGTGGGATTTCGGCCATTTCCTCGTCCAGCCGATGGACTGCGCCGAGCGCGAGGCAAGCCATGACGCCGCCATCGCGCTGGCGATGGAACGTCCGCGCTGGCGGCTGTCGCTCCAGGCGCACAAGGTTGTCGGGCTGAAATAGAAAAAGGGCCGCCGGAAAATCCGGCGACCCTTTCCTAACCGTGCAGGCCGCGAAAGGCGGCCTGCGCGCGATTACATCGCGTTGGTCGTGTTCGCGTCGACAGTCGCGTTCGCGTCAACGGTGTTCGCGTCCATGGTCATGTTCGCGTCCATCGCGGTCGAAGCATCGATCGCGGTGGTGTCATTGGCGACGACGTTCTCAGTGGTGAGGGTCTCGTCGACGTTCATCGTGTTTTCAGCGGCTTCGTTGCTGCTGCAAGCCGAAACCGCCAGGGCCGCACCAGCGACCAGGATCAGAGCACGCATTTAAAACTCCCTTGATTATTAGACTTGCCCTTGGGGGAAACCCCTTAGTCGCAAATCGCGCGCACAATAGTCGGGGGAACCCCGCGCCTCAAGCGCCTTCTGAAATGCCTGTTAAGTTATTGAGAAACGCAGGAAATTCCTGCTCCAAAGCGGCGTCTACCAGTTTCATGGAGGGTTCGAGGCCAAGCGTTTGGAGGCTGGTAACCCCATATTCCGAGATGCCGCAGGGAACGATTCCGCCAAAGTGTGCGAGGTCCGGCGAGACGTTGATCGAAAAGCCGTGCATCGTCACCCAGCGCTTCACGCGCACGCCAATTGCACCGATCTTGGCTTCGTCGGGACCTTTGCCCGTCCAGATGCCGATCCGTCCCGCTTCTCGCCGCGCCTCGACCCCCAGCCGGCTTAGCGCGGCAATCATCCATCCCTCCAGCGCATGGACGAAACAGCGGATGTCCTTGCCGCGCTTCTCGAGATCGAGGACGAGATAGCCGACCCGCTGGCCAGGCCCATGATAGGTGTAGCGTCCCCCGCGCCCCGCTTCATGAACCGGGAAGCCGAGCGGATTGATGAGCTCGACCGGGTCGGCGCTTGTCCCGGCCGTGAACAGGGGTGGGTGTTCGAGCAGCCAGACCAGTTCGCGCGCCTCCCCGACACGGACCGAGGCCGCGCGCGCCTCCATTTCCCCCAAGGCCTCGTCGTAAGGCACGAGGCGATCGCTGACGCGCCATTCGATCCCGGGTTCGATCATCGCCGCCAGATGGCTGCTGCGGGCCGGGGGATCAAGGGCGATTGCATGGCGCGGCGCCGCCAACCATAAGAGGCCAAAGTTGGTTTGGGGAGCGGCATGACCAAAGTATCGATCGGCAAGGCTTGGGAAGAAAGCAGCGCGTTTCTTGGGCGCGAGGCCCGGCTGGTTGCGCCGGTGGCCCTGGCTATGTTCGCAGTGCCCGCCGCGCTTGCAGCCTGGATTAACCCGACCGGCCAGCCGGCCGGCGACCTTTCCGGCCTGTTGATCATGCTCTTCGTCCTTGCCACGGCGCTGATCGGACAGATGGCGATCGCCGCGATGGCCATCGGGTGGACTGGAAGCGTGGGCGGCGCGCTCGGCAAGGCGGCGGGCAGGGCGCCCGCGCTGTTCGGCGCCGCCCTGATGGTATTCCTGCCATTGGCGATTGCCGCGGCGATCCTGCTCGTCCTGCTGCTCGGCAATGCCGGGCTGACCGATCCTGCCAGCATCAGTGCCGAGACCATGGCCCAGGTTCCTGGCCTGGCACCGTTCATGCTGGTGATGATGCTGGTATTCCTGTTCGTCGCGACGCGGCTGATGCCGATGTCGGCCGTCGCCATCACCGAAACCGGCAACCCCTTGCGCATCGTCGGGCGATGTTTCGCGCTGACCAAAGGCAATTTCTTCCGCCTGTTCGTGCTGCTGATGCTGATCCTTGTCGCTGCGATGGTAGCCGGCGGGGCGGTCACCGCGGTGGTCGGTTCGCTCGTTGTACTGGCGATGGGTGACGTGCAGCCGCTCAACCTGCCTGCGCTGCTGATCGCGCTGGCCGAAGGCATCGTCGGGGCAATGATTACCGCGGTTGCGGCGACGATGGTCGCGCGGATCTATGTTCAGCTTAACACCGGTCAGGCGGGCGTTCCCGACGTCGACCGCGCCGACTAGCTATTTCCAGCGTGCAAGCGGCGGCAAGCTCATCAGGATCGCGTCGATGTTGCCGCCGGTCTTGAGGCCGAACAGCGTGCCTCGGTCGTAAAGCAGGTTGAACTCGACATAGCGGCCTCGAAATTCGAGCAATTGGTCCATGTCGGAATCGGTAAACGGAGTCTCCATCCGCTTGCGCACGATCTGCGGGAAGATGTCGAGAAAGGCCTCGCCGACGTCCCGGGTGAAGGCGAAATGCTGGTCGAAATGACCTTCCAGCCGGTCGTAGAAGATGCCGCCGACGCCGCGCGCGCAATTGCGGTGCGGCAGCCAGAAATACTCCTCCGCCCACTGTGAGAATCGCGGGTAGAAAGTCGGATCGTGCGCCGCGCAGGCCGCGCGCAGCCGGGCGTGGAAGGCGTTTGTGTCCTCGTCATTGGGAATCGCCGGGTTGAGGTCCGCGCCCCCGCCGAACCAGCGGCGTGTGGTGGTCAGGAAGCGGGTGTTCATGTGCACCGCCGGCGCGTGCGGGTTGGCCATGTGCGCAACCAAGCTGATGCCGGTGGCGAAGAAACTGGGATCTTCTTCCGCGCCGGGGATCTGGCGAGCGAATTCGGGGGAGAATCGCCCGCCGACTGTCGAAACATTGACCCCGACCTTTTCGAAGATCTTGCCTGCCATTTGTCCGCGCACGCCGCCTCCGCCGGGCGATCCGTCATCATCGCTGCGGTCCCAAGGAATGAATTCGAAGGTCGCGTCGCTGCCCGCTTCCTGTTCGATGGCTTCGAATTCTGCGCAGATCCTGTCGCGCAGTGATTCGAACCAGCTCCGTGCGGCCTGTTGCTGGTCGTCGAGGGGCTTCATCGAGGCAGCCTTCCGGTCTGGCGCAGCGCTTCTCCCAGGGCGAGCGCGGCGGAGGTGGCAAGGTTAAACGATCGGACGCCGGCGCGGATCGGGATTCGCAGCCGGGCGTCACTTGCGGTTGCGACATGATCCGGAACCCCGGCGCTTTCCTTGCCGAACAGCAGCACATCATCGGGCGCAAAGGAAAATGCATAGGGCGAGGAGGGGCCCTTCGTGGTGAACAGGATCATCCGGCCGGTCAGGGTCGCGTGAAAGTCGGCGAAATTCGCATGGCGGGTCACTTCGACATGGTCGATATAATCCATAGCCGTGCGCCTTACCCTTTTATCGTCCCAGGCAAAGCCCATCGGCTCGATCAGGTCGACCGCGACGCCCATGCAGGCCCCGAGCCGCAGCACGGCGCCGACATTGCCGGCAATTTCCGGTTCGAACAGGGCAAGGCGCATCATCGCCCGATAGTCGCTCCTCGCTTTGCCGCACAAGTCGGGCAATTTGACCATTTGCATAAGCGCGGGCAGGCGCTATCAGGCCCGCCAACCGCTCCGGACCTGCCGGAGAGGGTCGTATCCGATGCCTGTCGGCATCCGCCAAATTCGGTCTTAAGGGTGAGCATGGCCACGCTGGAAGAAACCAACGTCGCGCAAGTGGAGGCAGATCATAGCCTGCGCCGCCGCGATTTCATCAATATCGCCGCTGTCAGCTTCGCGGGCGTCGGCGCAGTTGCCGTCGCGCTGCCGCTGGTCAACCAGATGAACCCGCCGGCCGACGTGCTTGCACTCGCTTCGACCGAAGTCGATATTTCCAAGATTGCGCCGGGGCAGGCGATCAAGACCGTGTGGCGCAAGCAACCGGTGTTCGTGCGCAACCTGACCCCGCAGGAAATCGTCGAGGCCAACAAGGTCGATGTTTCCTCGCTTCGCGATCCGCAAAGCCTTGCCGAGCGGACCAAGCCGGGCAAGGAAAACTGGCTGATCACGCTTGGCGTGTGCACCCATCTGGGCTGCGTTCCGCTGGGCGTCGCGGCTGGCGAGAATCGCGGCGAATATGGCGGCTATTTCTGCCCCTGCCACGGCTCGCACTACGACACCGCGGCCCGAATCCGCAAAGGCCCGGCGCCGACCAACCTGGTCGTACCGGAGTATGAATTCACCTCCGACACCGTCGTGACCATCGGTTAAGGAACCCGACGCCATGAGCTTTGCCTGGGCCAAGCCCTATGAACCCAAGACGGAATTGGGTCGCTGGATCGACAATCGGCTTCCCCTGCCGCGGCTGGTCTATAACGCCGTCGGCGGCGGCTATCCGGTGCCGCGCAACCTCAATTACGGTTGGAACTTCGGTGTCCTAAGCGGCATCTTCCTGACCATCCAGATCGTCACCGGCATCGTCCTGGCGATGTGGTACTATGCTTCTGCCGATGGCGCGTTCAATTCGATCGAGCACATCATGCGCGACGTGAATGCGGGCTGGCTGATGCGCTATGCCCACGCCAACGGCGCGAGCTTCTTCTTCATCGTCGTCTACATCCATATTTTCCGCGGCCTGTTCTACGGCTCCTACAAGGCGCCGCGCGAGATGGTGTGGATGCTTGGGCTGGTGATCTACCTCTTGATGATGGCCACGGCCTTCATGGGCTATGTCCTTCCCTGGGGGCAGATGAGCTATTGGGGTGCGCAGGTCATCACCGGCTTCTTCTCGGCGATCCCGGTCGTCGGTGAACCGATCCGCGTGTGGCTGCTTGGCGGCTACGCGCCGGACCAGGCCGCTCTGTCGCGCTTTTTCTCGCTCCACTATCTACTGCCATTCGTTATCGCCGGCGTGGTCGTGCTGCACATCTGGTCGCTGCACATTCCGGGATCGGGAAATCCGACCGGTGTCGATGTGAAGAGCGAAAAGGATACGCTGCCGTTCCACCCCTTCTACACGGCGAAGGACGGCTGGTTCGTCGGCCTGTTCCTTATCCTGTATTGCGCGGTGCTGTTCTTTGCGCCGAACGCCCTGGGGCATCCGGACAATTATATTCCGGCTAACCCGCTGGCGACCCCGGCGCATATCGTTCCCGAATGGTATTTCTGGCCGTTCTACGCGATCCTGCGCGCCTTCACCTTCGACCTGATCCTTCCGGCGAAGCTGTGGGGCGTGCTGGCGATGTTCGGCTCGATCCTGTTGCTGTTCTTCCTGCCCTGGCTGGACAAGTCGCCGGTTCGCTCGGGTCATTACCGGCCGGTGTTCAAGCGCTTCTTCTGGATCCTGATGCTCGACATCGCGGTGCTCGGTTTCTGCGGCGTGATGCCGGCGGAACAGCCCTACGTCGCCATCAGCCAGATCGCGACCGCCTATTATTTCGCGCACTTCCTCATCATTTTGCCGCTCGTTTCCAAATTCGAGCGCACGCTGCCGCTGCCCAATTCCATTTCGGAATCGGTCCTGCACGGCGAGGCTGAGGAAGCGGCTCCGCTGGGCTCTACGCCCGCGGCAGCTCAATAAGGGGAATCGGGGACCATGGTCCGTATCATCGCTTTTCTCGTCGGCCTGGTTTTCGCGGGCGTTGCGCTCATCAGCCTGACGGCCGACGCCATCGGCTTTTTCAGAACGCCGCCGTCACCGACCGCGGAACATGAGTTCCATCGCGAACCGAAGAAGCTGGCGCTGTCGTCCAACGGGCCGCTGGGCAAGTTTGACCGCCAGCAGCTTCAGCGCGGCTATCAGGTCTACAAGGAAGTCTGCGCGGCCTGCCACGGGCTTAGCCTAGTCTCTTTCCGCGATCTCGCCGCGCTCGGCTATTCGGAGGCCGAAATCAAGGCCGAGGCCGGCCAGCGCGAAGTGCCGGGTATCAATCCGGACACCGGCGAAGCCGCGCTTCGCAAGGCGACCCCGGTCGACAAGTTCCCGAGTCCCTATCCCAACGAAACGGCGGCGCGGGCGGCGAATAACAACGCCTATCCGCCCGACCTTTCGCTGATCGCCAAGGCGCGCGAGGGCGGCCCGGCCTATGTCTATTCGCTGCTGACGGGATATCAGGCGCAGCCGGCCGAACTGCTCAAGCATTTCCCGGAAGCGAAGACCGGCGAGGGACTTTACTACAATCCCTATTTCGCCAATCTCAACATCGCCATGGCTCCGCCGCTGACTGGCGATGGGCAGGTCACCTATGCCGACGGCACCAAGTCGACGGTCGACCAGATGGCCAAGGACGTATCGGCCTTCCTGCTGTGGACCGCCGAACCGAAGCTGGAGAACCGCCATCGGTCGGGTCTCGCGGTGATCATCTTCCTGATCGTCGCAACCATCCTCGGCTATCTAAGCTATCGGAACATCTGGGCCGAGGCGAAGCGCAAGGTCGCGCCGAAGGGAGTCCTCGACCCCAAGAACCAGGCCAAGCGCACCCGCGCGACCAAGAAGGCCGCGGCCAAGTAGGGGATTGGGGCATGGCGGGCGCCACTGACGCGATCAGGGCGCTCGTCCGCACCATTCCGGATTTCCCAAGGCCGGGGATCCAGTTTCGCGATATTTCGACATTGTTTCTCGACCGCGACGGCCTTGCTGCCACGGTCGATGCGCTCGCTGCGACGGTGACCGGGCCGGTCGACCTGGTCGCGGCGATCGAGGCGCGGGGGTTCGCTATCGGCGGGGCCTTGTCGGTTAGGTTGAACGCCGGACTGCTGCTGGTGCGCAAGGACGGCAAGCTGCCCGGCGCGACCATCGCCGAGGATTATGCGCTGGAATATGGCCGCGACCGCCTTGCGATGCATGTCGACGCCTGTGCGCCGGGCGCCCGGGTTCTGATTGTCGATGACCTCCTGGCCACCGGCGGAACCGCCCTGGCGGCGGTGCGGCTGGTGCAGCGTGCGGGTGGCAAGGTCGTCGGCGCGCGCTTCGTCATCGACCTTCCGGGCCTCGGCGGAGGCCGGGCGCTGGATGAGGCCGGGATCGATGTCGTGAGCCTCCTGGCGTATGAGGGCGACTAGCTGGCGGCACTGAACCCCTGCTGAATGGTTCAGTCGAGGTTCAAGGCGAAAAAGATAATATTCACAATGCGTTCCTCAAACGCGGAGAGTGAATATGATTGCGTCCCCCCTTAAACTCGCTGCCTTGTCGGTCGCGGCGGTCATCGGACTGTCGGCCTGCACCACCCCCTATGGCTATAGCGGCGTGTCGGTTGGCGTCGGGAATGCCGGCTATTACGATCCCTATTATCGCGGATACGATTATGGCTACGGCTATGATTACCGACCAAGCTACGGCTACGGCTACGGCTACGGCTCCCGTTACCCGTCCTACGGCTGGTACAGCGGCTATTATTATCCCGGCACCGGCTATTACGTCTATGCGCGAGACGGCAAGCGGCATCGCTGGTCGAAAGCCCAGCGGCGGCATTGGGAGCAGCGTCGCGACCGGCGCCAGGTCCGCGAAAATTGGGAAGGCTTTCGCCGGGACGTGCGCGGCGAGCAGCGCGAGCTGCGTCGCGACGTTCACGACAATCGTCAGCAATATCGGTCCGGCGAGATCGACAAGCGCACGCTGAAGAAGGAAAACCGCAAGGAGCGGCGGGAATATCGTCGCGAGGTCGCGGAAGATCGGCGCGAGCTGCGGCGCGAGAACCGGCGTGATCGCCGCGATTAATCGGCCGGCTTGCGCAGCATCAATACGATCGACGTATAGCGCATTACCGGTTCGCCATGTTGGTTGGTAACCGTCGTTTCCGTCCGGAAGCTGCCGATATTCGGCTTTGACCGGGACGGGGTTTTCTCGACGATCGTCCCCGTGACCGTGAGGCGGTCGCCGGGATAGACCGGCTTCAGCCAGCGCAGTTCATCGATCCCCGGAGAGCCCAGACCGGCCTGTTCGGTGGCGACGACGTGGCGGGCGATCACCGCCATGGTCATCGCCGTGGTGTGCCAGCCCGACGCGGCGATTCGCCCGAAATGAGTCCGGGCCGCGGCTTCGTCGCTCAGATGGAACGGCTGAGGGTCATATTTCTGCGCGAATTCAATGACCTCTTCGCGGGTCACGTCATAATGGCCGAACAGCGTAGTGGCGCCGACCTCGATATCTTCGAAATAGATCATCCCGCTTCATCGCCCTTTTCATGCTGGGCGGAAAGTCCTAATTTGCAACTCATTGTCGGGGTGCTTGGCGGCGCCATATTCCTGCGGCTAGGACTGGCGCGTGGGGAGCGCATCATTTCATCGCTGGCATCCGCGCCTTCTTGAGGCGGCGCTGGCGCTCCACGACAATCGGCTCGACGTCGCGGAACGGCTGTTGAAGCCGCATCTCAAGGAGGACCCGTTCGATGCCCGGGCGATCCGCATGCTTGCAGAACTTGCTTGGCGGATCGGCCGACTCCATGATGCCGAGCATCTGCTTCGCAGGGCGCTGGAAGTGGCGCCGGGATTTACGGCGGCACGGGCGCAGCTGGCGCTGGTGCTCGGGCGGATGGGCCGGCCCAGCGAAGCGCTGCCGTTGCTCGACGCACTGTTCGAGGCCGATGGCGAAGACATCAGTCATCGTAACCTCAAGGCGGCGACGCTCGCCCGCCTCGGCGACTTCGAGGACGCGATCTCCCTTTACGAAAGCGTTATCGAGCGCGCGCCCAACCAGCCCAAAGTGTGGATGAGTTACGGCCATATGCTGAAAACCGTCGGGCGGCAGGCGGACGCCATCGCCGCCTATCGCCGGGCGATTGCGCTGAGCCCTCGGCTCGGCGAGGCCTGGTTCAGCCTGTCCAACCTCAAGACCGTGAAATTTGATGCCAGCGACGTCGCGGCGATGGAAGCCACGCTGGCGGATGAGGCGCTGGTCGAGGAGGACCGCTTTCATCTCGAGTTCGCGCTAGGCAAAGCAATGCACGACGCAGGGCTGGCAAAGCGGGCCTTCGGGCATTTCGAGCGCGGCAACGCCCTTCGCCGCAAGGGGCAGCCTTATCGCCGCCAAGACATGTCCGGAGCAGTCGATCAAGCCATCGCGACCTTTACTGCGGAGGCTCTGGCAGAGCGGCCGGGCGGCTGCGACGCGCCCGACCCGATCTTCATCGTCGGGATGCCGCGCGCCGGATCCACTCTCGTCGAACAGATTCTCGCCTCGCACTCGCTGGTCGAAGGCACATCAGAGCTGCCCGACCTGCCGGCACTGGCCCGCCGTGCCCCTGGCTATCCCGGCAGTGCGCTGCTTCTGAGCGGGGAGGAGCGGACCTCGATCGGGCGCGAGTATCTCCAGCGCGTGTCCGTCCAGCGGCGGACCGAAAGACCCTTTTTCATCGACAAGCTGCCTAACAATTGGCTCTACGTGCCGTTCATCCAGCTCGTGCTCCCTAATGCCAGAATTATCGACGCGCGACGCCACCCCCTCGGCTGTTGCTTTTCTAACTTTCGCCAGCATTTCGCCCGCGGCCAGGCCTTCACCTACGACCTGGCCGACGTCGGCAGCTATTATCGCGACTATGTCCGGCTGATGGCCCATGTCGATGCGCTGCTTCCGGGCAAGGTCCACCGCGTAATCTACGAGCGGATGGTTGACGATACCGAAGCGCAGGTGCGCGCGCTGCTGGCCCATTGCGGGCTGGAATTTGAACAGGCCTGCCTCGATTTCCACCAGACCGACCGGGCGGTCCGCACCGCCAGTTCCGAACAGGTTCGCCAACCCATCTACCGCGACGCGACCGAGGAGTGGCGCGCCTATGAGTCGTTCCTCGATCCACTTAAAGAGGCACTAGGAGACGTTCTAGAAGCCTATCCCGAAGCGCCGGGTTTCAACCAAATCAACGGGTTGGACATTTAAGTTCGAGCCTGCAACTTTTCCGTTTGACAAGGGGCAGGCCGTCTGTCGCTATCCGGTTACCAGTCTGATGGGGGCATCAATGACTAACCGGACGATCCGCGCGCTTACGCTTGGCCTGCTTGCTTCCACCGCTCTGGCGCAGCCCGCGCTGGGACAGGACAGTCCGGCGCCGACCGATCCCGCTGACCAGCCTTCGGTTGCCGCAGCCCAGACCGCCCCTGACGATCGCGACATCATCGTTGTCACTGCGCAGAAGCGCGAGGAAAATCTCCAGGACGTGCCGATCAGCGTCCAGGCGATCGGTACCCGCCGGCTTGACCAGCTGAACATCGCCAACTTCGAGGATTATACCAAGCAGCTTCCGTCCGTCGCCTATCAGACCGCCCAGCCCGGTCTGACCGTCGTCTACATGCGCGGCGTAGCCAGCGGCGGCGATGGAAACCACTCGGGTTCGCTGCCGTCGGTCGGAACCTATCTCGACGAACAGCCGGTGACGACCATCGGTGGCACGCTCGATATCCATATCTATGACATTGCACGGATCGAAAGCCTCGCCGGTCCGCAGGGCACGCTTTACGGCGCGTCGAGTCAGGCGGGTACGATCCGCATTATCACCAACAAGCCTGAGCTGGGCGTCACCTCGGGCCGGGTCGATGCGGAAATCAACAAGGTGGCGCACGGCGGCTGGGGCGGAAAGCTGGACGGCATGGTCAATCTGCCTATTTCGGAGCGGATGGCCTTCCGCGGGGTCGCCTTTTACCAGCGCGACGCCGGCTATATCGACAATGTGTTCCGCGAACGCAGCTATTATGTGTTCGACGATGACGTCGCCGACATCACGATCGACAATGCCGACCTGGCGAAGAAGAACCACAACGACCAGCGGATCTATGGCGGCCGAGCCGCGCTGAAGGTCGACCTCGACGACAATTGGACCGTGACTCCGACAGTGTTCCACCAGAACCTGAAGGCCGACGGATTTTTCGCCTATGACCCCAATATCGGCGACCTCAAGATCGACCGTTATTTCGACGAGGTCCGCAAGGATCGCTTCACCCAGGCGGCGCTGACGATCGAAGGCAAGATTGCCAATTTCGACATCACCTACGCCGGCGCCTACCTCAACCGCAAAACCTATACGCTAAGCGATTACAGCGATTATGCCGACACTTATGACGCGCTCTATGCGGACTATAACCCGGATTACGGCGGGCTGGCCTATTTCTATTATCTCGATGGCGCGGGAAATTTCATCGATCCGCGCCAATACATCATTGGCACCGACCATTTCAAAAAGCTGAGCCAGGAAATCCGCATCGCCTCTCCGGCGGACCGGCCGTTCAGGGTCATTGCCGGCGCTTTCTATCAGCGGCAGTCAAACCAGATCCATCAGGATTATCGCGTTGACGACCTGGCCCCCGAACTGTCGGTCAACGGCTTAGCCGGGACATTGTGGCTGACCGAACAAAATCGCGTCGATAAGGATTATGCCCTGTTCGGCGAGGCCAGTTTCGACGTCACCCCGCAGGTGACCATCACCGCTGGCGGGCGCCTGTTCAAATATGACAACACGCTGATCGGTTTCTTCGGCTTCGGCCGCAATCCGGGCGATGGCGGCGATGGTCCCTTTTCGGCCTTTCCGCGCAACGGCGCCGGATCGAGCCGGACGGGTGTTGCCCAATGCTTCACCGAAAGCGGGGAGCGGCTCTACGATCGCGATACCGACAGCTATGCAAGCGACCGGACACTGCTGCCCGGTCTGCGCGGTGCACCTTGCACCAATTTGGCGGAATATGAGGACGGCAAGCTCAAGCCCAAACGGGCCAAGGGCAGCGGGTTCACCCACCGGCTAAACGCCACATACAAGCCCAACGACGACCTGATGTTCTATGGCACCTGGTCACGCGGCTTCCGTCCGGGCGGCCTCAATCGGCGGGCGGACATCGCGCCTTATGATCCGGACTATCTCACGAATTTCGAAGTCGGCTGGAAAACCACTCTCGCCGACGGCCGGCTCCGCTGGAACGGTGCCGTCTACCACCAGAAATGGAACAAGTTTCAGTTCAGCTTCCTCGGGGCGAACAGTTTCACGGAAATTCAGAATGGGTCGGACGCAAGGATCAATGGCGTCGAAACCGACGTCAGCTATGCTCATCGCGGCCTGACCATCAACGCCGCCGCGGCCTATACCGACGCCAAGACAACCGGGACCATTTGCGCCGCCAACGGCGATGAACCGCCTTGTCCCGACAGCTTCGTCGCGGCCGAAAAGGGCACGCGGCTGCCGATCACCCCGCGTTTAAAGGGGAGTGTCACGGCACGCTACAGCTGGCCTGTGATGGCCGCCGCGCGCGCCCATGTTCAGGCGGGCGTGGCCTATCAGGGAAGCGCGCCGGCAACGCTTCGCACGCAGATCCTGTGGGTTGGCACCGGCGGCATCGTCAATCCGCGCGAAGTGCTTGGCAAGATCCGTGCGTCGACCCTGGTCGACGTGGCCGGCGGGATCAGCTGGCAGCGCTACAATATCGAACTTTATGTAGCCAACCTGTTCGATAAACGGAATGACCTGAGCCGGTTCGTCACCTGCTCAAGCTGTTTCCAGACCAAGATCCTGCCGGGCACGCCGCGAACCATCGGGCTTCGGGTCGGCACCCGCTTCTGATCGGCGAGCGCCGCCGTTCGTCGAAAAGGGCAGGTCACAGGGGGAGCGGCGCTTGCGCCAGCCGAAGGCCCATGCAGGCTTGCGCGTAATTCCATTCAGGGACTTTTTTCGATCATGACATTTCGCGTTCAACAGGGGCTGCTGCTTGCGGCGGCGACGGTCGCGCTCGGTGCGCCGGCACGGGCCAATGACATTGCCCGGGTCATCGATGAGGGAATGAACCGCAGCCAGGTGATGGCAACGGCGCATGAGCTCGTTGACGGGATCGGCGCGCGGCTGACCAACTCGACCGGCATGCGCCGCGCGGAGAAATGGGCCGAGCATAAGATGCAGTCCTATGGACTGAGCGATGTCCGCCGCGAAGGCTTCGAATTCGGCCGCGGCTGGGATCTCATCGACAGTGAGGTGCGCATGGTCGCGCCGCGCCCGATCAAGCTGACTGCCATCCCCGTCGCCTGGACTCCACCGACAGACGGCACGCTTCGCGCCGAGGTGGTGATGGCGCCGATCAGTGAGCGACGCCATTTCGCCGCCTATCGCGGCAAGCTGCGCGGAAAGATTGTGCTGATCAGCCTGCCTGGCGACGGCAGTGAGCCGACCGAACCCTATTTCCGGCGCCACGACAGCGCCGGGCTTGGCAAGCTCGACGAGTATCGCCAGCCCGAACACAGCCATGATTCGCTCGAAGAGCGGCTAAAGCGCAACAAATATGCCGCCGACCTCGACAATTTCCTGGCCAGCGAGGGCGCGCTGGCGTGGGCGCGCATTTCCTATCGCGACGGCAAGCTGGTCCATGGCGCCGGCTACAGCCATCATGTCGGCACAACCCCAAAACTGCCAGGGATCGAGATCGCCGCCGAGGACTATCGCCGGCTTGCGCGCTTCGCCAAAAATGGTCCGGCACCGGTGCTGGAGATTCGCTCCGACGTGCGTTTTCTCGACCAGGACAGCCAAGCCTATAATATCATTGGCGAAATCCCGGGCAGCGATCCGCAGGCCGGCTATGTCATGGCCGGCGCCCATCTCGACAGCTGGGCGGCAGCCGACGGGGCGGTCGACAATGGCGCGGGCAGCGCGGTCGTGCTCGAAGCCGCTCGCATCCTGAAGACGTTGGGCGTCCGTCCCAAACGGACCATCCGCTTCGCGCTTTGGGGCGCGGAGGAACAAGGCCTATACGGCAGCCTTGCCTATATCGAACGCCATATCGCGTCCCGCCCCGTTCCGTCCGGGACGCCTGCGGCGCAACGGGTGAGCTATTGGCGCGAAGGTTGGCCAATCGCCAAGAAGGCCGGCTACGGCCAGCTTAAGGCCTATTTCAACATGGACAATGGGTCGGGCAAGCTGCGCGGCGTCTATGCCGAGGGCAATCATGGCGCGGTGCCGCTGCTCAAGGAGTGGATGAGCCCATTCGCCAGCATGGGCGCGACCGCCGTCGTCGCGGCGCCGACCGGCGGAACCGACCATGTCTACATGCAGGCGGTCGGCGTTCCCGGCTTCCAATTTGTCCAGGACCCGCTCGATTATGGATCGCGGCTGCACCACAGCAGCATCGACACTTTCGACCATATGAAGGCGGCCGATCTGCGCCAGGCGTCGGTGGTGATGGCCGGAATGCTGCTGGCGGCGGCCAATAGCGAGAAGGAGTTACCGCGGCCGCCGCTGCCAACGCAGCCACTGCCGACCGATCCCTTCGACTATCAATTTCCTAAGGACGAATAGGGCAGGGTCCAGCCGTCCTTCCCGCGGCCACGGCGGCGCGATGGCCCTCCGCTGCGCTCAGACGTTGAACTTGAAGTGGAGGACGTCGCCGTCCTTCACGATATATTCCTTGCCTTCCTGCCGCAGCTTGCCGGCGTCGCGGGCGCCGGCCTCGCCGTTCAACGCGACATAATCGTCATAGGCAATCGTCTCGGCGCGGATGAAGCCCCGTTCGAAATCGGTGTGGATTTCGCCGGCCGCCTGGGGTGCCCTGCTGCCTTTCTCGACCGTCCAGGCCCGCGCTTCCTTGGGGCCAACGGTGAAAAAGGTGATGAGGTGAAGCAGGTCGTAGCCGGCACGGATGACGCGGGCGAGGCCAGTTTCGTGAAGGCCCATTTCTTCAAGGAAAGCGATACGCTCGTCCATGTCCATGCCGACGAGATCGGATTCGATCGCCGCGGAAACGATGACGGCATTGGCGCCTTCGGCCTTGGCCTTATCGAACACCGCTGCACTGTAGGCATTGCCCTCCGCCGCCTCATCCTCGTTGACGTTACAGACATAGAGCACTGGCTTGGCGGTAATCAGCTGCGCCTGCGCGAAGAGGCGCGCTTCCTCGTCGTCCTTGGGCTGGGTGAGGCGAGCCGGCTTGCCTTCACGCAGCAGCTCCAGTGCCTGGCCGAGGACCGAAGCGGCGATCTTCGATTCCTTGTCGCCCTGCTGTCCCCGCTTGATGAGGTTGGGGACGCGCTTTTCCAGGCTTTCGAGGTCGGACAACAGCAATTCGGTCTCGACCACCTCGGCATCGGCGATCGGGTTCACATGATTGTCGACATGCTGGATGTCGTCATTTTCGAAACAGCGCAGGACATGGACGATGGCATCGACTTCCCGGATGTTACCGAGGAACTGGTTGCCAAGTCCTTCGCCCTTCGATGCGCCCTTCACCAATCCGGCGATGTCGACAAAGGCGAGCTGGGTTGGGATGATTTTGGCGGACGAGGCGATGGCCGCCAGCTTGTCGAGCCGCGGGTCGGGAACCGCGACTTGGCCGACGTTGGGCTCGATCGTGCAAAAAGGGTAGTTGGCGGCCTGCGCCGCCTGCGTTTCTGTCAGCGCGTTGAACAGGGTTGACTTGCCGACGTTGGGCAGGCCGACGATACCGCATTTAAAGCCCATGAAATCTCGATCCTTTTGGTTGCCGAGGCCTCTAGGGCGGCTGGCGGTCAAAAACCAGTGCCCGCCGCCATCGGTCAATGCATCCGTTTTGGTGGCAATTGATCGAAATCCGCCCATTGCGTTAACCACTATCGGTGCATCAGCGCAGGATGCCGCTGGCCAAACCTTCGCTTTCCGATTTGGCGCTCATTGCCGCCTATGCCGCCGCCGCGACGGTGACGATCGGCCTTACCCGCATTGGGGGCGGCGTAGCGATTCTCTGGCTCGCCTCGTCGGTGCTCATCGCCGTCCTCCTGGTCATACCGCGCAGCCGTTGGCCGGTTCCGCTGGCCGGATGCGCGCTGGCCAGCACGCTGGTTACCGGCCTGTTCGGGCTCGGCTGGGCCTTGGCGGTGCCCTTCGCCATTGCCAATATTACCGAGGCTTACGTCGCCGCGCGGCTGTTCCGCCAATATCGCCAGTCGCACGTCCCCTTGGGATCCATGTCCTGGATCCTGCGCTTCATCGTGTGCGTCGGAGTTATTGCCCCCGTCATCGCGGGCCTCATTGCAGCCTCGGCCCTGGCCGTCGCGGGCCGGGACTTTACCTCCAACCTGGCCAATTTCGTCACCGGCCACGGACTCGGCAACATCACCTTCATACCATTGTTCACCATGGTCGTCGGCGGTCGCTTCGCCATGTCGCTTCGCCATTCCTCGGGCCGAAAGCAGGCCGAGGCGGTCGCCTTGCTGTCGCTGGTGCTGGCATCGACCCTGCTCGTGTTCGTGGTAGAGGGCTGGCCGCTGCTGTTCCTACCGCTGCTGCCGCTGATCCTTTTGACCTTTCGGGCCGGTGCGAGCTGGGCCGCCGCGGCAGTAGTGGTGGTGGCAGTCGTCGGCGGCGGACTGACACTGGCGGGATCGGGGCCGATCCAGCTGATCGAAGGGTCGTTATCGACTAAGCTGCAATTCTTCCAACTCTACCTCGCGGCGATGGTCCTGACCGTCTTGCCAGTGGCCGCCGACCTTCGGCATCGCGCCTGGCTTCATCGCGAACTGCGATTGAGCGAAGGCCGGTACCGGCTGCTGGCGGACAATCTCACCGACATCGTCATCCATATGAATGCCGACGGCACGATCCGCTACGCGTCGCCCTCGATCCGCCAGTTGGGCGGCTATGACCCCGAATTACTGGCCGGCCGGCACATCCTTAGCCTGGTGCCGCCCGAATCCCTGCAGCAGGTCAAGGACGGCCATCTGGCGACGCTTGCCGCCCGGGGCGCCACCTACAGCTATCGTCATCTTGCCCGGCTCGCGTCGGGAGAGCTTCGCTGGTTTGAAAGCAATGCCCGGGTGCTGCTAGACGAGCATGGCGAGCAGGAAGGCATATTGAGCGTCGTTCGCGACATTTCGCGGCAGGTGGCGGTCGAGGAACGGATGGAAGCGGCGGCTCTGACCGATCCTCTCACCGGGCTCGGCAACCGCCGAGCGTTCCGCGCGGCGGTCGAACAGCTGATGTCCGATGACGCGATCCGTCCGGTCAGTATCGCCGTGATCGACATCGACCATTTCAAGCGGGTCAACGATGACTATGGTCATGACGCTGGCGATGACGTGCTTCGCACATTCGCCATGGTTGCGCAGGGCGCGGTGCGGCGCAACGACCTGGTCGCGCGGATCGGCGGCGAGGAATTTGCAGTCCTTCTGCCCGGCCTCGACCGGGATGGGGCGATCGCCATTTGCGAACGGATGCGCGTGCAAGTGGCGGAATCGCTTTGCGTGACCAGCGCCGGTCCGGTCCGAATTACGGTCAGCGGCGGTGTCGCGGCGCTGGGTGCCGACGGACTGGACGCGTGCCTTCGCGATGCGGACTCCGCGCTTTATCTCGCCAAGGCAGCCGGCCGCGACCGCATGGCTCTGGCCGCCTAGGCGAAGTTGAAGCTGATGCTGAGCCGTTCGCCCTTGGCGCCGTGCGGACGTACTTCATGGCGGAGCCAGCTTTCCCAAAGTAGCAGCAAGCCAGCCTCTGGCGCCATTTCCACGAAGGGAAGGAGCGTTTCCGGTGCGTCGTCGCGGCGAACCGGGGCAGCCATCATCATCGGCAGGCGCGGGTCCTCGAAGCGGATCGCGCCGCTCTTGGGCGGCACTTCCACATAAAGGGTCCCGCTGAGGACCGCATGGGGGTGGATGTGCGCGGAATGATGGCCGCCGCCCTTGAGGAGGTTGACCCAAAGGCTGTCGAGCTTGGGTTTGACATCCCATGCCAGCGCGCGGGCGAAGGCAGCAGCGTGACGCGTGAGGATGCGCTTCAGTTCATCGAAAGCGGGATCGCGGCGCGGCAAATCGTTGAGCGAGGCGTAGCTGGTATAGCCCTTATAGCCCTTGGCGCGGCTCCAGCGGCGACCGGCCTCGTCATCCTCGGCCAGCATGCGGATCGAATGGGCAAGCTCGACAAGCAGGGGCTCGCCGCCGAGCGACGCCTCGTAGAGCGGGGTGGCGAACAGCAACTTCATGACTGCTGCCTCAGCGCGACGTCACTCATGAAGCGGACCTCGTCGCCCTCGGCCAGCCATCGCGCTTCCGCGGCGATAGCGCCAAGCAGGTCGGCGAGCGCATCCATCTCCGACTTGGCGTAATTGCCGAGCACGTAATTGGTGACCTGGTCCTTGTGCCCGGGATGGCCGATGCCAATCCGCACGCGGCGAAAGTCGGGGCCGAGCGCCGCATTGATCGAGCGGAGGCCATTGTGGCCGGCTAGCCCCCCGCCGGTCCGCACTTTGACCTTCATCGGCGCAAGGTCCAGTTCGTCATGGAAGGCGGTCAGCGCGTCCTCGTCGAGCTTGTAGAAATGCAGCGCCAGCTGAACCGCGTCGCCGCTGACATTCATATAGGTTTGGGGCTTGACGAGCAGTATCCGCTGTTGGCCGATACGCCCTTCGCTGACCAGGCTGCGGAATTTCTTCTGCCACGGGCCGAAGCCATGGAATTCGGCGATGGCATCGAGCGCCATGAAGCCGACGTTGTGGCGGTGCAGCGCATATTGCGCGCCGGGATTTCCAAGGCCTGCCCAGATTTGCATCGATCGAGTCCCTGCCAGCAAAAACGCCCACCCCGCAAGCGGGATGGGCGTTCTTGATCCGTTGCAGGAAGCGAATGAAGCTTAGGCTTCTTCGCCGCCCTCGGCTTCGCCGGCTTCGGCGTCGCCTTCGGCCTCGTCTTCACCGACGGTCGGGACTTCGCCCGCTTCGGTCGAAGTATCGCCTTCTTCGGACTTCATCGCCGACGGGGCGACGACGGTGGCGACGGTGAAGTCGCGGTCGTCGATCGCCGGCTTGGCGCCCTTGGGCAGCGTGACCTGGCTGATGTGGATCGCATCGCCGATCTCCAGACCGGTAAGATCGATGTGGATCTCGTCCGGGATCTCGGCAGCGTCGCAAAGCAGCGCGATGTCGTGCTGGACGACGTTGAGAACGCCGCCACGCTTCAGGCCCGGCGAGGCTTCTTCATTGTCGAAGCGGACCGGGACGTTGACGTTGACCATGGTGTGCGCGCCGATGCGCAGAAAGTCGACGTGGATCGGCCGGCTGGTGACCGGGTGGAAGTCTACCGCCTTCGGCAGGGTGCGGTTGGCCTTGCCGCCAACTTCGACCATGACCACCGAGTTCATGAAGTGGCCGGTGTTCAGCATCTTGGTGAGGAGCTTTTCCTCGACGTGAACCGACATCGGCTCTTTCTTGTCGCCATAGACGACGCAGGGGACCCGGCCTTCGCGGCGCAGTGCACGGGAGGCTCCCTTGCCAGCCCGGTCGCGCGTTTCGGCGGGCAGCGTAAGCTGTTCGCTCATTGTTTGATTTCCTTGTGTTTACGGCTCCGCCACGCCTCCAGGGATGACCATGGGTGAGCCAGCGCGCGCCTATAGGGTCGAGCGCGGCGATTGGCAAGCTGGCGAGGCCTTAGCCGACCCTGGTCGAGGCGATCCCGCGAACCGCGAGCCGCTGTTGGACGCTGTCCTTTCCGGCGAGATGGCCCGACCCGACAGCGACGAATACGATGCCGGGGCGGTCCAGTCGTTCGGCGATCCAGTCGGCCCAGCGGCTGTTGCGGTCGGCGATCAGCATCCGATAGGCGACCGGCGACTTGGCCTCAAACCCGGCGAGCATTGTCGAAAATGCGCCGGTGTCCCCGGCTTTCCACGCCCGAAGTAGGCCGTCCATCGTGACGGGCGGTGATGCGATCGCTGGGACGGGCGGCTGCGCCGCCGCCGCCGTGGGGATGCTGGCAAGTGTCCTCAACTGGTCTTCAAAACGTTCAAGTCCGGCGACGGGTTTTCCGCTGCTTTCGGCGACGCGGCGCAACACCATGTCGGCGCCATGGTCGACCGAAAGGCCTAGCTGCTGCTGGCCGTTGCTGATCGCGGTTCGAGTCTGGGCGATGAAAGCCTTGGGCCGTCCATCGGCTCCGGTAGTCGCCTCCCTTCCGGCGCTGGCGGGATCCGCCGGGGCGACGGTTTCCAGCACAAGCTCGCCCGATCGATCGAAGGCATGGCGGATGCGCTGGTCGAACCAGGCGGTGCGGCCATCGAGCGTGTGAAAGGTTCCGAACAGATAGATTGTCGTATCGGCGTCCTGGATTTTCCACAGGGCCGGCGTGGCGAAACTGACCGGGAGGGCCTGCTGCGGCGCGGGCGGCGCGGGCAGCGCGGGTGCGGCGGCCGAGGCCGCACCGGCCACCACCAAGGCCAGCGCGCCAAGGCCCCTGCCAAAGCCTCTAAAGGGCGCAATAGGCCCGTTAACAATCCCAAATATCGTCACTGGCGACCCCCCGCCGGTTGAGGGTCAAAGTGTTGGCTAATAAGGATTAACCGTCAATCAACGGCGCAGCAGTTGTCCCCAGATTTGCGACGAACCGAGTCGGGGCTGCGGTCATTATTGGACGCGTGTGACTTTCACGCCCTGCTTTTCAAGCATCGAGACCACCGAATGGTCCCCGGCAAGATGTCCGGCGCCGACCGCCACCATCACCGTGCCCGGCTGGTCCATGCGCTGCTTGACCCAGGCCGTCCAATTCAGATTGCGCTTGCGGATCAGGGCATCCATCAGTTCGGGCGCCTCATCGAGCTCGACGTTGAAGCTCTTGGCAATGCCGGCAACATCGCCCTTGATCCATGCGTCGAGCATCCCGCCGAACTCTTTCTTCATCGCCGCCGGGTCGTCGAGCACGCCCTCGAGAAACTTGCGCTGCGCCGCCTCAGACAATGTATCGAAATAACCGAACTGCTCGGCATTGGTTTCCAGCTGCCCGACCGTCTTGCCGCCCTCGGAGAACTGCTTCTTGAGCGCGCTTTCAACGCCGGACCCAGGCTGGAGGCCCAAGTCCTTGAACTGGACGCCAAGCAGCATGAATGCCGCTGCCCAGGTTTCCAGCTTGTCGAATATCGGCGCCGGAAGCCCGGACTTGGCGATCGCCTTCGACAGCGCATCCTTGTGCGCGGCGTCGACCCGATCAGCTAGCGGCGGCAGGCCCGGCGAGACTGCCAGCTTGAACATCTCGCCAACGGTCGCGGCGGGGTTGGTCTCGTCGATCACCGTTTCGATGACGAGCGTGTCCGAAGCGGTGGCGGCGGCATCGAATGCGGGGCTGCGCCATTGGGTGCCGTCGGGCAGCAGATGGATGGTGCCAAACAGATAGATGGTAGTGTCTGCATCGGCGACCTTCCACATCGCAGGCTTGGACTCGGCGACCGCGGGCGCCGCGCAGGCGATCGCGGCAACGGCGCCGGCCCAGGCCAGCTTGCGTTCGAAGCGCTTGAACAAACTCATCACTTTATTCCCTCCAGCCCCACATCAAGGGCAGAGATAGGGACGATCCCCGGCTTCGTCCACTTGCCGAGGCCCTTGCGATGCGCCAAAGCCCGCCAACTGTTTCATGACGGGAAAAGCTGCACCGTGAGCCTGAGCTTCCAGGACCTAATCCTGACCCTGCATCGGTATTGGGGCGACCGGGGATGCATTATCCTCCAGCCTTATGACATGGAGATGGGGGCGGGGACCTTCCATCCGGCAACGGTGCTGCGTGCGCTGGGCCCCGACCCGTGGAATGCGGCCTTCGTCCAGCCATGCCGCCGCCCGACCGACGGCCGCTATGGCGAAAATCCGAACCGGCTTGGCCATTACTACCAGTATCAGGTGATCCTGAAGCCCAGCCCTGCGGACCTGCAGCAGCTCTATCTCGGCTCGCTCGATGCGATCGGGATCGACTCACTGAAGCATGACATTCGTTTCGTTGAGGATGATTGGGAAAGCCCGACGCTTGGCGCCTGGGGGCTTGGCTGGGAAGTGTGGTGCGACGGGATGGAAGTCACCCAGTTCACCTATTTCCAGCAGGTCGGAGGCTTCGACTGCAAGCCGGTGGCGGGCGAGTTGACCTATGGCCTCGAACGGCTGGCGATGTACATCCAGGGGGTCGACAACGTGTTCGCCCTCCGGTTCAACGACGCCGGCGTTAGCTACGGCGACGTGTTCCTCGAAAATGAGCGGCAGATGTCGAAATGGCATTTCGAGGTCGCCGACACCCAATCCCTCTTCGACGGATTCAAAAAGGCAGTCGCGGAGAGTGAGAACAGCCTCAATGCTGGGGTCGCGATCGCCGCCTATGAACAGGCGATCAAGGCCAGCCACATCTTCAATACGCTCCAGGCGCGCGGCGTCATCTCGGTGGCGGAGCGGCAGGCCTATATCGGCCGGGTCCGCGATCTCGCCAAGGGCGCCTGCCAGGCCTGGATGGATTACAAGGGATATGCGGCATGAGCGACCGGCTTGCCTCCGGCGCGACCGAAAATGACGCCGCCGATTTCCTGCTTGAATTGCTCAGCGAGGAAATTCCGGCCCGAATGCAGGCCAAGGCGCGCAACGACCTGGCGCGGATGATGGTCGAGGCGCTGAGCGCGGCCGGGCTGAGCCATGCCGGCGTCGACAATTATTCGACCCCCCGCCGCCTGGCGCTGATCGCACGGGATTTGCCCTTGGCGACGGAAGCGGTACGCGAGGAACTGAAGGGTCCGCGCACCTCCGCCCCGCCGCAGGCGCTCGACGGTTTCCTGCGCAAGACCGGCCTGACCCGGGACCAACTGGAGGATCGCGACGGCACCTGGTTCGCGGTGGTCGACAAGCCGGGTCGATCCACGACGGATGTCCTTGCCGAGGCGGTAACCGCGATCATTCGCGACTTTCCATGGCCCAAGGCGATGCGCTGGGGCGCGGCGTCGCGGTCGGCGGCCTCACTCCGCTGGGTGCGGCCGCTTCATTCGATCGTCGCGCTGCTTGGCGAGAAAATCGTGCCGGTGGCGATCGAGGGTGTGTCGTGCGGAGCCGCCACGCTCGGTCACCGCTTCCACCATCCCGGGCCAATCACCATTGGCGGGGCCCATGACTATGTCGAAAAGCTGCGCGCCTGCCACGTCATCGTCGACCAGGAAGAGCGCGAGGCGATCATCCGCAAGGGCACCTTCGACGCGGCCGAGGATGCCGGCTTCCTGCTGGTTGAGGACGAGGGGCTGGTGGTTGAAAATGCCGGCCTGACCGAGTGGCCGCGCCCGCTGCTCGGGGGGTTCGATCCGGAGTATCTCGACGTCCCCGAGGAAGTGATCCAGCTCACCGCGCGCATCAACCAGAAATATTTCGTGATGCGTTCCCCGGACGGGAAGCTTGCGCCGCACTTTGTCTGCACCGCGAACATCGACGCCAATGACGGCGGCGAAGCGATCGTTGCCGGCAATGAGCGGGTGCTCGCAGCCCGGTTGAGCGACGCGCGCTTTTTCTGGGAGCAGGATTTGAAGCTCGGGCTCGAGGAATTTCTGCCCAAGCTGGAATCGATGCTGTTTTACGAGGGCATGGGTTCACTGCGAGCCAAGGCGGACCGGATGGCCGAGCTTTCAGCCCGGTTGGCGCGGGATTATTTCCCTGAGTGCGATCCCGAGATTGCGCGTCGCGCCGGACTGCTGGCCAAGGCCGACCTTGCAACCGGCATGGTCGGCGAGTTCCCCGAGCTGCAGGGGGTGATGGGCAGCTATTATGCCGACCGGCAGGGCGAGGAGCCGGGCACCGTGGCGGCATTGCGCCAGCAATATGAAGCTTCGGTGGAAGGCCCGGTCGCGGTGTGCGTCGCGCTCGCCGACCGGCTCGATACGCTGGCCGCCTTCTTCGCGCGCGGCATCAAGCCCACCGGATCGAAGGATCCCTTCGCGCTGCGCCGCGCGGCGCTGCAGACGATCCTGACAATCCTTTCGAACGGCACGCGTCTTCGGCTGCAGGCGGCGTTGGAACAGGCCAAGGCCGGGCTTGGCGCCGAAGGCGCTGCGCTCGACGTTTCCGAACTGCTGGCCTTCTTCGCCGACCGCTTGAAGGTGCAGCAGCGCGAAGCCGGGGTTCGCCACGACCTGATCGATGCGGTGTTCGCGCTTGGCGGGGAGGACGACCTGGTCCGGCTGCTGGCGCGGGTCACGGCCTTGCAGGGGTTTGTAACGACCGGGGAGGGGGGTGACCTGCTGGCCGGTTACAAGCGAGCGGCGAACATCCTCAAGAAGGAAAAATGGGACCTGCCCCGGGTTATGACCGGGAAGGGCGAGCAGGGCATTCCGCAGACCGGAGAGGAAGATCCGCTGGTGCTGGTCGAGGAGCCAGCGATCGCCGCGGCAGTGCGCGAAATGGCCACGGGCTCGACCCAGAATGACGACGCCCCGGCGGAAGAAGTGGCGCTGGTTGCGGCACTTGATCGGGCCGAACCCGACGCGGCGAGGGCCGTCGCCGCGGAGGATTTCACCGCCGCAATGACTGCGCTCGCAAGCCTGCGCGCGCCGATCGACGCCTTCTTCGACAAGGTCACGGTCAACGACTCCGATGCCGAAGCCCGCAAGCGTCGCCTGAACCTGCTCGCGCGTTTCCGCGACGCCGTTCACAACGTCGCGGATTTTTCGAAAATCGAAGGCTAGGCGTCCCGCTCGTCGACAACTCCGTCGCGGTTGCGGTCGCCCTTCAGCGCGGCGGCGCGCAGCGAGTCGCGTTCTCGCCATTCGGTTTCCCGTTCCGCATGGATCCGTTCCAGTTCCGCGCGGCGCTCGGCCTCGCTGTTATAGCGCTGTTTCCACTTGCGCCCGCCGCCGGTGAACAGGAAGCCGCCAACCAGCAGGCCGAGGACGAAAACCAGCATCACGATAATCCACTGGTCTGACGTAAATTGCAGCATTTTAAACCCCTGTGAGATGTTGCGACTACCAACCTGTATCTAGGCCAATTCGTTCCCGAAACGAACATCGCCGCCGCTCCCTTCAAGGAACGACGGCGATATCCCGCCCCCGAGGGTAGCGTTATTGCTTGAACAGGTTGTCGCTGATCGAACAGGCGGCCGGCCCGAGGATGACGATGAAAAGGGTCGGCAGGATGAACAGGATCAGCGGCACGGTCATGATCGCGGGCAGGCGAGCCGCCTTTTCCTCGGCGCGCATCATGCGCTCGTTCCGGAATTCGGCCGACAGGACGCGCAGCGCCGAGGCGAGCGGCGTGCCATATTTTTCGGTCTGGATCATGGTCGTGACCACGCCGCGGATGGCCTCGAGGTCGATCCGGGTGGCGAGGTTTTCAAAGGCCTGGCGGCGCTCGGCAAGGAAGCCCAGCTCGATCGCCGTAAGGCCGAATTCATCGCCCAGTTCGGGATAGGCCTTGCCCAATTCCTTGGCGACGCGGTTGAAGGCGGCGTCGACGGTAAGGCCAGCTTCGGCGCAGATCACCAGCAGGTCGAGCGCGTCGGGCAGGCCCTTGCGGACCGCGTCGCTGCGCTTCTTGACCTTGTTGGACAGCCACAGGTCAGGGGCCTTGTAGCTGCCGACCAGGGTGCCGGCGACGGTCGCATATTTCTTGAACCACGACCAATCGGGGAAATAGTCGATGCCATAGATCAGCCCGATCGCGCCGATCCCGAGAAAAACCGGAAGGACGAAGCGGGCAAAGATGATGAAGAATGCCAGGTCCTTGTTGCGGATGCCGGCCTGCATCAGGCGGACCTGGGTCTTTTTGATCTGGTCGTCCTGCAGCATCTTGAAGCTGCTGAGGATGCCGCGCACGCGGTCCGCGGCGACATTCTTGTTGGTCAGTTTCTTGCGCTTGTTGGTCGAGGCAACGATGCCAGCCTTCAACTGCTCGCGCCGTTCGTTGAGCGCCTTCACTCGGCGCGCCATGGGGTCCTTGACCGTCGTCGCGGCGTAGATGGCGACCATCACCGCCAGGGTCGCCACCGCGCTGAGCACGGTTGCAACCCACATGACGTCGACGCCGAGGAGAGTAGGTCCGCTGGGAGGTGCCATCGTCGATTCCGCCTAGATTTCGAAGTTGACCATTTTGGCCATGATAAAAACGCCGATGCCCATCCAGCACAGGCCGCCCAGTCCGGCGATGATCAGCCGCTCGTCGACGAAGAAGCCGCTCATGTAGGCCGGGTTGACCATCCACACGAGCGAGAACACCACGAACGGGAGCGAACCCACGATGTAGGCCGAGGCCTTGGATTCGGAACTCATCGCCTTGATCTTGAGCTTCATCTGGGATCGCTTGCGCAACACGTCAGCAAGGTTTGACAGCGTTTCGGCAAGGTTGCCGCCGGTTTCCCGCTGGATCGCCAAGGTGATGACGAAGAACTGGAATTCGGGCGTGCCGAGGCGGTCCGACGTTTCCTGAAGCGCGGCCTCCATCGTCCGGCCGATTTTCATGCGGTCGGAGACAGCCCGAAATTCCAGTCCGACCGGGCCGGCGATTTCGCTGGCGACGATGCCCAGGGTCTCCGTGATCGGAAGGCCCGAGCGCAGGCCCCGGACCATCAGTTCGATGGCGTCCGGGAAGTTTGCGGTGAACTTGGCGATGCGCCGCTTGATCAGGAAGCCGATCACGAAGTGCGGGACCGCGGTCCCGATGAACAGGCCGGCAAAGAAGGCGAGCAGAAAGGGCGCGCCCTTGATCATCAGCAGGGCCGCGACGAACGCGGCCAAGCCCAGCGACGAGGTCAGATATTTCACGAGCGAGATCGACTTGCCGGTCTGCTCGAGCCGCTTGCGCATGAGCGCCGGGCGAGGGATCAGCGTCGATGCCCAGCTGTCCATCCGGCTTGCGCGCGCGGCCATCAGTTTGCGGATCTGCGCCTGGGCGTTAGCAGCCAGGACGCCGCCTTCGGCGTGGCGCTCCTTGACCAGCTCCATCCGCCGCTTGGCCGACTTCGCCGGATTTGGCCCGCCCAGCGCCTTGCCGCCCATCAGCAAGACCCCGAGGACGCCGACCGCAATGATGATGATATACAACATGATCCGTCCGTTCGTCCTGATGGTTGACCGGGGGAGGCGGGCACTCCCGTCCCCCGGCAACCCTAAGTTACGCGGCCTTGGCTTTCGGCTTGGCCAGCATTGACTTCAGATTGTCGACCAGCGTCTTCCCGCCGGAAGACTTGGTTTCAGCGGTCGCGCCTTCTTCGCTGGCATGGCTCAGGACCATGTTCGACAGCTGGGTGTAGGGCGCGGCCATCTTGCCTGTGGCGATCTCCGCCATCGGCTTCCCGAGCTTCGCCGCCTGCGCTGCGACCTTGCGGTCTTCAGGGAAGACGATGTCGACACTTCGTTCGATTGACTGTTCGAAATCCTTCTTGGTGATTTCCAGTGCTCCGCCGGTCGAGACGCGGTTGGCCGCGACGATGACCTTGGTTTGCGGGGCATTGGATTTCAGCCAGGCGAGGACTCGAATGGTATCGCGCGTCGCCGCCAGCGTCAGTTCGCTGACGATCACCGCGACATGGGCGTCATGCACCATGTGCGGATATTGGATCAGCATCTGCCGTGGCAGGTCGAGAACGGTCGATTCGAAGGCGTTCTTCATTTCTTCCTGAAGCTGGAAGAAGGCCGTGCCGTCGGTGATCAGCGGCTGGTGGAGCGGAGCCTCGGCCGACAGGACCGAGAGCCGCTCGTTGGCGCGGATCATTGCCCGTTCGATGAACAGGCCGTCGATCCGGCTCGGGTTCTCGATCGCGTCGGTAAGGCCGCGGCCAGGTTCCAGATCCAGCGCCAGGGCGCCGGTCCCGAAGTGGACGTCAAGGTCGAGAAGCGCGGTCGAGCGGTTGGCCTTTTCGCCGAGCAGCCAAGCCAGGCTGGTAGCGATGGTCGAAGCTCCGACGCCGCCGCGAACGCCGATAACGGCAGTCATGACATGCGGCTTGTCCGCCTGCGCTTCGCCGCGCGGCCCCGACAGGATGGCCTGGGCATGGGCGAAGGTGTCGCGCAGTTGGTCGACCGTGAACGGCTTCAGCAGATAATCATGGATGCCGCTGGCGACGAGGTCACGGTAAAGCCGGACATCGTTGACCTGGCCCGCAGCGATCACCACCGTCCCGGGTTCGCAAACCTCGGCTAGCGCGTTGATATCGTTGAGGGGGTCGGCCGATTCCGAAAGGTCGACGAACAGGATCGTCGGGCTTGCCGAAACCGATAGCGACTGGACCGCGTTGCGCAGGCCGCCTTTATTGACCTTCTCGGGCGACCAGCCATGCTCGACCGCAACCGGACGCAGCATGTCGGCCGTGGCCTCGTCACAGACGAAGGCGGTGAAGGGGTCTCGCAGACCTGCTCGTGCCTGGAACGGAGCGTTCATCACTGGCCATCCTTCTTGGTGTTGACTTCCTGCAGGCCCTTCGTCCCGGTCGGCGGAGCCGCACGGTAGGAACGGACGGCCTTGCTTGCAGTCTGGGCATCACCGACGACGCTGCCTTCGCGCCCGTGGACCAAGTCCTCGGGATTGGCGACCATCGCGGCGAGGTTGCTGTTCACACCGCAACCGAAGTTGGACATGGTGGCATTGTCGAAATTGGGGTTCGACGGGACCGACCAGTTAGGGCAGTTGGGCACATGGGCGCGGGTGCGGCTGACCACCACCCGGACCGATCCTGGAGGAACGGCGGACGCGGTGACCGGTGCACCGTCGCTGACCATCATGCCGTAATTGCCGGCAAGCCGGGCGACATCGCCGCGGGCGCCATAGGCATAGGCGCCATCGACATAAATCGAGTCGCCATAGCCAAGGTTGAGCGACTGGAACCAACCGTCGAGGCGGGCGGCCTCAGACGGCGCCAGCGACCCGTCGGGCGCGGCCGCGTCAAACACGAACTGGGTTCGCGCAACCACGGGGACATTCACCGAGGAAACGCCGCGAGGGGCCGCTTCCGGGGCATGCTGGCTGCAGCCGGCAAGCGCGGCGGCGAGGGCCAGGAGAGCGAAATGACAGCGCATCGTCTGTTCCTTCCTTTGCGCGGAGCCGGTCACAGCTTGAAGCCGGGGCTGGCGGTTGCGGAGCTTCCCGCGGCAGCGCCGCTGAGCGCCGGAGCGGGAGAGGCCGGGACCGGACGCGGGCTCGTGCCCATGTAGGTCTGGCCCTCAAGCACCATGTCGCCCATCGTCGGGGCACGGTAGCCGTCGGTCGGCAGCGCCATTTGGCCCGAGATCGGGCGCACCAGGTACGGCGTGACGACGATCACCAATTCGGTCTCGGCCCGCTTGTAGCTGGTCGACCGGAACAGGGCGCCGAGGATGGGGATGTCCCCCAGGAATGGTGCCTTGCTGATGTCATTGGTGTTGGTGTTGCGCAGCAAGCCGGCAATCATGAACGATTGGCCCGAGCCAAGCTCGACCGTCGTTTCGGCGCGGCGCGTGGTTAGTGCTGGGACAAGGACGTCGCCGAACTTGACCGAGCCTTCGTTGCTGAGTTCGCTGACTTCCGGCCGGACACGCATCGAGATGCGGCCGTCAGCCAGGACGATCGGCGTGAAGGCCAGGCCGACGCCATACTGCTTGTATTCGATCGTCACCGAGCCGAGGCCCTGCGACACCGGGATCGGGAATTCGCCACCGGCGAGGAAGCTGGCGGTTTCACCGGACAGTGCGGTCAAGTTCGGTTCGGCGAGGATGCTGACCAGGCCGTCCTTGGCAGCAAGATCGAGCGCGCTGGCAATATCGAGGCCGAACAGCTTCCCGGCAGCGCCGAGCGTGGTACCGCCGGTCACCAGCGGGTTGACACCGAAGCCGCCACCGACGCTGGTGACCGAGCCGCGAGTGCCCTGACCGATGCCGAACTGGAAGCCACTGGTGGTGTCCGCCGAGAAGAGGTTCACGCCAACCTGCTTCAGGTAGCTGCGGTTCACTTCCGCGATCCGCACGCGCAGGTTAACCTGCAGCGGCGTCGCGGTGCGCAGCCGGTTGACCGGAACGATCTTCAGCATCGCGCCGGGCTGCGAAGTATCGACTCCCGGGTTAAGCGCGGAGCGGACCAGCGCTTCGGCCTGCGCCGCATCCTCGGGGGAGGCGACGGTGCCGTTGATGACCGCCATTTGACCGACCGTGGTTACCGTGATGTTCGATTCCGGCATGGCCGCCCGAAGCATCTGGTTGACCGAGGTGATATTCTGGCTGACGCGGATATTGGTCGCGTAGACCACCGACCCGTTCGCGGACGTCGCGATGACCGTGGCCTCGCCGGCGTCCTTGCCGAACAGGTTGATCTGCCGCGGGTTCGTCACATGGACGTCGGCCACGTTCGGGTTAGAGGTCCAGACGTCGCTGACGCTGGCTGGCAGCGACACCATCTGGCCTTCGCCGACCGAAAGCAGCACCTGCCCGCTGGGCTTGAAGGTACCGGCCGGACGAGCCAGCGCGGGGGAAGCGACGGCGATGTTGCCGAGGCCCAGGGCCAGCGCGGCCAGGGCAGTGCCCAGCTTGGCACGGCGGCGGATGTTGGTGCTGGTCATCTTAGCGAGCTCCCACGGGAACGACGGTGACAGTGTTGCCGCGGGCGACGCGGACGGTCGGACCGGCCGGGACCCCCGGCGAGCCCGTACCGGCGGCAGCCGGGGCTGCAGGCGCGTCCGAACCAACCTTGGCGGGGATGCTGCGGCGCTGGAAGCGCGACACATCACCACCTGTCACGAATGTCGTATTGTTGTCGGCCGGGCGGTTGGCGACAGCGAGCAGCATTTGCCGCTCCTGTGCCGCGCTGACACCTGCCGGGACTCTGACCTCACCCGAAGCGACAGCGCGCTCGAGCTCAGCCGCATTGTCGGCGATCGAGCGAAGGGCGAGGCTCAGCTTACCCATCGACTGCGACACGGCGATCTTTTCGGCAATCCGCGGGGTCGCTTCAAGCGTGACCGTGTCGGCCTTGGTGGCCTCGATCTTGCCGTCTTCGGTCTTGCCGTCGATCTTCTGGTCGATGGCGAGAACGCGAATGTTGCGGACGACGGTTTCAGAAACCTTGAGCGGCGGACCTTCCCCGCCCCCGACAATGTCCTGGGTCAGAACAAGATCGACCCGGTCACCCGGAAAGACGAAGCCGCCCACGCCCGAGGTTTCCTTGTCGAGGGGGATGGTGACCGCACGCATGCCCGGGCCAAGCGCAGCAGCAAGGAAGCCGCGGTCGCCAGGTCCGACGAGCGCGCCGCGAGTAAGCGGCTGACCGGCGGTAACCGGATTGCGTACCACGGTTCCGATCAGCTTTTGCATATCGGCGTCGGCCGAGCCTTCGGTGTAGTAGGCGTTCTGCACCAATTCCTTGGGCCAGGCCTGGAAGGCAAGGCTTTCGGCATCGATGATGGTGCCAACCGGAAGAGCCTTTCGCGCAACCAGGACTTTCGGTCCCAGCGGCACGACAGGTGCGGCATTGGCCTGTTCGGCCCCCGCTCCGGTGAACATGTTTTTGGCCATAACCGCGGTAACCACCGCAATGACCAGCGCTCCGATGAGCAGCGCAACTTTCTTCACGTCCATGGCGAACACGCCTCCCCTAAAGGGTCCCCTCAATGATCACTGACCATCAGGCAAAATGGTTAAGAAAGCGTTGGGCGAGTAACCATGCTGCGCCCAACGCGATGGCGACGCCGTACGGAACCTCCGGACGGCCGGTTTTCCGGCGCGCGCGGTGCACCCCGACGACGATAAGAGTCAGCGCTCCGCCGACGATCGACATGATGATGATCAGCATCAAAACTTCGATCGGAGCGAACCACAGGGCGAGGGCGCCGGCGAGCTTGACGTCGCCTCCGCCCATCGCGCCGATGTAAAATGCGCCTGCGAATAGCAGGAATACGGCGATCGCCACGGCGACACGGATCGCCGCGTCGGGCCAGATCGGCAGGCCGACTGCCCACCAGCTCAACGGCGCCATCAGCGCGATGGCGGCGTTGAGGCGGTCAGAGATGGTGTAGGTCCGAACGTCCTGGATCGCGATCCAGAGGAGCATCGCGGCCAGAAGGCCATACAGGACAAGGGTGAATCCGCTGTTCATCATGCGCCACCCCTAGACGGCGCGCCTTTCCAAACCGTAACCAACGCGACGATGGAGCGCGTCGATGTCCTGATTGTCGGTGGCGGGATCGCCGGAGCCAGCCTCGGCGCGAGGCTCGCGGCGGACATGCGCGTCCTGATCATCGAGGCGGAGGAGCAATGCGGCCGCCATGCCACTGGGCGCTCCGCCGCATTCTGGCAGGCAAGCCTTGGCGGCGACAGCGCCGAGCGGCGATTGAGCCTGGCTTCCCGGCCGATGTTCGAAGCTGGCTGGCCGGGCAGTACGGTTCCGCTGCTCCGGCCGCGCGGCGCGCTGCACCTGACCGGGCCATGCGGCGAAGAGTTCGAGGAGGCCGGCTCCCTCGCCGGAAGCGACCTGCCGATCCGGGTCGAGCGCGCCGAACTCGACGCGCTGGTCCCGGGCCTTCGCGCGCAATGGACCGGGGCCTGGTACGAGGCGAGCTGCGCCGACATCGAAGTGGCGGCGTTCCACCAGGCGTGCCTGGCCACGGTCCGGCAAAAAGGTGGCGCGGTGCGGACCGACTCCGCTTTATTGTCGGCCCGACGCGGCGCCGCGCAGTGGATTGTCGAAACCAGCGCCGGAGCGATCGAAGCCGGCGTGTTGGTCGACGCGGCGGGCGCCTGGGGCGACCAGGTGGCGGAGCGGGCCGGTGTCAAACCGGTCGGCCTGCAGGCGATGCGGCGAACCGTTGCGCAGCTGCGCATCGGCCGCACAGGACTTCGCGACTTGCCGTTCGTCACTGACAGCCACCAAAGCTTCTATTTCAAGGGCGAGACAGACAATAGCGTCTGGGTTTGCCCGCTCGACGAGACACCGGTCGAGCCGTGCGACACTGCCGCCGAGGAGTTGGACGTGGCCATCGCCATCGACCGGTTTGAGAAGGCGGTCGACTGGCCGGTGGAGGCGGTCGAGCATAAATGGGCGGGCCTCAGGACCTTTGCCCCAGACCGGAAGATGAAGTTCGGTTTCGATCCTGAGGTCGAGGGATTTTTCTGGTGCGTCGGGCAGGGCGGCATGGGAATCCAGACTGCGCCTGCGGCGTCGCTACTGTGCGCCAATCTCATCCGCAGCGCAGCCCCGTCGGCCGCACTTGCCGACATCAGCGCGACCGATTTCGTGGTCGGCAATCGCTGACATCGCGCCGTCAGGCGCAACCCGATGTTGTTAAATATTCTTAAAAAACCTTGTCATTAATCAAAAATAAGCGCCAGTCAGTGCGGGGGGCGATTTTCTGATCCCGAGGAGCTTTGGCCGCCATCGCGGACCACCGGCTAGTGGACGCTCGCCCAAGGAAAGGAACCTCGTATGAAAAAGCAGTTTCTGGCCATTGGCCTGGCCGTAGCCCTGTCGGCTCCCGCCGCCGCGCAGTTGAAGCCCTACCAAGACTATACCGTCAGCGATTCCGTATCGACCGTGACCACCGTCAAGGTAAAGGAGAATATGGTCGAGGACTATCTGCAGGGTATCCGCAACACCTGGGTAGCCAGCAATGAGGTGGCCAAGAAGCTGGGCCATATGCAAAGCTATAACGTCTATGTCAGCGACATGCCGAACGGAGGCGACTTCAACGTCATGCTGGTCACCACCTTCGCTAATACTAGCGATCTTGGGCCCAACAAGGCCCGCTATGACGCATTCATGAAGGCTTGGGGGACCGCGAACGAAGCCGCGACAAGAAGCACGACGACCAGCGTCTATCCGAACATCCGGTCGATCACCGGCGAATATATGATGCGGGAAGTGAGCTTCCTGCCGAAGCGGTAACCAGTTTGCGGGGCGAGGCTGACCCTCGCCCCCCGATCTTTGTTTGCTAGCGCCGGGCCTCGGCCTCGGCGCATGCGAGCGCGTCGGCGCGTTCATTCTCGGGATGGCCGGCATGGCCCTTGACCCAGTGCCAATCGATCCGATGCGGGGCCGTGGCGTCGAGCAGCGCCTGCCATAGCTCGGCATTCTTGACCGGTTTCCGGTCGGCGGTCTTCCAGCCGTTGCGGCGCCAGCCGTGGATCCACTTAGTGATCCCGTCGCGCACATAATTGCTGTCGGTGGTCAGCTGCACCCGGCACGGCCGTTTCAGCGCTTTCAGTGCTTCGATCGCGGCCATCAGCTCCATGCGGTTATTGGTCGTCGGCGATTCTCCGCCGGAAAGCTCACGCTCCCGGTCCCCGAAGCGCAAGACCGCGCCCCAGCCGCCCGGTCCCGGATTGCCTTTGCATGCGCCGTCAGTAAAAATCTCGACCTCGGGTAGGTCCATCAGGCAACCAGCTTGCGGGGCAGCTTGAAAATCATATTCTCGACCGTGTGTTCGGCGATCGTCTCGGTGACCGCGAATCGCTCGGCCAGCGCGTCGACCACTTCACGCACCAGTATCTCCGGAGCCGACGCCCCGGCGGTGAGGCCGATTGCGCGAGGCTGGCCAATCCAATCCCAATCGATATCGGCGGCCCGCTGGATAAGCCGGGCGGGAACATTCTGGCGCTCGGCGACTTCGGCCAGCCGAAGCGAATTGCTACTAGTCGGCGAGCCGATCACGAGCACGCGTTCGCACTCCAGGGCGATCGCCTTTACTGCCGCCTGGCGGTTGGAAGTGGCGTAGCAAATATCCTCGCTGCGCGGGACCTCGATCGCGGGAAAGCGGGTCTTTAATGCGTCGACGATGGCCTGCGTATCGTCGACCGACAGCGTCGTCTGGGTGAGGAACGACAGGTTTAGCGGATCGGCAATGTCGATCTTCGCCACGTCCTGGACCGTTTCGATCAGGGTCATCGACCCTTCGGGAACCTGGCCGAAGGTACCGATCACCTCCGGGTGGCCGGCGTGCCCGATAAAGAGAATGTGCCGCCCGGCCCTGATCAGCCGCTCGGCCTGACGGTGGACCTTACTCACCAGCGGGCAAGTCGCGTCGAGATAGTCGAGCCCGCGCGCTTCCGCGTTGGCCGGAACGACCTTGGGCACGCCATGCGCGGAAAAGACCACCGGCCGCCCGTCGGGGACCTCGTCCAGTTCCTTGACGAACACCGCGCCCATGCCGCGCAGCCGGTCGACCACGAACTGGTTATGGACGATCTCGTGCCGGACATAGACCGGCGGTCCATAACGCTCGATCGTCAGCTCGACGATGCGGATGGCGCGGTCGACACCGGCGCAGAAGCCGCGCGGGGCGGCAATCAACAGGTGGAGCGGGGGCTTGGCAGAGGCCATGGCGGCGCATGTAAGCGATTGCTTGCAGCCAGCCAAGGCGCTTCCTATGAACGAGCCAACATTGCATCCTGCGTTTGAAGGAACAGATCATCGTGAAGCGCCGCCTTTCCGCCGTTGCCCTGATTCTCCTGGCCGCGGCCTGCTCGCGTGAGGGCGAGGTCGCGCAGGGCGGCATTTACGTCACCCGTTCGATGTGCCCGCAGGTCGGCATTCCGGCGGCCACCGGGGACATCACCCTGTTCGATCCGTCGAATCGCACCGATGCCGCCGCGATCGACGTGTCCGCTGCTATCACCAATGTCCGTTCGACCTGCGACGATACAGGTGGCGAGATTATTTCGACGGCGACCTTCGACGTGGTCGCGACCCGCGGCGACCGGGGTGCTGCGCGCAGCGTCGTCCTGCCCTTCTTCACTGTCGCGATGCAGGGCGGCACCGACGTGGTTGCCAAGCAGGTAGGCAATGTCGCGCTGAACTTCGCCGCAGGAAGCCAGCGCGCGCAAACCTCCAGCCAGGCAACTATCCGCGTTTCGCGGGCCGCGGCAACGCTTCCCGAAGACGTGCGCCGCGAACTGACACGCGAGCGGCGTTCGGGCGACGCGGACGCAGCGATCGATCCGCTTTCCGATCCCAAGGTCCGCGACGCCGTTGCACGAGCGACCTTCGAACATCTGATCGGCTTCCAATTGACCCAGGACCAGCTGCGCTACAACGCAACGCGCTGATTGACTCTATCGCGGCTGGCGGTCAGAGCGGCCTCGTCATCCGTCGGGGTTTCGGTCCTGGTGGAAGGCTAGCGCGGGAGAGACCCCGGTTCGACCGGGGCGCCGAAGGAGCAACCGCCCCCGGAATCTCTCAGGCTGAAGGACCGCGCCTGGCCGACGCTCTGGAAAGCGTTCCTGTACAAGCAGGGACCACCGAAGGGGTAACTCTGGCCTCGCGGCTGGAGGAAAGCTCTCAGGTCGCCGCGACAGAAGGGGGCCCGAATTGCAAGCGGGAGCGGGCGACCGTTCGCGCGGCGGGCTTTCGAAAGGCGAGCGGATGACGGAATCGACGGACAATTTGGCCACTCTGCCGCTTGACGGCTGGCATCGCGCGCGCGGCGCGCGGATGGTTCCGTTCGCGGGTTATGACATGGCGGTCCAGTATGAAGGCATCATGGCCGAACATCTGTGGACCCGGAACCACGCCGGTCTGTTCGACGTCAGTCATATGGGCCAGTTGTTGCTGACCGGCACCGGCGTCGCCGAGGCGCTCGAAACGCTGTTGCCCGGTGACATCATCGGCCTGAAGCCCGGTCGAATCCGCTATTCCCTGCTGCTCGACGACAAAGGCGGAGTGATTGACGACCTGATGGTCACCAACGTCACCCCCGAGGGCGGAGACGAGGCCTATTATATGGTCGTCAACGGGGCGACCAAATATGGAGACATCGCCGACCTTGAGGAGCGGTTGCCGGCGCGGGTGAAGCTGGAACATCTCACTGACCGCGCGCTGCTGGCGTTGCAGGGGCCGGAGGCCGCGGCGGTGATCGACTCGCTGTTTCCCGGCGTTGGCGACGCACTGAGCTTCATGCAGGGCACTTCCCGCGATTGGGAGGGCGTGGCCTTGGGCTTCGGCCGGTCGGGCTATACTGGCGAGGACGGATTCGAACTGTCGGTGCCCGCGACGCATGCCGAGAAGCTGGCGAATCTGCTGATCGCCGATCAGCGGGTCAGGCCAATCGGCCTTGGTGCGCGCGATTCGCTGCGGCTCGAAGCGGGATTGCCGCTCTACGGCCACGACCTTGATTGCGACACCACGCCGGTCATGGCCGGCCTCACCTTCGCCATCGCCAAGCGCCGCCGCGAACAGGGCGGCTTTGCCGGGGCGGAGCGGATTCTTGGCCAGCTCGCCGACGGCCCGCCGCAAAAGCGCGTCGGCCTCCTCGTCGAGGGGCGCCAGCCGGTGCGCGAGGGCGCGCTGGTGCTCGACCGGGAAGGCAATGAGATCGGCAGGGTTACCAGCGGCGGCCATTCGCCCTCGCTTGGCCGGCCAATCGCCATGGCCTATGTCGCGACGGCGTTGGCCGAGGAGGGCACCGCGCTCACGCTCGAACAGCGCGGCAAGCTGTTCCAGGCCTCGGTCACGCCGATGCCCTTCGTCCCCCACCGCTACCACCGCAAGCAGGGAGCTGCGTAATGAGCCTTTATTTCACCAAGGAGCATGAATGGATCCGCGTCGAAGGCGACGTGGCGACCGTTGGCATTTCTGACCATGCGCAGCAGGCGCTTGGTGATATTGTTTTCGCCGAGGTTCCCGATGCGGGCCGTTCGCTCGCCAAGGGCGATGACGCCGCCGTGGTCGAATCGGTCAAGGCCGCGAGCGACGTGTATGCGCCGGTCGCCGGCGAAGTCGTCGAGGGCAACGGCGCGCTGGCCGACGACCCCTCGCTGATCAACCGCGACCCGGAGGGCGAGGGCTGGTTCTTCAAGTTGAAGCTGGCCGACGAGAGTGAGCTGGCAGGGCTGATGAGCGAAGCCGACTATCGCGAGTGGGTGAAGACGCTCTGACCGACGTTCCCGCCTCGACCTCGCAATGGGACGCGGCCGACTATGCCCGCATCGGCGGCTTCGTGCCCGAGCTGGGGCAGGCGGCGCTCGACCTGCTGGCGCCAAGGTCCGGGGAGCATATTCTCGATGTCGGCTGCGGCGACGGGACTCTGACGCTCAAGATCAAGCAGGCCGGCGCGGATGTCGTGGGGATCGACAACAGCCTGTCGATGGTCGCCTCGGCCAAGGCCAAGGGACTCGATGCCCGGCTGATGGACGCGGCGGATCTGAAGTTCGGCGAAGCGTTCGACGCGGCCTTTTCCAACGCCACGCTGCATTGGGTTCTTGCCAAGGAACGGGCGGCGCGGGCGATCTGGTTCGCGTTGAAGCCCGGCGGGCGCTTTGCCGGGGAAATGGGCGGGGAGGGCAACCTGGCCCGGCTTCGCGAGGCGCTCGACAATGAGCTTGTGCTGCGCGGCTTTGGCCCGCCGACCTATGCTTCCAACTGGTATCCGACGCCTGAGGAATTCATTGCCGTCTACGAACAGGCCGGGTTCAAGGACATCGACGCCCGGCTTATCGAGCGGCCGACCGAGCTGGCCCATGGCGTCGCCGCATGGGTGCTCACCTTCCGCGCCGGCTGGCTCGACCGTGCGGGGGTGCCGCACGAGGAGCGCCAGCCGATCGCTGATGCCGTCGCCGATACGGTCGGCAGCACTATCGCGGACTATGTCCGCCTCCGCTTCATCATGAGGAAGCCCTGACATGCGTTATTTGCCGCTGAGCGATGCCGATCGCTCCGCAATGCTGGACAAGATTGGCGCGGCCGCGGTCGATGACCTGTTCTGCGACGTTCCCGAAGGGCTGCTTCGCAAGGCGCCGATCGAGGGCTTGCCGCTCCATGCCGGCGAAATGGCGGTGGAGCGCGACCTGACCGCCTTGGCGCGCAAGAATATGGTGGCGGGCGAGGTGCCCTTCTTCCTTGGCTGCGGTGCCTATAAGCATCATGTCCCGGCGACGGTCGACCATATCATCCAGCGCGGCGAATTCCTGACCGCCTACACGCCTTACCAGCCGGAAATCGCGCAAGGCACGCTCCAAGTGCTGTTCGAATTCCAAACCCAGGTCGCGCGCCTGCTCGGCTGCGAGGTCGCCAACGCGTCGATGTACGACGGCTCGACCGCCTGTTGGGAAGCGATCGGCATGGCGCGGCGGATCAGCCGCAAGTCGAAGGCGATCCTCTCCTCGGGCCTTCACCCGCATTATGTCAGCGTCTGCAGGACGATGGCCAAATTCACCGGCGATACGCTCGAGACCGCGCTTCCGGCGCTCGAAGCCGTGACCGATGCCCAGCGGCTGATCGACGCGATCGACGGCGAAACAAGCTGCGTTGTCGTACAATATCCCGATATCCTTGGTCGCGTCACCGACCTCCAGCCGATCGCCGATGCCTGTCATGCCAGCGGCGCGCTGCTGGTCGCGGTGGTGACCGAACCGGTGGCGCTCGGGGCGCTGAAGTCGCCTGGCGAAATGGGCGCAGACATCGTCGTCGGCGAAGGCCAGTCGATTGGTGTCGGCCTGCAGTTCGGCGGTCCCTACGTCGGCCTGTTCGCAACCCGGGAAAAATATGTCCGGCAAATGCCCGGCCGCCTGGCCGGCGAAACCGTGGATGCCGAGGGTAAGCGTGGTTTCGTGCTGACCCTGTCGACCCGTGAGCAGCATATCCGGCGCGAAAAGGCGACTTCGAACATCTGTACCAACAGCGGCCTTTGCGCGCTGGCCTTTTCGATCCACATGACCTTGCTTGGTGAAAAGGGCCTGACGCGGCTTGCTCAAGTGAATCACGCGCGCGCGTGCGCGGTAGCCGACCGGCTCTCGGAGATCCCTGGCGTGCGGCTGATCAACGACAGCTTTTTCAATGAATTCGCGCTGGAGCTTCCGGTCGAAGCGCGGCCTGCGGTCCATGCAATGGTCGAAAAGGGCGTGCTTGGCGGGGTGTCGCTCGGTCGGCTCTTCCCCGGCGAACCGCAACTCGCGAACGGGTTGGTGGTCGCGGTTACTGAGATGGTCAGCGATTCGGATATCGATGCGCTCGAGGCGGCGCTGAAGGAGGTGTGCCAGTGACTGCCGTCAATCCCTCGGGCTGGCGCCCATCCTCTCCGGAAGCCAGCGGTTCTGAAGCGGCGCCGACGGTGACCGGCAACCGGGCGCTGATGCTTGAACAGCCGCTGCTGTTCGAAATCGGCAGCCGCGACCAGACCGGTGTCGATATCGAAGCCTTGCCCGCCGCCAACCGGCTTGGCGGCCTGGCGCGCGGCGGGGTCGACCTGCCCGGACTGAGCGAGCCGGAAGCGGTGCGTCACTACACCCGCCTGTCACGCCAGAATTACGCCATCGACCTCGGCCTGTTCCCGCTCGGCAGTTGCACGATGAAGCATAACCCGAGGCTCAACGAAAAGATGGCGCGGCTGCCAGGCTTTGCCGACATCCATCCGCTCCAGCCGCAGGAAACGGTGCAGGGCGCCCTTGAGCTGATCAACCGGCTGGCCTTCTGGCTGATCGAACTCACCGGCATGCACAGCGTGGCCATGAGCCCCAAGGCCGGCGCCCATGGCGAATTGTGCGGCCTGCTGTGCATCCGCGCCGCGCTCGAGGCGCGCGGCGATGCTCGGCAGGTGGTGCTGGTCCCCGAAAGCGCGCACGGCACCAATCCGGCCACCGCCGCCTTCTGCGGCTACCGGGTCGAAAATATCCCGGCGACCCGGGAAGGCCGAGTGGACCTTGAAGCGCTCAAGGCGCGACTTGGAAGCGATGTCGCCGCGGTGATGATCACCAATCCCAACACCTGCGGACTGTTCGAGCCGCAGATGAAGCTAATCAGCGACGCGGTGCATGCTGCGGGCGGGTTTGTTTATTGCGACGGCGCCAATTTCAACGCCATCGTCGGCAAGGTGAAGCCGGGCGATCTCGGCATCGACGCGATGCATATCAACCTGCACAAGACCTTTTCCACCCCGCACGGCGGGGGCGGGCCGGGATCCGGTCCGGTGGTATTGTCTGAAGCGCTGGCGCCCTATGCGCCGCTCCCCTATGCGGCGCGCTACGCTGACGGCAGCTTCAAGATGGTGGAAGAAGAACATGCCGCCGAGGAGCACCCCGAAGCCTTTGGCAGGATGGTCGCCTTTCACGGCCAGATGGGAATGTTCACCCGCGCATTGACCTATATACTCAGCCATGGCGCGGACGGGCTGAAGCAGGTCGCCGAAGACAGCGTCCTTAACGCCAATTACCTTCTGCGCAGCCTTAACGATGTGCTGGATGCACCGTTTGGCTTTAGCGGCCCGTGCATGCACGAGGCGATCTTCAGCGATAAGGGCTTTGCCGAGGGCTTCTCCACGATCGATGTCGCCAAGGCGCTCATCGACGAGGGATTCCACCCGATGACCATGTATTTCCCGCTGGTAGTCCATGGCGCGATGCTGGTCGAGCCGACCGAGACCGAGTCGAAGGCGAACCTCGATCAGTTCATTGCCGCCCTCCGCTCGATTGCCGGCAAGGCCAAGTCGGGCGATCCGGCGCTGAAAGCCGCGCCGGTCCATGCCCCGCGCCGCCGCCTCGACGAGACGCTGGCAGCGCGCAAGCCGGTGCTTGCCTATCAGACGCCGGCTCCGGACGGATCGGGTACCGGCCTCGGCGCGAAATATGGCGGCGGCTGATGAGTTGGGACGCGCTCTTCGGCTTCACCAACGGGGTGGCAGTCATCGCCTGGGCGGTCATTTTGTTCCTGCCGCGCGGGCCGCGGACGAGCGCGATGCTACTTTACGCCGGCGTCGGCATCCTTTGCCTGACCTATGTGATGCTGATTGTCGGCATGCACGCCGGGTGGCTCGACTCCAACCGGCTGCCCGGCGCACCTCCGCCTAACTTCCTTGATTATGATATCGCGGGGCTGCGCAACCTCTTCATGAGCGATGGTGGACTGGTACTCGGATGGACCCATTATCTGGCGCTTGACCTGTTCGCCGGGCTGTGGATCGCCAAGGACGCGGACAATAAGGCATTCAGCCGCCTGACCCAGGCGCCGTTCCTGATGCTCACCTTCCTTGCCGGCCCGGTTGGCCTGCTGCTCTGGCTGCTGGTGCGCGAACGCAGGGCCCGCAAGCTCGCGAGGGGTTGATCGGCGGGCGGGACGCGGGAACAAGCTTGCCGTGAGGGGGAAGCGATGACCGAACGGCTCGATAATTTTACCGATGCGGCTTTTGCCTTTGCCATTTCGCTGCTGGTGATCGGCGGCGCCCGGGCACCCGACAATTTCGATGCCCTAGTTGGCGCGCTTGGCGACATTCCGGCGTTCGCCTTCGGCTTCGCGGTAATGGCGATGTTCTGGCTTGGCCATGTGCGGTGGCGCAAGGCGCGCGGGGAGGGCGACGGCCTGTCCCTGTTCCTCACGCTGCTGCTGGTGTTCCTCACCCTCGTCTATGTCCAACCGCTGCGCGGCATGGCCGCCGCCACCGGCCTATGGTTTACCGGCCAGGGCCAGGGCTTCGGCGGCAGCCTGTCCGGCCTGTTCGCGGTTTATGGGACGGGGTTCGTCGCCATGTCCCTGGTCATGGCGGGCTTGTGGGCCGACACGTTGAGGGAAAGCGGCCTGACCCATGCTGAACGCTGCAACTCGCGCGGCGAGCGGGGGATCTGGCTGATCATGGCTGCGACGGGGGCTCTGTCCATCATCGTGTCCATGACCCGCTTCGGCCTGTTCGCCGCAATGCTCTACGCAACCTTGCCGATGACTATCTTCTGGTACACTGCGCGTCACGACTGGGGCGAAGCGAAGGAGACGGCATGAGCGAGCCCAGCTTCCCGCCTTATAATGTCGGCGACCTTGGCGATGGAGTGCGCCGGACCGCCCCTGCCGCCGCGCGAAACGTCGGGCCGATCGGCGATGTCCTCGATCGTTGGCTTCCGGGCGATGGGCTGGTGCTCGAAGTCGCCAGTGGCACCGGGGAGCATGCGCTCGCCTTCGCCCGGCGCTTTCCCGCATTGGACTGGCAGCCCAGCGATCCCGACCCGGCGGCGCTGGCTTCGGCTGCCGCCTGGGCAAAGGAGGAGGGACCGTCCAACCTGCGCCCGCCAGTCCCGCTCGATGTATGCGACCCCCACTGGCCGGTCAGCGAGGCTTCGGCGCTGCTATGTGTGAACATGGTCCATATCAGCCCTTGGGACAGCGCGGTGGGCTTGGTTGAGGGAGCGGCGCGAATCCTGGCGAAGGGCGCCCCCCTGATCCTCTACGGTCCCTGGCTTGAAGCGGGCGTAGAAGCCGCGCCTTCCAACCTTGCCTTCGACGCCAGCCTAAAGGCCCGCAATCCGCGCTGGGGCCTTCGGCTGGTCGAGGATTTCGCGGCGCTGGCGGCGCGCCATGGTTTTACGCTCGACGAGCGCTTGGCGATGCCATCGAATAATTTGATGCTGCGCTTCACACGTTAAACCAAGTTTTACCGTCTGGCCTTACAAGCGGGCCGATGGACGAGAGCAATAACCCGCAGAATCGCAAGTCGCGTCGATCGAACGTGCTGATGGCGGCCAGCCTGGAACTGTCGGGCACATCGCTGCCGGTCAAGCTGCGCAACCTCAGTGCCGAGGGCGCGCTGGTGGAAGGTGACAAGCTTCCCGTCGAGGGTTCAGCGATCCAGTTCCGCAAGGGCGACCTCAGCGTTGCCGCGAAGGTCGCATGGTGCAAGACCCGCCACGCTGGGATCAGCTTCGAACATAAACTCGATCCCGACCAGGTGATGCGCCACGTCCCTGTGCCTCGTGCACGGGTCAAACCCAATTTCCGCCGTCCCGGCCTCAAGTCCCAGCTGAGCGAAGATGAGCGCCGTTACGGCGAGCAATGGCTCTGGCGACTTTCCTAATGTCTTGAAGGGTTGATTAGCCCGCGGAGCACTGCGCAGCGCGCTGCGCGTGTAGCCAGGCGACCAGCTCGCCAAGCGATAGCAGCCGGTTGAACGTCACCCCCATGAAGCCTTGGTCGCTCCATCGAGCGACCCCTGCCTGTGCAGGCAAGCCAGGCAGGCTGACAACGACATCGGTGCCATCGGGAATGAGCGTATCACAGCGAAGCTTGACGCCGCCTTGCGAAATATCGCGAGCTTCGACGCGCAGGACGGTCGAGCCATCGCGCAATGTCGCATGGCAGCCCGTCTCGATCCGCGGCATGCGCGGCCTCGGACCATCCATGCTCGTGGACAGAATGTCGATCACATCGATCGGCTGGTCGAATGCGACGCCGGCGTTCTGGTCGCGCACCCAACTGATCGTCCCATTGACGGGCTGACCGCTCTTCAGCTCGACGGTGAGCGAGGTGCCCACATCAAGCGTGCAGTAGAGGCGGATCATCATCCCGCCGGCCGAGATATTCTTTATCAGGCAGAGTTCGCGCCGGTCTCCGACCTGGATCGAGCCGACCCGAAACAAGGTCATGTGCCGATCGCCTTCTCGCCGATCCCCCGACTCCGTCGGAGCATTGTTCGACAGCGAATAGAGCGTCGTTTCTACCGGCTGATGATCCAATCGACTTACTCCACGACAAACCGCGGCATTGACTGGGCGCTGATGAACCAGGGCCTCGGTCGTCCTGCTGCGCCGATGGTAGTTCGAGATGAATTACCAACAGGTTGATGGATGCTCCGAAGCGGTTTCAGCGGAATTGCTTGCCGTCCGACCGCCTAGGGGATAGCAGCACAAGCTGGACCAACCTGTCAGGGGTCCAGGAGCGCGCGATGCATTTCGTAAGCCATGGACTGGCAGCCGGCCTGGTTCTGATGAGCACGCCGGCCTGGGCCGATGCCGATAGCCCCGCACCGCAACCGGCGATGCTTGTGGCGGAAAATTACGACCATGTGGCGATTGGTGAAGACCGCACCGAACGTATGACGGTTGCGGTGTCGGTTGCCGGGAAGGGCCCCTATCGCTTCCTGGTCGACACCGGATCCGAACGCACCGTCATATCGCGTGAACTGGCGACCCGGCTTGGCCTTGCCGGCGGACGCGACGCCGTGGTGCACAGCGTTCTTGGCGCCAACCGCGTGAGCACGGTGCGGATTCCGAGCCTTTCAGTCAGCAACATCCGGCTTGCGGCCGGGGATGCGCCGGCGCTCAAGGCATCGAACATCGGCGCGGATGGACTTCTGGGGATCGACAGCCTCCAGCATCATCGCGTGATGTTCGATTTCAAGGGCGGCACCATGTCGGTGCTGCCGGCGAGCCTGCCGGTGGCCCGGCTGGACGGCGACACGATTATTGTTCGTGCCCGATCGCGAAACGGCCGGCTGATCTTCACCGACGCCGAACTCGGCGGCCGCAAGATTGCGGTAGTGGTCGACACCGGAAGCCAGATCAGCATCGCCAACCTCGCCGCGCTCAAGGCACTGCGGCGCCGAGGCGGCTCGACGCTCCCGGACCCGGTCGCGATCGAAACGGTGACCGGCGAACAGACCATTGCGGAAGTGGCCAGACTGCAAGGTCTGCGCATCGGCGGGCTGGCGATAAACGAGCTTGCGGTGGCCTTTGCGGACGCGCACATCTTTCGGGAATTGAAGCTCGACCGGAGGCCCGCGATCCTGCTGGGGATGAACGCGATCCGCGCGTTCGACCAAGTATCGATCGATTTCGCCAGCCGCAAGATCCGCTTCGTCTTGCCGGAATCGCGCCTGGCCGACGGCATCCGAATGGCGTTGCTGATCAACTAAAGACGATGTGGCCTCATCGCCACAGCATCTCATTAACCAGCTGTTTGAGGCAGATCGACTTGAACTGCGGGTGCCAGCTTGCGTTAATATAGGCCTGTGTAGGACGTCGGCCGAGAGGGGAAAGACATTGAAATATACCGGAATTGCAGCATTGGCGTTGGTTACCGCGGGACCGCTCGCGGCACAGGCGCCGACGACGAGCGCGGTGGTGCCGTCGGTTGCACCGGCCAACAGCGACGTTTCCCGCTATTATGACGCCAGCCGCAATGCGCCGATCTGGTTTCGCGCCGGCCAGGGCGAGGCCGTGCCCCAGCTGATCTCCATTCTCCGCCGCTCGCCGGTCGATGGCTTTACGCGCGGCCCGCAATTGGCCGCCGAGGTCGAGACCGCCTTCGCCGCCGCCCGCACCGGCGACGCCAAGGCCGTTCAGCATGCAGAGCGGGTCATGTCGTCGGCCTGGGTGGCCTATGTCCAGACGATCAGCGCTCCGACGCCGGGCATGATCTACGGCGAAAAATGGGTCACTCCGGTTACACCGACGACCTTCGGGATCCTCAGCAAGGCTTTGAACGCGCCGTCGCTGGCCCAGCACCTCAAGAGCGTGTCCGACATCAACCCGGTATATGCCGGGCTGCGCGACAAAGCCGTCGAAGAATCCCAACTGCCCGGCGGCGGCAACGCCGCGCGCTACATGGCGAACATGGAACGCGCCCGCTCGATCCCGGCCAAAGGTCGGTTTGTGCTGGTCGATGCGGCGACTGCGCGGCTGTGGCTTTACGAAGACGGCCGCCCGGTCGATTCCATGAAGGTTGTTGTCGGCGACAAGGACAAACTTGGGCTGCCGACTCCAATGATCGCCAGCGTGATCTGGTACACCACCTTCAACCCTTATTGGCACGTTCCCGACCATCTGGCGCGCAAGAGCGCGGCGCGGGTTGTCAAGGAAGGCGAAGCCTATCTGAAGCGCAGCGGCTACCAGGTCGTCGACAGCTGGAGCAAGGACGCCAAGGTGCTTCCCGCCTCTAGCGTGGACTGGAAAGCAGTCGCGGCCGGCACCGCCAGCGTCAAGCTGCGCCAGCTTCCGGGCGGCAATAATTCCATGGGCGACATGAAGTTCAACTTCGCCAACCCGGAAGGCATCTACCTTCACGACACGCCAACGCGCGAACATTTCGCCAAGTCGCAGCGGACCATCAGCAACGGCTGCATCCGCGTCGAGGACGCGAAGCGACTGGCGCGCTGGTTGCTGCAGCGTGATGCCTCGGCCCCGACCAAGGATGCCGAACAGCATGTTGTGCTTCCCCAGGGCGTCCCGGTCTATGTCACTTACCTGACTGCCCAACCGCATCTCGGCGAAGTAGCGCTGGCGAAGGACGTTTACGGTTGGGACGCGCGGTCAACGTCGAGCGCCGCAGTCGCGGCAAAGGCCGGCGCGGGCTCCTGAACCCTCCGATTACGGAAAAATGCCACCGGGGCGTCTTGGGGGAGGTGCCCTGGTGAGCCGTGCTGGATTCGAACCAGCGACCTACTGATTAAAAGTCAGTTGCTCTACCAACTGAGCTAACGGCCCTCACCAGGGCATGGGTCCGTTAGCTTGCCGGTCGCCGCTTGCCAAGACGTGAGTGGAGGTGTTCAGCAGTGAGCGCGCCCAATATCGGCCAATGGGGGGCGATCGCCCGCATAGGGCCCAGCACGAAGTTCCGTTCGGCCAGCCGCGGATGGGGGATGGTGAGGCTGCGCGAGACAAGGCGGCCGCCGTCCCAGGCGATCAGGTCTAGGTCCAGCACCCGCATGCCCCAGCGCCGTCCGGGGCGGCGCCCGAAACGGCGTTCGATGGCCTTGAGTTCAGCCAGCATCGCGGCAGGCGCGTGGACACTCTCGACCAGCGCAACGGCATTGGCGAAATCCCGGCCGGCGCCGCCAACCGCCTTGTTGAGGACGATCGGCGAGGCATCGAACAAGGCGAACAGCCGGTCGAGCTCGGCAATTGCCGCGGCAACCACCCCCGCCGGACGCCCGAAGCGGATATGGCGGCGGTTCGATCCGATCGCCACGGCGTAGAGATGCGTTGCCTCGCTCATCCCCGCTCGCCTAGGCTGGCGGCATGGATTTCGCCAGCCCCGCCGACCTGTCGCCGCTGCCCACCGCCGAAGCGCCGCGCGACTGCCCGCTGTGCCCTCGGCTGGTCGAGTTCCGCCATCAATGTCGAGCCGAGCATCCCGACTGGTGGAACGCGCCGGTCCCAGTGTTCGGCGACCCCCAGGCCTGGCTTGGGATCGTCGGCCTGGCGCCCGGCAAGCAGGGCGCCAACCGCACCGGCCGGCCCTTTACCGGCGATTATGCGGGTGACCTGCTTTACGCCACGCTGGCCCGTTTCGGGCTGAGCGAGGGCGACTATGCCGCGCATCTGGGCGATGGACTGCGGCTTAAGGGCGCGATCATCCTCAATGCAGTGAAATGCCTGCCGCCGCAGAACAAGACTCTGCCCGCCGAGGAAGCGAACTGCCGTCCTTTCCTGCTCACCGCGATCGCGCAGCTGCCCCGGCTCACCAGTTTTATCGCGCTGGGCAAGGTCGCGCACGACACCCTGTGCCGCAGCTTCAGCGTACCCCTCGCGCGCGCCCGCTTCGCCCATGGGGCGGTCCATGCGCTGCCCGACGGGCGGACCCTTTACGACAGCTATCATTGCAGCCGCTACAACCAGAATACGCGCCGGCTCGACGCGGGTATGTTCGAAGCTGTGTTCGAGCGGGCGATCGCCGATCGGGATGGTTGAGCTTCGCACCCCGCGCCTATTGCTGCGCCGAGCGCGCATGGACGATCTTGCCGATGTCCATGCGGTGATGAGCGATCCCGAGGTGATGCGCTATTGGTCGACCGCGCCGCACCGCGAAATCGACCAGACCGAACGCTGGCTCCGCTCGATGGTCGACGCCGATCCAGCGGGTAGCGACGACTTCCTCATTGAGCGCGGCGGCCGGGTGATCGGCAAGTTGGGCTGTTGGCAGTTGCCCGAAATAGGCTTCCAGCTGGCGCGCGATCAATGGGGGCAGGGGCTGGCCAGCGAAGCCATGGCGGTCTTTATTGCCCGCCGCCGATCGATCGGCGCGTCATCGCGGCTTACCGCCGACGTCGATCCGCGCAACCTCGCTTCACTCGAGCTGCTCCGGCGCCACGGCTTCGTCGAAACCGGCCGCGTGGCGGGAACGTGGCAGATCGGCGACGAGCTTTGCGACAGCGTTTACCTGGCGCTCGACCTTTAGATGTCCTGCGTCAGCCTGCCGTAAAGCTCAGGCCGGCGGTCGCGGAAGAAGCCGAAGGCGGCGCGGTGTCGCTTGGCTTGGGTAATGTCGAGCGTCGCGACCAGCACGCCGGTCTCGCTGGCCCCGAATTCTGCAAGCATGTCGCCGCGCTCGTCGCAAATGAAGCTGTGGCCGTAGAAGCGCTGGCCTTCCTCGGTGCCGATGCGATTGGCGGCGACCACCGGGACGACATTGCTCACGGCATGGCCGATCATCGCCCTGCGCCACAGCCGTGAGGTGTCGAGGTCCGGATCATGCGGTTCGCTGCCGATCGCGGTCGGGTAGAACAGGATTTCCGCCCCCATCAGCATCATCGCCCGAGCGGTTTCAGGATACCATTGGTCCCAGCATACGCCGACTCCGATCGTCGTGTCCGCGCCCTCCCACACTTTGAAGCCGGTGTTGCCGGGGCGAAAATAGAATTTTTCCTCATAACCAGGACCATCGGGAATATGGCTCTTGCGATAAACGCCGGCGACCTTTCCGTCGGGATCGATCATCGCCAGCGAATTATAGTGGTGCGGCCCGTCGGCTTCGAAGAAACTGGTCGGGATCCAGATGCCGAGCTCGCGCGCCAGTTCCTGCATCGCCAGCACCGAGGGATGCGCCGCGGTCGGCTTGGCGGTAGCGAACAGCCCCTCGTCCTCGATCCGGCAGAAATAGGGGCCCTCGAACAGTTCGGGGGGAAGCACGATCTGTGCGCCCTTGCCGGCCGCTTCGCGGACCAGTTCGGACACGTTGCGGATATTTTCCGCCGTGTCGGTGCCGAAAGCGAGCTGGAGGGCGGCTACGGTGATCGTCTGGCTCATGCGGGCACCTGCTGGCTGATGCAGTGGAAACTTCCGCCGCCGGTCAGCAGATGGTCGGCGCGCAGGCCGATGACGCGGCGGTCGGGAAAGATGTCCTGAAGTGCGGCGACCGCGGCATCATCGTTGGGCGCGCCGTAGAGGGGCACAACGACGGTGGCATTGCCGATATAGAAATTCATGTAGCTGGCGGGCACGATTTCGCCATCGCGGGTCACTTCGCCAGGGGAGGGGATGGCGACCACATCCAGGTCGGCATCGAGCAGCATTTCAGCGGCGTCGGCATAAGCGGAGGCATTGGGGTCGTCGGCAACCGCTTCGGGAATGGCGACACGGCCTGGGGCCACGAAACGCGCCAGATTGTCGACATGGCCATCGGTGTGATCGTTGACGAGGCCGTCGCCAAGCCAGACGATGCGGTTCGCGCCAAGGTCGCGCTTGAGCCGTTCCTCGACCTCGTCCTTGTCGAAACCTGGGTTGCGGTTGGGGTTGAGCAGGCACTGTTCGGTGGTCAGGAAGGTGCCGCTGCCATCACCGTCGATGGCCCCGCCTTCGAGGATCCAGTCGGCCTTGGCGTAGGGCAGGCCCGCTTCCGCGGCCAGCCGTTCGCCGATGCTGTCGTCGCCCTCCAGCTCATATTTGCCGCCCCAGCCGTTGAAGCCGAAGCCCTGCGCCCGGAAACTGGCCGTCGTGCCGCACAGGATCGCGCCGGTATCGCGCAGCCAGATGTCGCCGAACGGCTCGACGATGACCTTGGCGAACGGCGCCTGCCGCCGCGCTTCGGCCGCCGCGCTCTCGTCTGCCGCGACTAGCCATACCGCTTCCCCGGCTCCGTCGGCATGAACCGCGCGCGCGAAGGCGGCAACTTCGGCCTGGGCAGGCGCGAGATCCTCCTCCCACAGGTCGGCGGCGCTTGGAAATCCGATCCACACGGCGGCGTGGGGTGCCCATTCGGGGAGGGGAGGATGAGTCATCGGCGGCGCGATACCAGCGCCGATCACGAAGTCCAACAATCGGCTTGCAGATTGATCGATCCTTGGCATTGTTTCGCGGCCGAATAAGGGGGGAAGATGTTCCAACGTAGTTGCGTGCTGGCCGCATTGCTGGCCGGAATTTCAAGTCAATCTGTTGCGCAAGTCATGCCGCTCGCGGAAGCCGCGAAACGCTTCGGGGCCAGGGAGACGGTGGTTGGCGCCGACCTGTCTCCATCAGGTCGCAAAGTGGCATTTCTGTCAGCTGGCGCTGGTCCGGCCACCATGGCGAAGATCCTTGACCTCGATACGTCGAAGTTGACGACATTGCTGGCGTCGCGCGGAACGCCAGACAATCTCGACTGGTGCGGTTTCGCGTCCGAAGCGCGGCTCGTTTGTCGTTACGGCGGCAACGTTCCCTACGAGGGGCTGCTGGTCGGCGTATCGCGGATGATCAGCGTCGGTGCCGACGGTTCGAACCTGCGCGAACTCGGCGTCAGGCGATCGTTCGACGCCCAGGTCAGGCAATTCGACGGATCGATCATAGACTGGCTTCCTGGATCCGGCGGGTCGATCTTGATGGCGCGTTCCTATGTCCCGCAAGCCAATGACACGGGGACCCGGCTCACCAGTTCGACGAGCGGACTTGGCGTGGACCGCATTGACCTCAATACGATGCGATCGAGTCCGGTGGAAAAACCGCGCGACAATGTTTCGCGCTACCTGTCCGACGGAAACGGCAATGTTCGGATTCTGTCTGTCGATGAAGTCGCTGCGCAGCAATTGACCGGCGTCACGCGGCATCGATTTCGCATGGCGGGGAGCAAGGAATGGCTGGAGCTCGGCCAGTACAACCGACGTGACAATAGCGGGATTTGGCCACTCGCCGTCGATGCATCGATCAATTCCGTCTACGTGCTGGAATCACTGAACGGTCGCGACGCCCTTTACCGCATCACGCTTGATGCCAGCCGGTGGAAGACCCTCGTCGCCAGCAACGACAAAGTGGATATCGGTGGGGTCGTCCGCCTCGGGGACGGGCACCCGGTCATCGGCTACACCTATACTGACGAGCGCAGCCACACGGTCTATTTCGATGTCGAACACCACCAGCTGGCGGCGGCCTTGGCCAAGGCGCTGCCAGACACGCCGCTCATCCATTTCGTCAGCGCGTCGGAAGACGGCAAGACCCTTTTAGTCCACGCAAGCGCCGACACTGATCCGGGTGTCTTCTACCTGCTCGATCGCGCGACAAGACAGATGAAACCAATCATGGTTTCGCGTGAAGAGCTGGAAGGCCAAACCCTGGCACCGGTCAAGCCGATCACCTATCGCGCGGCGGACGGCGCCATTATTCCCGCTTATCTGACCATGGCGAAAGGCGGGCCGCAAACCCACCGTCCCGCGGTGGTGCTACCGCATGGTGGCCCAAGCTCTCGTGACTACTGGGGATTTGACTGGTTGGCTCAATTCCTCGCTGCGCGAGGCTATGCGGTGATCCAGCCCAATTTTCGCGGATCGGCGGGTTATGGCAGCGAACATCTAGGCGAGAACGCCTTCCGTGACTGGAAGAGCGCAATGTCCGACATTGCCGATTCCGCCGATTATCTGGTCACCCAGGGCATTGCCGATCCCGACCGGATTGCCATCGTCGGTTGGTCTTACGGCGGTTATGCCGCGCTCCAATCCGCGACCCTGACGCCCGACAGGTTCAAGGCCGTCGTTGCCATTGCCCCGGTGACCGACCTGATGATGTTGAAGGCCGACGCCGCCGGTTTCACCAACGAGGAGCTGACCAGGGCATTCATCGGCGCCGGGGACCATGTCCGGGCCGGTTCGCCACTGCAGAACAGCGCAAGGATCAAGTCTCCAGTGCTGCTGGTTCATGGCGATATGGATATCAATGTCGCTGTCAGGCACAGCGTCCGGATGAACGAGGCGCTGCAGGGTCGGGGCGCGGACGTTCAGTTCCTGCAGTATAAAGGGCTCGACCATTATCTTGAAGATGGCTCTGTGCGGGCCGAAATGCTGACCAAGATGGGCGAGTTGCTGGACCGGACGATCGGCAAGTAAGAAATAAAAAGGGCGGCCCGCGAAGGCCGCCCTTAATGCTTGGAGCTGGTGCCCGGATTAGCGCGAATAGAATTCGACAACCAGGTTCGGTTCCATGCGGACGGGGTAGGGCACCTCGTCGAGCGTAGGAACGCGGGTGAACTGGACCTTCGAGGTGCCGTCGGGCGAAACATAATCGGGAACGTCACGCTCGGCGAGGCTCTGCGCTTCGATCACCAGCGCCATTTCCTGCGCCTTCGATCCCAGTTCGATCACGTCGCCGACCGCGATGCGGCGCGAGGCGATGTTGCACTTCACGCCGTTGACGCGAATGTGGCCGTGGCTGACCAGCTGGCGCGCGGCCCAGATCGTCGGCGCGAACTTGGCGCGATAGACGACCATGTCGAGGCGACGCTCGAGCAGGCCGATGAGGTTCTGGCTGGCGTCGCCCTTCATGCGCGACGCTTCCTGGAAGGTGCGCTTGAACTGCTTTTCGGTGACGTCGCCGTAATAGCCCTTGAGCTTCTGCTTGGCGCGCAGCTGGATGCCGAAGTCCGACATCTTGCCCTTGCGGCGCTGGCCGTGCTGGCCGGGACCATATTCGCGGCGGTTGACCGGGCTCTTGGGACGTCCGAAGACGTTTTCGCCCATGCGGCGGTCGAGCTTATACTTGGCGCTGCTGCGCTTCGACATGCGATTTCTCCAATTTGCTTCTTCGTTCGTATCCGGACCGCACCGGAAGGCCTGTTGCCAACCGCGACCACCGCTTCACCGGACGTGCAGGGTCAATTGCGAACCGCGCGCCTAGCCGGGCAGCCGCGAATCGTCAAGCTTTGCAAGGACAAGCGGCTTTTGGCATGGCCGGGGTCATGAGCGACATCCTCGACCCTGCCGATTGCCAGACCATGACCGACGTGCGCGCCGGGGTTGACGATGTCGACCGGCGCATTGTCGCCCTGCTGCGCCGCAGATTCGGCTATATGGACGCCGCCGCCCGGATCAAGCCCGACCGCAGTGCGGTGCGCGACGAATGGCGCAAGGCCGACGTCAAGACCAAGGTCGATGCCGAGGCCGGCCGGCTTGGAGTCGACCGCGCGCTGACGGCGCGGCTTTACGAGGATTTGATTGAAAGCTCGATCGCCCACGAACTGGCCCAGTTCGACCAGATTCGGAGCGGCGAGTAGCGGCTAACGGCCGAGCGCGTTGCCCGGGGTCTGCTGCTTGTCACGAAGCCGGGTGAGCTCCCTCTGGGCGGCGCGTTCGCGCTCTTTCCACTCGGCGGCCGTCCGACATTCGCGGCCCGCGCGCATGTTGCTGCCGGTGCGGTGATCGCGCTTGCTCTTGCATACCATTTTATCGCCGGCGTCTTCCGACCGGGCTTCGCTTGTTACCGCTTCGCCCTGGGCGGCTGGCTCCGCGGTAGCCGGGCTCGATGCCAGCAGCGCATAGATGGCAAGTGCAGGAAAGAGAGACATGGGTTTTGCCCTTTCGGATCGCTACCGGGCGAGCTTAACAGTTTTTTAGCCGCCAATCAGCCCTTCGGCCTTGGCGGCTCTGCCAGCGCGCGAACGACGCCGCGCATCGCCTGGACTTCGCGGCTGCTCCATTTGGGCTTGGTAAGGATGGTGCGCAACGTCGCCTTGGTCGCCTCGATTCGGGACGGCGGGTGGTAATAGCCGCGCTCGTCGAGGGCCACATCGAGTTGGCCGATCAATCCTTCGAGCTCGCCCATCGTCGCCGGTGGCTCGATCTCCTTGGCGGTCGGCTGTGAAAGCTGCGCTCCGCGCGACCATTCATAAGCGAGCAGGATCACCGCCTGGGCAAGGTTGAGGCTGCCAAACTCGGGGTTGATCGGAACTGTCACGATCGAGGTCGCCAGCGCGACATCGGCGGTTTCAAGGCCCGACCGCTCGGGCCCGAACAGCATGGCGCTGCGGCCTTCGCAGCGGTGAATCTGGCCGGCCATTTCTTCCGGTCCAACAACGGGCACCACAAGGTCGCGCCGGCGGACTGTGGAAGCGAACACCAGGCTGCAGTCCGCGACCGCCTCGGCGGTGGTCGCGAAGACCTGGGCCTGCTCGAGCACCGCGTCGGCTCCGCTCGCGGCAGGCCCGGCGTCGGGGTTGGGCCAGCCGTCGCGGGGGGCGACCAGCCGCATCTCGGTCAGGCCGAAATTGAGCATCGCCCGGGCCGCCTTGCCGATATTTTGGCCGAGCTGCGGGCGGACGAGGATGATGACCGGCGGCTGGGCCACTTACAAAAGCTTGCTGCTGTCGCCGGGCAGGACTTCCTTGCCGACCCGCTCTGCAATCTCGGCGAAATCGCCCGGTTCCCGGAAATCCTTGTAGATGCTGGCAAAGCGAATGTAGGCGACATGGTCGAGCGCCTTCAGGCCCGCCATCACCGCCTCGCCAATACGAATTGTGCTGACTTCGTCGCCCAGAGTTTCCATCTGCCGCTGAACGCCGCTGACTAACTGGTCGACCTTGGCTGGGTCGATGTCCCGCTTGCGGCAGCTGTGGCCGATCGCTCGCTCCAGCTTGGCACGATCGAAGGGTTCGCGCTTGCCGTCCTTCTTGACCACGATCAGGTCTTTGAGGTGGACGCGTTCAAAGGTGGTAAAGCGCGCGCCGCAGCCCTCACATTGGCGCCGCCGGCGGATCGCCGCCGCGTCCTCGGACGGGCGGCTGTCCTTCACCTGGCTGTCTTCATGGGCACAAAATGGGCAGCGCAATGCGTCAAGCCCCTAGCGCTGGTAGATCGGGAAGCGAGCGCAAAGAGCGCGCACCCGGTCGTTGACCGCAGCCTCGACGCGCCCATTGCCGTCGGCGCCATTTGCCTGCAGCCCCTCCAGCACGTCGGCGACCATGTCGGCTATGTCGCGGAATTCGGCTTCACCGAAACCGCGTGTGGTGCCGGCAGGCGATCCCACGCGAATGCCGCTGGTTTGCATTGGCGGGAGTGGATCGAACGGAACGCCATTCTTGTTGCAGGTGATTCCCGCATGTTCCAGGCTTGTGTCGGCGTCCTTGCCGGTAAGGCCCAGCGGGCGAAGATCGACCAGCGCCAGATGGGTATCGGTACCTCCGGCAACCAGGTCCGCGCCGCGCTCCTTGAGGCGCATGGCCAGCGTCTGGGCGTTGGCGATAACTGCCTTGGCATAGGTCTTAAAACCCGGTTCTAGCGCCTCGCCAAAGGCTACCGCCTTGGCGGCGATGACGTGCATCAGCGGCCCTCCCTGCAGACCGGGGAAAACCGCCGAATTGATTTTCTTGGCGATTGCCTCGTCATCGGTCAGCACCATGCCGCCGCGCGGACCGCGCAGCGTCTTGTGGGTGGTGGTGGTGACGACATGGGCATGGCCGAACGGGGTCGGATGCTCTCCCGCCGCGACCAAGCCGGCAAAATGGGCCATGTCAACCATCAGGATCGCGCCGACCTCATCGGCGATCGCCCGGAAGCGGCCGAAATCAAGGTGTCGCGGATAGGCCGAGCCGCCCGCGATGATCAGCTTGGGCCGATGTTCCTTGGCAAGCCGCTCGACCTCGTCGAAATCGACTAGGTGATCGTCCTGGCGGACACCGTACTGGACGGCGTCGAACCATTTGCCCGACTGGGCCGGCGGCGCGCCATGGGTCAGGTGGCCACCGGCGGCGAGGCTCATGCCGAGGATGGTGTCACCGGGCTTCAGCAGCGCCATCATCACCGCGCCATTGGCCTGCGCGCCCGAATGCGGCTGGACGTTGGCGAAGCCGCAGCCGAACAATTGCTTGGCCCGCTCGATCGCCAGCGTCTCAATGGCGTCGGATGGCGCGCAGCCCTGATAATAGCGCCGCCCCGGATAGCCTTCGGCATATTTGTTGGTGAGGACCGATCCCTGCGCCTCCAGAACCGCCTTGCTGACGATATTTTCAGACGCGATAAGTTCAATCTGGCTCTGCTGGCGTTCCAGCTCGGCCTTGATGGCCTCCGCCACCTTGGCATCGGCTTCAGCCAGGCGTTCGGTGAAGAAGCCCAACGGCTGGACGTCGGTCAGGTCGGGCGCAGTGGCCATCAATCGGATTCCTGCAAAAGGTTGGATAGCTGGTCGACGCGCCGTTGGTGGCGGCCGCCGGCGAATTCGGTTCCGAGGAACGCGGCGACGCAGGCCTTGGCCATGTCCGGCCCGACCAGTCGGGCGCCGAGCGCCAGCACATTTGCGTCATTATGCTCGCGCGCCAGTGCAGCCGACAGCGGGTCGTCGACCCGTGCGCAGCGGCAAGCCGGATTGCGGTTGACCGCGATCGAAATACCAATTCCCGACCCACATACGACGATTCCGCTTTGCGCTTCGCCGCTTGCCACGGCGTGCGCAAGCCTGGCCCCGAATTGCGGGTAATCGACGCTGTCGGCGCTGTTGGTGCCCAAGTCGAGCACCTCGTGACCGGAGTCCCGCAGCCAGGCTGCAAGCTCGTCTTTCAGCACATATCCGGCATGGTCGGCGGCAAGGGCGATAGGCATGGCGCATCCCTAGGCCAGCGCGGCGAGATTCGCCAGCATCAACCGCAGGCTTTTGCTTTGTGCGAAGGAGGCTTATGGCCAAGTCCATGACGCGCCCGCTGATCCACATCGGATACCACCGCACCGGCACTACCTTTTTCCAGCAGCGCTTCTATCCGGCGGTCGAAGGTGCGGCCTTCGTGGACCGCGCAATGGCGCGCGAGCTGCTGATCGAACCAGACGCTTTTTCCTTTGATGCCGATGACGTCCGCGCCCATTTCACCAATTTCGCGGCGGGCCGGCGATTGCTGATCTGCGAGGAAAATCTCAGCGGCTACCTGCACAATGGCGGGTTCGGCGGGCTGGTTCCCAAGGAAGTCGCGCATCGGCTGAAGGCCGTCTTTCCCGATGCGCAGATCGTCGTATTCCTGCGGTCGCAGCCGGCCGTCATCGAAGCGTCCTACGCCCAATATATCCGGGGCGGCGGTACCCACTCGATCGACGATTATCTGCACCTCGGCAAGGCGTCGGTGGGGATTGGAAAATATTGGTACAAGTCACCACACTTCTCGTTTGACCATTTTGCCTATCACCCGTTGCTGGGCCTCTACCGGCAGCTCTTCGGCCGCGAGGCGGTCAGCGTCCATCTCTACGAGGAGTTTGCCGCTGGTCAGCGCGAGTTCCTGCAGCGGTTTGCAAGGACCCATGACCTCCGGGTGGACACCGGCGGGCTGGAGGTTGACCGGGTCAATGCCTCGCTGACCGGCCGTCGCCTGACGTGGCTGCGCCGGCTCAATTTGCTGACCCCGCATTCAGTACCGGACAAGCATTACCTGCTCGACATCAAAAAATGGTACAAGAAGCGTTGGGTCTGGCTCGACCGTATCGCCCCGCGGCGCGACGAACCTCGCCGGCCGCTGTTAAGCGACGCGCATCGCGCCTTCATCGATCGTCGTTATGCTGACGGGAACGCCCAGCTCCAGGCCGAATGGGACTTGCCGCTGGCCAATCATGGCTATCCGATGCCCGGTTAGGCCGCTCGGCGGAGTTCCAATTCCAGCCGGCCCCAGATTTCGACCAGCGCCGCCGTCACCTCATCCATCATCGCGTCGCTATGATTGGGTCCGGGGGTGAAGCGCAGCCGCTCCGTGCCGCGCGGGACGGTGGGGAAATTGATCGGCTGGACGTAGAGCCCATATTCGGCGAGCAGGATGTCGCTGATCCGCTTGGCCTTGACCGGGCAGCCGACCAGCAGCGGGACGATGTGGGTCACGCTTTCCATCACCGGCAGGCCGGCTTCGGCGAAACGGGCCTTGAGCGCCGCCGCTCCGGCCTGTTGGGCCAGCCGCTCGTCGCTCGACTGTTTGAGGTGACGGACCGAGGCGAGCGCGCCCGCGACCAGCACCGGCGACAGCGAGGTGGTGAAGATGAAGCCCGGTGCATAACTGCGGATACAGTCGATGATGTTCTTGTCGGCAGCGACATAGCCACCCATCACGCCAAATGCCTTGCCGAGCGTGCCTTCGATAATAGTCACCCGGTCGGCGACGGCGTCGCGTTCCGAAATGCCGCCCCCATGCTCCCCGTACATGCCTACCGCATGGACTTCGTCGAGGTAGGTCAACGCGCCATACTTA